>NZ_CP006882.1:1800000-2111515 GCF_000161795.2 Synechococcus sp. WH 8109 | reverse complement strand
AACCGGGTGTGTGGGGCGTGTTGCGACCGCACGGCTCACTAATTGCAGAGCGCTATTCAGTTCGGACTGTGAACAGACCACCTTCATCGTCCTGAAGACCTGAGCGCGCTGAGGTGTCCCACGGTTTCACAGGCTGAGGGGAAGTGCAATGGCCAACGCTTCGGGAGCCTCTGTTCGGCTGTTTAGGTTTTATGGATTTAAAAATAAAAAACAAAAACAACCGTCGTAGGGCCTGGGGAAAAGGGGGAAAGAAGC
The DNA here is from genome assembly GCF_000161795.2 of Synechococcus sp. WH 8109. Lineage (NCBI taxonomy): Bacteria > Bacillati > Cyanobacteriota > Cyanophyceae > Synechococcales > Synechococcaceae > Synechococcus > Synechococcus sp. WH 8109. Next base: position 2,111,260 of record NZ_CP006882.1, on the reverse strand, counting down.
TCAAAACCCAGCTCTGACAGCAATTCTCGACAAGCCAGGGCTGAGGAGAATTTTTCACAGGATGGGGAGTGCGGTCTCGTTTTCCACCTCTTCACAGCGGGTGGAAAACTTGCGCGACAAACGGGTGGATAGTTCTCGGCTGTTTTCCACAGCGTGTAGGGATGGTTTTCGGGAGTCTTCCGCAGCCGCTTTGTCGGTTGGTTTTGTCTTACGGCCACAAAAAAGCCCCCTGACGGGGGCGAAAGTGCGTTGATGTAAGGCGGTGTCAGAAGCCCATCACACTGGCGACGGTGCCCAGATCGGGATTGAGGTCGGTGTGGAAGGCGGCGTCGTTGTTGCCGATGGCGCAGTCGGGATCCTTGAGGCCGTTGCCGGTCAGGACGCAGACCACTGTGGCGCCGGCTGGCACTTCATCTTTGCGCTTGAGCAGGCCTGCCACAGAGGCAGCGCTGGCGGGTTCACAGAAGATTCCCTCCTGGCCGCCTAGAAGCTTGTAGGCCGCGATGATCTCCGCATCGGTGACATCCAGGAACGCGCCATCGCTGGCTTCGCGTGCTGCCAGGGCTTTGGCTCGATTGACCGGGTTGCCAATGCGGATGGCGGTGGCGATGGTTTCGGGGTCCGTCACCGTGGTGTTGTTCACCAGAGGGGCGGACCCGCTGGCCTGGAATCCCATCATTCGGGGCAGGCTCCGGCTCCGGCCGGCCTGTTGATATTCCTGAAAACCCATCCAATAGGCGGTGATGTTTCCGGCGTTGCCCATGGGAATGCACAGCCAGTCGGGTGCATCTCCGAGGGCATCCACGATTTCGAAGGCCGCCGTTTTCTGGCCCTGCAGCCTGTAGGGATTCACCGAGTTCACGAGGGTGACGGGATACTTCTCCGCTGCTTCGCGAACGATGTCGAGGGCACGGTCGAAGTTGCCGCGAATCGCCAAGACCTCAGCCCCGTACACCAGAGCCTGAGCCAGTTTTCCCTGGGCGACATAGCCGTCTGGAATCAAGACGAAGGCACGCATTCCACCCCGCCTGGCATAGGCCGCAGCAGCAGCGCTGGTGTTGCCTGTGCTGGCACAAATCACCGCTTCACAACCGGCTTCCTTGGCTTTGCTGATGGCCATGGTCATGCCCCGATCCTTGAAGGACCCTGTGGGGTTGAGGCCGTCGTATTTCACGAACACCTTCACCCCCTTGCCGATCTGTTCCGCAACCGATGGCACGGGGATCAGAGGGGTGGCGCCTTCACGCAGGCTGATCACTGGGGTCGCATCGCTGACGGGCAGCCAGCTGCGATAGGCCTCAATCAGTCCAGGCCAGTCCTGCATCACAGGGGTGGCAGTGAAACGCCGACGGAGGTTCTGGAACAGGGACACCGGCTGGAATGGGGGGATTTCCGGAATCTAGGCGGCGTCCGCTCAGGGCTTGGTCAGGGTTGCACCTCCTTCAATCCGTCCAAGGGGGAGTCGGAGAAAAACTGCACCAGACCGGCGATGGATTCCGCTTTTTCGATCACTCCAAACAGAGCCGGAAGATTCACCGCCATGACGGCATTGGGGTAGCCCTTCAAAAAGCTCACTGCCGTGAGGCCATCTTCGCTTTGCAATCCACTGATCACTCCGGCGCGGATCGCCGGAACACTCACTTCAGGTTCCGGTGTGTAGATCGGATGAATGATTCGTGCAACACGACGCAGGATGGCCTCACCGATCCGTGTGTTGATCAAACGGCTTGTGAGCACCAAGGGAAGCTCGAGGCTCTGGTTGAGCATCTGCGCCACTTCGTTTGGGTCCTGCCCGGAGAGCTCCAGCAGATCCTCCAGCAGACCTGTGGCTTCACCGGTTTCGGCCAGGTGTTCGATTTCTTTCATCGGAATGGAGCGGCGGAAGGCACCACTCACCAGCGCGACCTCCGTGGCGGCATGTAGGGGTTGCACAACGCAGCTCAAACTCAGCCCAAGCCCTGCCGCCACGGCCAGCACAGAGGAACGGGTGAAGGGCTTGGGGAGCATCACGCTGAAGGTGTTGGCCGGAAGTTAGGCGGGAACTCCAGCGGCGACCCGCACCAGCCGGACAACTCCCCGTTCGGCCAGCCCCTGGGCCACCTTGAAGCCCATGCGCCGGGTGTCTGGTTCATTGAGCACCCTTGGCATTCGACGCAGCAGAAGCTCAGGTGTGAATCCCGGCAACGATTGCAACACCTGGATCAACTCCCGCACCGGCTCCAGTTGCATCAGTGGATCTGAGAGCCCGGGAGGTGTCTGGCCAAGGGCTGATGGTTGCAGTCGTTTTGGGAGGCGTCGACCAAGGCGTTGCATCGTCGACCAACCCAGAGCATCCAGCCGATCAACCGTGGCGGTCACCAGTTGATCCCGAAGCAGTCCTGCCTTGGGTGAGAACAGGAAGTCGAGCAGTTGATCGAGCAAGGCCTCTAGGTCCAGCTGGGCCTGGCTTGCAGCGCTGGAGACCAGATTTTCCAGACGGGTCCAACGGAACGCGTCCCCGTCGAACAGCATCTCCTTAAGGCTCTGACGCAACTGGGGATCGGGATCCTCCATCAGTCGCCTGGCGAAGTAGGGGTAGGCAGCACCGAGGATCTTGAAGTTCGGATCAACACTGAGGGCGATGCCCTCCAGGGTGACCAGTGATCGAATGATCAGTGCGTAGTAAGGCGGCACCCGGAAGGGGAATTTGTACATCACACCGGACATGTCGTCGGTGACCGCTTTGAAATCCATGCGGTTGACGCCGGCTTCCAAGGCATGGCTGAAGACCTTTTCAAAGGCGGGGACAATCGGTTCTAGGTTCACGTCTTCCGCCAGGAACCCCAGGGTGACGAAGTCTTTGGAGAGTTTCCCGAAGTTCCGGTTCACCAGATGGACAACCGCCTGAATCAAGCCGGTGCGTGACTCGCGGCTCACTTCGCTCATCATCCCGAAGTCGAGATAACAGAGGCGACCGTCCTCCAGAGCCAGGAGATTGCCGGGGTGGGGGTCGGCATGGAAGAAGCCATGCTCCAGCAACTGTTGAAGGCTGCAGTTCACGCCCACTTCCACCATGTCGTCAGGGTCCACACCGAGCTCGCGAACCGCATCAAGATTGGTGAGCTTGACGCCGTCAATCCACTCCATCGTCAGCACCCTGCGGCTGGTGGCGTTGCGATAAATCGTCGGAACAGCGATGCGAGGGTTGTGTTGATGCAGCTCAGCGAAGGTCTCAGCGTTCGAGGCCTCGTTGAGGTAATCCATCTCTTCGAACACCCGTCGCCCCAGTTCATCGATCAGGGCGACGAGGTCGCTGCGGATCAATCCGATGTTGCTGTTCAACCAGGCGGCGATGTTTCGCACGATGTACAGATCCAGGGTGATCTGTTCTCGCAGCCCCGGGCGCTGCACCTTCACCGCCACCCTGGCGCCACCCTTGAGGATTCCCTTGTGCACCTGACCCAAGGAGGCGGCTGAGATCGGTTCCCGGTCCAGCTGCTCGAAAATGTCATCCACCGGTGCACCCAGGTCCTCTTCGATGCAGGCCATGGCCAGGCCGCTGTCGAAGCCGGGCAGTTGGTCCTGGAGCTGGGCCAGTTCCTCCAACAGCAGCGGGGGGACGATGTCCGGTCGTGTGGAGAGCGCTTGGCCGGCCTTGATGAAGGCGGGACCAAGATCCACGAGAAGTTCAGCGCATTCGCGAGCTCGAGCCCGGGCCCGTTCCTCATCCTTCAGCAACTGGAAGATCCAGTCGAAGGCGACGCCCAGCAGCAACAGGCCTATGGGTACGAGGGTTTGCCAGAGCCGGCGGATCAGCCGCTTGGGATGGCCGGCATAAATACGTGTGATGGCGGCCGGGTCGTACTCGAGCAACCCTGCGGCCTCGATGAAATCCCCGAGCTCCTGAGCCATCATTTTATCGGGATGTCCGACACCCCTTCTAAACGAACCGAGCTGCCGCTACGGTCGGCATCATCACAGGGCTGGACGTGCTCACCGGTCTGCTGCTGCAGAACATCGCTCTGATTGAGAGTCTTGAACTGGAGTTCAGCTCGGGTTTCACGGTGCTCACCGGTGAGACCGGCGCCGGTAAATCGATCCTTCTTGATGCTCTCGATGCGGTGCTGGGTGGAGCACAGGGTTCAAGCGGTGTTCGTCTGCTGCGGACGGGTTCGGATCGAGCCAGGATCGAGGCTGCATTTCAACTCAACCCAGCCCTGGAGCAGTGGTTGATCGCGGCGGAGTTTGATCCCGAAGAGGAGCTTCTGATCAGCCGGGAATGGAAACGGCAGGAGGGTGATCGTTATTCCAGTCGCTGCCGCCTGAATGGCAGCACGGTGAACCGTCAGCAGTTGCTTGAGCTCAGGCCGCTGTTGATTGATCTCACGGTTCAGGGACAGACCCAGTTGTTGTCGCGGGCGGGGCAGCAACGGCTCTGGCTTGACCGTCTCGGTGGATCTGCATTGGCTGAGCTCAAAGTTCAGGTGGCTGATGCCTGGACCGAATGGCGCCAGGCTGCAGATGCCCTGACGGCACTTGAGCAGGAGCAGCAGCGCTCCGAACAAGAGCAGGCTGAACAGGAAGAGCAGTTGGAGCAGCTGCAAGCTGCTGATCTTGACGACCCCGACGAGCAGCCGCGGCTGGAACAGGATCAAGACCGTCTCGTCCATGGCGTGAGGCTGCTCGAGGGTTTGGCCTTGCTGTTTGGGCGTCTCCGCGACGGTGTGGATCAGGCGCCTTCCCTCCAGGATCATTTTGCGGCGTGCATACAGGAGCTGCAGGCCATGGCGCAGCTGGATGGTTCGCTTGAGCCCCTCCGTGATCAGGCGCTGGATCTTGAAGCATGTGTGGACGGTTTGTTGCGCTCCCTCGATCAATACGGTCTGGCGCTCGAGAGTGATCCAGACCAGCTGGAGTGGATTCAGGACCGTCTGTCGGTCTTAAAACGGCTCCAGCGCCGTTACGGCCTTGATCTGGCCGGTTTGATTCAGCGTCGCGACGAGCTGCTTCATCGTTTGGGATCGGAAGGCTTCGCGGCGGATCTCGCCCGCCTGCAACAGGCCGAGACCGACCGTCGCCAGACGCGTGATCAGGCCAATGCGGCCCTGCGTCGCGAGCGGTCCAAGGCGGCGGAGGCATTAGAGGCTTCGCTGCTGAAGCTGTTGCCACCCATGGGCCTGGCTAACGTGCGTTTCAAGGTGGATCTCACCCCCTGTGATCCGGCTGAGCATGGGGCGGAAGCTGTTCAATTCTTGTTCTCCGCCAATCCCGGCCAACCGATGGCACCGCTAACGGAGGTGGCGTCCGGAGGTGAGATGTCCCGTTTTCTGCTCGCGCTCAAGACCACCGTTGCCGCGGTGGATGGCTCCAGCACGCTGCTGTTTGATGAGATTGATGCCGGCGTCAGCGGACGCGTCAGTGGAGCGATGGCCGATCTGCTTCAGACCCTGGCCCGTCAGCGTCAGGTCTTCTGCGTCACCCACCAACCGCTTGTGGCAGCCGTTGCTGACCACCATTTCCGGGTGAGCAAGCATGTGGAAGACGGTGTAACTCACTCGCGAGTGTCCCGACTGCGGGACACTCAGGAACGCCGCCACGAGCTGGCAGACCTCGCTGGTGGCGATCAGGCTGATGCCTATGCAGCAAGCCTGCTGGACCAGCGAACAGCTTGAAGGCTTCGGTTCTTCCTAAGCTCTTGAGCTTTCCAACGGGTCCTGATGGCGCGAGCTGCTGCCAAGATCGCTGACTCAGCTGGCCCGCTGGCGACTCAGGACGATGTGATTCGAGTGAGGGGTGCGCGGCAGCACAACCTCAAGAACGTCGATGTCACCATTCCCCGCAACAAGCTGGTGGTGTTCACCGGGGTGAGTGGCAGCGGCAAGAGTTCACTTGCATTCGACACGATCTTTGCGGAGGGACAGCGCCGCTACGTCGAAAGTCTTTCGGCCTATGCCCGCCAGTTTCTGGGTCAGGTGGACAAGCCCGATGTCGACGCCATCGAGGGTCTGTCTCCGGCGATTTCGATTGATCAGAAATCCACCAGTCACAACCCCCGTTCCACGGTGGGCACGGTCACGGAGATTCAGGACTATCTCCGTCTGCTATTCGGCCGCGCCGGAGAGCCCCACTGCCCCAAGTGTGGCCGTTCGATCAAGCCGCAGAGCATCGACGAAATGGTCGATCAGATCCTGCTGTTGCCGGAGGGAACCCGCTATCAGCTGTTGGCGCCGGTGGTGCGCGGAAAAAAGGGTACCCACACCAAGTTGATCAGTGGTTTGGCGGCTGAAGGTTTCGCCCGGGTGCGCATCAACGGTGAGGTGCGCGAGCTGGCCGACAACATTGAGCTCGACAAGAACCACAGCCACAACATTGAGGTGGTGGTCGATCGTCTTGTGGCCCGTGAGGGGATTCAAGAACGGCTGACCGATTCATTGCGCACGGCCCTCAAACGCGGCGATGGTCTGGCATTGGTGGAGGTGGTGCCCAAGAAAGGGGAGGAGCTTCCCGTTGGGGTTGAGCGGGAGCGTCTCTACTCCGAGAACTTCGCCTGCCCTGTTCACGGCGCCGTGATGGAGGAGCTGTCTCCGCGGCTGTTTTCGTTCAACAGCCCCTATGGCGCTTGTGAGGCCTGCCATGGCATTGGCCATCTGCGCAAATTCACCGTGGACCGGGTGATTCCGGACCCAACTCAGCCGGTGTACTCCGCGGTCGCTCCCTGGGCCGAGAAAGACAACAGCTATTACTTCTCCTTGCTGTATTCGGTGGGTGAGGCCTTCGGCTTCGAGATCAAGACCCCATGGAATGAGCTCACGGATGAACAGCGGGATGTGCTGCTCAACGGAAGCCGCGAACCGATTCTGATCCAGGCAGACAGCCGTTACCGCAAAGGCAAAGGCGGATACACCCGACCCTTCGAGGGAATTCTCCCGATCCTGGAGCGGCAGCTCCGCGATGCCAGCGGTGAAGCCCAGCGCCAGAAGTTGGAGAAGTATCTCGAGCTGGTTCCCTGTGAAGCCTGTGGCGGTAAGCGGCTCCGCCCCGAAGCCCTGGCAGTGAAGGTGGGGCCGTACCGGATTCCAGAACTCACGGCCGTCAGCGTCGGTCAGACCCTGGAAAGGATCGAAAAACTGATGGGTGTGGGCGCACATGAGGGCTCAGAGCCCTTGCTGAATGCCCGTCAGATCCAGATCGGTGATCTGGTGCTCAGGGAAATCCGCCTGCGTTTGAAATTCCTGCTCGATGTTGGTCTCGACTACCTGAGCCTGGATCGACCGGCGATGACGCTCTCCGGTGGTGAAGCTCAGCGCATCCGCCTGGCGACCCAGATCGGTGCTGGTCTCACCGGCGTGCTGTATGTGCTGGATGAGCCGAGCATCGGCCTGCATCAGCGGGACAATGACCGTCTCCTGAACACCCTGGTACGGCTCAGGGATCTCGGAAACACTCTGGTGGTGGTGGAACACGATGAAGACACCATTCGTGCTGCTGATCACGTGGTGGACATCGGCCCTGGTGCGGGGGTCCATGGGGGCCACATCGTTGCGGAGGGAAGTTTCGATGACCTGGTGGCCAGCAGCGAATCCCTCACCGGCGCCTACCTGAGTGGCCGTCGGTCGATTCCAACGCCGGCCGAACGCCGCCAGAGCGGTTCGCGCTCACTCAAGTTGATCGATTGCAACCGCAACAACCTCAAGAACGTTTCGGTTGAATTCCCCTTGGGCCGGCTGGTGTCCGTCACCGGGGTGAGTGGCAGCGGCAAGAGCACCCTGGTGAATGAGCTTCTGCATCCCGCCCTGGAGAACGGACTGGGTCTGAAGGTGCCCTTTCCGCAGGGTCTTGGGGAGCTCCGGGGGTTGAAGTCGATCGACAAGGTGATCGTGATCGACCAGAGCCCGATTGGACGCACGCCCCGCTCCAATCCAGCTACCTACACCGGTGCCTTTGATCCGATCCGTCAGGTGTTCGCCGCCACGGTGGAGGCCAAGGCCCGCGGTTACCAGGTGGGTCAGTTCAGCTTCAACGTGAAGGGTGGCCGCTGTGAGGCCTGCCGTGGTCAGGGCGTGAACGTGATTGAGATGAACTTCCTTCCGGATGTGTACGTCCAGTGCGACGTCTGCAAGGGCGCTCGGTTCAACAGAGAAACCCTGCAGGTGAAATACAAGGGCCACACCATCGCGGATGTGCTGCAAATGACGGTGGAGCAGGCCGCTGAGGTGTTTGATGCGATTCCTCAGGCGGCAGATCGTTTGCGCACCTTGGTGGATGTGGGCCTCGGCTACGTCAAGCTCGGCCAGCCGGCGCCAACCCTCTCGGGGGGTGAGGCCCAGCGGGTGAAGCTGGCGACGGAGCTGTCACGGCGGGCCACCGGCAAGACCCTTTATCTGATTGATGAGCCCACGACCGGCCTCAGCTTCTACGACGTGCACAAGCTGATGGATGTGATGCAGCGGTTGGTGGACAAGGGCAACTCGATCATCTGCATCGAGCACAATCTTGACGTGATCCGTTGCAGCGACTGGATTATTGATCTCGGCCCCGAAGGTGGTGACAAGGGTGGCGAGATCCTGGTCACCGGCACTCCAGAAGAGGTCGCCCAGCACCCCACCAGCCACACCGGCTGCTACCTGGCTCGAGTTTTGGAGCAGCATCCACCAGAACTCCCCGTTTCCCTGGCGGCTTGATGGCCCGACTTCGCACCCATCTGGGGGCCCTGGCTTTTGGCATGTCACTGGCGCTTGGTGGGGGTCCTGCTTCAGCCTTGGAGCGGTTCGTGTTGCGTCTGCCGTTTCTGGAGACGGAGATCACGATCAACTTTGCTGACGGTGAGTCGGCTGAACAATTGATTCAGGCCAGTCCGGATCTGCAGGAACTGGAACTGGCCAGTGGTGGCAACTTGTTGCCGCTGCTGCGCCAGGTGTTCCTTACGCCGCTGCCCCTGGAGATCAAGGCATTGCTGGAGGGATCGACCGGTCAGCCGCTACTGGAGCAGGCCCTCCATGCGGCGACGCAGGTTGTGTCTCTTGAGGGTGTTGAGCTGGATGACAACGGGAGGATGCTGACCGAAGCCTTGATTCGTGCTGAACGCAGGGGGCAACCCAACATTCTTGGCTTTTTGAGGGAGTTGCCAGGAGAGCAGGCGTCGATCGATTTATCACGCCTCGCTGAGGTGGCCAACCGGCTTAAAACCAATCTTGAGGAGGGGGTTGCCCTCGCTCGTTCCCTTGAGGCTGCGTCCGTGACGGCCGCTCTGCGGGGGCCACTGCGCTCCGGTTGGTCCCGTGAGGTTGTTCAGGTGTCCGTGCCCCATCGGCCCAAACCTTTGCGGGTTTTGACGCTTCAGCCTGCAGCGCCAGCCAACGGACGTTTGGTCGTGATGTCCCACGGGCTTTGGGACGATCCGGAATCCTTTGAAGGTTGGGGTGAGGTGCTTGCTGCCCATGGCTACACCGTGCTGCTGCCAGACCACCCCGGCAGTGATTTCAATCAGCAGAAGGCGATGCTTGCTGGCGATGCGCCGCCGCCTGGGCCCGAAGAGTTGCGGCTTCGGCCTCTCGATGTGTCCGCTTTGTTGGACGCCATCAGTGCAGGGCGTGTTCTGTCTGGGGCCAGGTTGAACACCGATGCCGTTGCGGTGGTGGGTCACTCCTGGGGAGCCACCACCACGCTCCAATTGGCCGGTGGTATCCCCACTGATCGACAACTCAAATCCCGTTGCAACGACCTCAAGGATCCGGAGCGCAACATCAGCTGGGTGCTCCAATGCAGTTGGCTCTCGGGGGTGAACCAAGCTGCTGTTGCTGACCAGAGGGTCAAGTCTGTTGTGGCCGTTAGCCCTCCCTTGCGTCTGTTGTTCGACGGCAGTCGCCTGGAGAGGCTTCCAGCCAAGTTGTTGTTGATCAGCGGTACCCGCGACTGGGTGGTGCCTTCGGGTCCGGAAGCGATCGCTCCGATGCGTGAGAGCAAAGCCGTGCGCTTGGGTCACCGCTTGGTGTTGGTGCAGGGGGCAGACCACTTCAGTCTTCGCAGTTTTCGCGGTGAGCCGTCCCCGGCACAGGTTGGGCCGGTCATCCTTGGCTGGATTAACGAGCAGCTCGAGTTGGATGGCGTCGTCACCTTCTCCGGGGGGTGGTTGGGGTGATGAGCGGGGCAGCCTTGTCGATGTAAGCGCCCGCCTCTGACGTTGCTGGCTTGTTACAACAAGCCGAGGCTATGACTGTTGTCCCTACGGCTCAGATCCATTGCACGACAACACAACTCGGCTTTCTTGCTCGGTTTGATTTGCAGCTCTTCTAAGGTTTTTTTCATTTTTTACCCCTTCTTCCGCCTCTAAAGAAAAAACAACGGCACCGAATCTGCGTCCCGTTGTTGTTTGTGAGTGGAGCGAATGGGGATCCGGTTGTTGCATCTGCACCTTCACGGTCTGTTTCGTTCCCATGAGCTCGAACTGGGGCGGGATGCTGATACCGGTGGTCAGACGTTGTATGTGCTGGAGCTCGTGCGCAGCCTGGCGCAGCGGGCAGAGGTTGAGCAGGTTGATGTGGTCACCCGGCTGATTCAGGACCGTCGGGTCGATCTCGATTACAGCCAACGGGTCGAAGCCATTGCTCCAGGGGCCCGCATCCTGCGCTTTCCCTTTGGTCCCAAGCGGTATCTGCGGAAGGAGTTGCTTTGGCCCCATCTCGAGGAGCTGGCTGATCAGCTGGTGGAACATCTGAGCCAGCCCGGCCAGAGGGTCGATTGGATTCATGCCCATTACGCCGATGCCGGTCTGGTGGGTGCTCTCGTCAGTCAGCGGTTGGGGATTCCCCTTGTTTTTACGGGTCATTCCCTTGGTCGGGAGAAACAGCGACGTCTCTTGGCCGGTGGCTTGGATCGCTCTCAACTTGAGCAGACCTATGCCATCAGCCGGCGCATTGATGCCGAAGAGCGTGCTCTGGCCCAGGCGGATCTGGTGATCACCAGCACCCGTCAGGAGGCGGATCAGCAGTACCGCCGCTACGGTCACTTTCAGGCGGATCAGGCGGCGGTGGTGCCCCCTGGCGTTGATGCTTCCCGGTTCCATCCCCACGGTTCATCGCAGGAATGCTCCGCGTTGCAAAGCCTGTTGCAGCCTTTCCTCAGGGAGCCGGATCGTCCGCCGCTGCTGGCGATTTCCCGTGCGGTGCGGCGCAAGAACATTCCCGCTCTGGTGGAAGCCTTTGGTCAGTCGCCGGTGCTGCGGCAGCGTCACAACCTGGTGCTTGTGCTGGGCTGTCGGGATGACCCGCGTGAGCTCGAGAAGCAGCAGCGCGATGTGCTTCAGCAGGTGTTCGATCTGGTGGATCGCTTTGATCTCTATGGGCAGGTGGCCTATCCAAAACAACACAGCCGTGCCCAGATTCCTGCCCTTTATCGCTGGGCGGCGCGTCGTGGGGGGCTGTTTGTGAACCCGGCGTTGACCGAACCCTTCGGACTCACCCTTCTGGAGGCCGCGGCCTGTGGTTTGCCGATGGTGGCCACCGACGATGGCGGTCCACGGGACATCCAACACCGTTGCGACAACGGTCTTCTGGCGGACGTCACCGATCCTGGAGCACTTCAGGAGGCTCTGGAATTGGCCGGCAGTGATCGCTCCCGTTGGCGCCGTTGGAGTGACAACGGGGTTGAGGCCATCAGTAGGCACTTCAGCTGGGATGCCCATGTGTGTCAGTACCTCGCCCTGATGCAGCAGAAAGTCCGCGTGTCACCTGTGCGTGGAATGTCAGTGGTGCGGCGGCCCAGCCCCGTCTCGAGGTTGTTGGCGCTGGATCTCGACAGCTGCTTGGAGCTGCCGGAGGAACGCTCCCTGGCGCATCTGCGCGATCGGCTTCACTCCGAACCCTTCGCCGCTTCGACAGGCTTGGTGATTCTCACGGGGCGGTCGCTGGATCAGGCGCGTCAGCGCTACCAGGAGTTGCATCTTCCCGACCCCAAGGCCTGGATCTGCCGTGCTGGAACCGAGATTCACCACAGCTCGGATCGCGCGGAAGATCCCGTGTGGGCGAAGCGCATCAGCCAAGCCTGGGATCGTGAGGCTGTTCTCGCAGCGATGGGTCAACTCCAGGAACACCTTCAGCTTCAGGACCCGGATCACCAGAGTCCCTTCAAGGTCAGCTACCTGTTGCGTGCTTCCAACCGCGGTCTGATTGGTTTGGCTCGTCAGTGCCTGCGCCGCCATGGCCTGCAGGCGGAACCTCAGCTTCGTTGCCATTGGTTCCTGGATGTTCTTCCCCAGCGCGCGTCCCGCAGTGAGGCCATCCGTTTTTTGGCCCAGTCTTGGCAGCTCCCCCTGCAGCAGGTTCTAGTGGTGGCCAGTCAGCAGGGAGATGGAGAGTTGCTGGATGGTTTGCCCGCCACGGTGGTTCCTGCTGATCACGATCCCTGCCTGTTGGGCCAACGGACCCAGCAGCGGGTGTACGTCTCGAAGCGCCCCAGTGTTGGAGCCGTGCTGGATGGGTTAACCCATTACCGGTTTTCAGGCAGCCGATGATCCTGGAATCACGGTCACACAGGCGGCTGCCCTGTCGGCCTTCGCTTGTGCTTCCTTCCGATCTCCTCCCCTTGCCAGGGCTACACCCATGCGCCGACCGGGGCGGGCTGTGGGCTTTCCGAACAGCAGCAATTGGGTGTCAGCTTCCGTGAGCGCTTTTTCGACTCCTTTAAAAGCGACGGAGTCCATGTTCGTTTGGGCCAGGATCACGCGGCTGGCAGCGGCATCAGCTGCCGTGATGGTGGGGATCGGTAGACCGAGAACAGCCCGAAGGTGCAGTTCGAACTCGCTCAGGTTCTGGCTGATCAGGGTCACCAGGCCTGTGTCGTGCGGCCGTGGCGACAGTTCGGAAAAAATCACCTCATCACCACAGAGGAAAAATTCCACCCCGAATAGGCCGGCACCGCCCAGGTTGTTGGTGACGGTTTTGGCCATGGCCTGGGCCTGGCGCAGTTGTTGATCAGTGAGTTGAGCCGGCTGCCAGCTGCATTGATAGTCCCCACCTTCCTGTTCGTGGCCGATCGGTGCACAGAAAAGGGTTTCGCCATTGCGCTGACGGATGGTGAGCAGGGTGATCTCCAGATCGAAATGGAGAAATTCCTCCACGATCACCTGGGTTGAGGTGCCCCGTGCGCCGGCCATGGCGGCCTCCCAGGCCTTGGGCAGATCGTCTGCACAGGTCACAACGCTCTGGCCTTTGCCGGAGGAACTCATCACCGGTTTCACCACGACGGGCCAACCCAGAGGTTCCGCTACCGCTGTGAGTTCCTCTGCACTGGCGGCATAGGCGAACCGGGCGGTGCGGAGACCGAGTTCATCGGCCGCAAGGTCGCGGATGCGGTCTCGGTTCATCGTGACGGCCGTCGCGCGGGCCGTTGGAATCACGGTGATCCCTTCCTGTTCGAGTTCCGCCAGGGCATGGACGGCGAGTGCTTCGATCTCCGGGATCACCACGTCGGGTTGGTGGTGCCTGACCACCTCCAGCAAAGCATCGGCATCGGTCATCGGCAGCACTTCGGCCACGTCAGCGATCTGCATGGCCGGGGCAGCGGCATAGCGATCACAGGCGATCACTCGGCAGCCAAGCCGTTGGGCAGCAATGGCCACCTCCTTGCCCAGTTCCCCGCTGCCCAGCAGCATCACGATGCGTGGAAACGACGGCATGGTGATCCTCGAACGGCCTGCCTGCATCATCAATCAACGCAAGTCCTGAGATTTTCCGCAGCCTGGGGTGCAGCGCCCGATGTCCCGCTAGATGAAGTATGCGTTCTCAATCGAGTCAGTGTTTCGGGCGACGGTGCGGGCGGTTTGCTTGGGAGCGGCGAAGCTGGGGAGGCCAGCAGCGGCGATCTCCAGGCTGGCACCGGTGAACAGAAGTGCTCTGCGCATGAGCTGCGGTTGATTTGCCTTCGAACCGTCGCCAGACCGTCGAGGCAGTGGCCCAAACCAGCTGAAATCGATGGAGCAATCGCCTCAATGGCGTCAGCGCTCGGTGGAAGCGAGCCGCTGAGGGCTCAGTTCGAATCGGTGCTGCTCTGACGGCGCACTTCGCCGATCAGCCACACGCCCATGAATCCAAGCGACGACACACCGAAATAGATCAGCACCCACCGCAGAACCCGGTCAGGATCCGCAGCGGCGTTGGCGAGCAGCTCAGCGGTTTTGGCAAGCAGGTTGTCCATTAGTTCTGAAGATCGGGGATCAACGTGAGTTGGCGGACCGGTGATTCTTCGCTGACGAAACCCCAGGCTTCAAACACTGTGGGATCGGGATGCGTTATGCGCTGCTCCATTCCATGGCGCTCAAGTTGGAACCCTTCGCTCGACATGCGTCGCATCAAACTGGCCGATTCCTCAAAGCGGGCAGCCATCGCTTCGAGGCTTGAGCAGTCAGCGGTGAGACCGGATTCACGCCAGGTGAAGTAGGTCATCCTGCATTGCAAACCCAAAAAGGGACTTTAAGGGATATGAGCGGTGCGAAGCGTTCGTTCTGGATATCAACAATCCCCTAAGTACCGGCTATGTCGTTCAGGCCTCCCTTCATAGAGACACTGTGTTGTGGTCACTCAAAAACCTTGAAACCGTCAGTTATTTTTTCTACATAAGGATCAATCTTTCTCAGAAGTATTGATTTTGTTCGGTACGAAACCAAGTTCAATCTCATTGGCGATCTGAAGCAACTGAATCCTTCAGCTCACTTCAATGATTGTCCTCAGGATTGGATCAAAAAATCGACTCTCAGGGACGCAGCACCAGTCCGAGGAGCACAAGCCCTGCTGTGACCAGCCAGAACGCAGGCACCACGCTTCGTTCATCAGTGCCTCCCAGCTCAAAATGGTGATGCAGTGGCGCCATGCGGAACACGCGTCGCCCCTGACCATCAGGGCCTTTTGTGGTTTTGAACACCCAGACCTGGATGATCACGGAGAGGGATTCCGCGACGAAGACGCCTCCCATCACCAGCAGGGGCCAGAGGCTGTTGGACAACAGAGCCAAACCGCTGAGGGCGGCTCCCATCGCCAGGGATCCCGTGTCGCCCATGAAGGCCCGAGCAGGGTTTCGGTTGTGCACCAGAAACCCAAGCCATGCTCCGGCCATGGTCATGCAGAAGCCAGCCAAGGCGGGATCTCCGTTGTCTCCTCGGAGCATCAGTTGAAGTCCCAGACCGGTAAACACCAGTGCTCCGCAACCGCTGGCCAAGCCATCCAGGCCATCGGTGAGGTTGGTGGCGTTGCTCTCCGCCAGAACGACAAACAGGCCCAGCGGCCAGATCAGAAGCCCTAAGGGCAGTTCAAGGCCAAAGGGCAGGGCAATGCTGCTGCTGATCCAGCCCTGCCAGGCAGCGATGGCTAGAAAGGCTGCGGCTGCCATGGCTTGCAGCAGCAATTTTCCTCGTGCCGTAAGGCCAGCATTGGTGTGTTTGGTGAGGCTGCTCCAGTCATCGATGCCGCCGATCAGCATGAACGTCAGGGTCAGGGCTGCCAGGCTGAGCAGTTGTTGTGACGCCACAGCGTCCCGTGTGATCAGGCTCCCGAGAATGACCCCGACGGGAACAACCAGAAGGCCCCCCATCGTTGGCGTTCCCGCTTTGCTCTGATGGGCTTTGGGGCCTTCCTCACGGATGAACTGCCCCATCTTCAAGCGACGCAGAAGGGGAATGCCCAAGGCTGCAGAGGCTGTTGCGATGACCGCTGAAATCAAGAGGGGCAGGCTCAGTTGCGCATTGGTGATCCATTTGTCTGCTGCAAAGCAAGTCATCAAGACGACCAGCATCAGCAAGCTGGCACTCAATGAGCCGTTCTCCCACCAAGGACGGTGGTTCGAATCCGTGGATTGCAAAGTTGCACTGGACTGATCGCTGGGACCCTAGGTGAGTCGCTCAGTAGCGACCAATCAGTGCTTGGGGGACGTCAGTCCTCCCACTGCTCCTCGTTTTGCTCGTCATCCTTGTTGTAATCCTCCTTCTCACCCATGAGTGCGGAGAGTTCCTCCTCTTCAACGGTGCTCACTTCGGGTGAACCGGATTCTTCGTCGGCAACGAGACGGCCGCTGGTTTCCAGCCAGGACAGGAGGTCAGGCTCCTCACGCAGGGGCAGCACGGGTGCAGGGTCGCGGCGCCCGTAGCGGGTGAGGGACGGGTTGACGCTGTCCAGGGCGTTTAAATCAACCAGAGCGCTCATGCAGGGAGGGACGCGGGCCAATCAACCAAGATAGACCATGTGCTGTTTTTGATCCGCCACTGAACAAATCTGCGCTGCTCGTTCTTCTGTGGGGTCTGGCCCTGATCATCAGTGCTGGTCTGCACTGGTGGGGTTTGCAGCGGCCTGAACCGTTGCAGACCTCTTGGACCCTGGCGCTGCTGCTGGTCTTTTTCCCTGCTGCGGCGTTGGCTGCATGGGTGCTTGTGGCTTCTCCACACGTGGCGGCCGGCGAGACGAGAGAATCAGACGATTGTGATCAGGAGACCCATTGATGGGCCGCGCCAAGAAGGTGGTACTCGCCTATTCCGGGGGAGTGGATACCAGTGTCTGCATCCCTTACCTCAAGCAGGAATGGGGTGTTGATGAAGTGATCACCTTTGCCGCTGATCTCGGCCAGGGCGATGAGCTGGAGCCGATTCGTCAAAAAGCGCTGGATGCCGGTGCCAGTCAGTCGCTGGTGGGAGATCTGATCGAGCCCTTCATCAAGGATTTCGCCTTTCCGGCGATTCGTGCCAATGCCCTCTACGAAGGCCGTTACCCCCTCTCCACGGCCCTGGCGAGGCCTCTGATCGCGAAGCGCCTGGTTGAGGTGGCCCGGGAAGTGGGTGCCGATGCTGTCGCCCATGGATGCACAGGCAAAGGCAATGATCAGGTGCGTTTCGATGTGGCTATCGCTGCATTGGCACCGGACCTCAAGGTGCTCACCCCAGCCCGCGAGTGGGGCATGAGCCGTGAGGAGACCATCGCCTACGGCGAACGCTTTGGTCTGCCCGCACCGGTAAGCAAGAAGTCGCCCTATTCGATCGATCTCAATCTGCTGGGCCGCAGCATTGAGGCCGGACCACTTGAAGACCCGATGGTGGCTCCGCCGGAGGAGGTGTTTGCGATGACGCGATCGGTGGAGGCTGCTCCGGATGGCGCCGAACAGATCGAGATTGCTTTTGAAGCAGGCAATCCTGTGGCGATCAACGGTCAGCAGCTGGATCCGGTGGCCTTAATCCGTGAAGCCAACCGTCTGGCGGGGACCCATGGCATTGGGCGTCTCGACATGATCGAGAACCGGGTGGTGGGCATCAAATCCCGGGAGATCTACGAAACGCCCGGCCTTTTGCTGTTGATCCAGGCCCACCAGGAACTGGAAAGCCTGACGCTGGCCGCCGATGTGTTGCGCAGCAAGCGGCAGTTGGAAATGCAGTGGGCCGACCTCGTCTACCAGGGCCTTTGGTTTGGCCCCCTCAAAGATGCTCTGGACGGCTTCATGGACCGCACCCAGACCACTGTCAATGGTGTCGTTCGTCTCCGGCTGCACAAAGGAACGGCCACGGTTACCGGCCGCGGCTCAGCAGACAGCAGCCTTTATGTCCCCGAAATGGCTTCCTATGGAAGTGAGGATCAGTTCGATCACCAAGCTGCAGAGGGCTTTATCTACGTTTGGGGTCTGCCGACTCGGCTCTGGTCAGCATCCCAGCGCCGTTCAAGCTGAGCGCTGGCGCTTCTGCAGGAAGTTGAGGAGCCTCAGAACCAGACAACGCACAATGTTGTCCGGTTCTGAGCTTCCAGGCAGGGCTTGCTGAGGCCATTCGATTTGGTCTTGATCAACCTGTTCAGCCAGCGGTTGATAACGCTCTATCAACGGATCAAGCCGCTGTTGGAAACGTCGTTCAAAGACGTCCGGTAGTTCGGCCAAAAGCTCGTTGTAGGCCTCGATCTCGACCTCGAGCTCTGAAATTCTTTGTTTCAGCAACCGAGTGACTTCAGCGTCGCCATGACGCTCGTTCCAGACAGGTTCAGTTAGCAGAGTGGTCGTTTTCGAATCAATGGGCGGACGGTATCGCCCACCCACGAATCCAACAATGCTGATCAGTCAGCTGATGCAGCGGCTTCGGCTTGTTGCTGTTGAGCAGCTTCGCTGCCCGGCATCACCCGAGGTGCTGGAAGGGGACCTTCCTGCTTCACGGTCAGATAGCGGATCACGTCCTCACTGAGGCGCATCGCCTTCTCCAGAACAGCAACGTGCTGGCCATCGCCGTTGTGGCTCAGTTGCACGTAGATGCCTTCCTTGTGCTTAGCAATCGGATAGGCCAGACGGCGCTTGCCACGCATCTGGTTGTCCAGCACGTCGGCACCAGCTTCCACGAGCATGTCGCGGTACTTGTTGAGATGGCTTTCAACCTCCTCCTCCGGAATGTCCGGACGAAGGATGTACATGGTTTCGTAATACGGATCGTGCGTCATGGGCAGCACCGAAGGGGCATCAGGCTCACCGGAGTGAGCGACGGATCCAACACCTTATCTCCTGGCGTGCCCCCAAAGCTTCAGTAGAGCTGCATGCGTACGGCTTGGCTGATGCCAGGCAGATCGGGTTCGCGTCCGCGCCAGCACTCCACTAAGGCGAACAGAAGGATCGCCAGCACAGCCACCACGACCGTGCTGGACAGGGTGCTCAGCAGTAGGCTGCCTCCGGCCATGGGTTGGAGAAGGATCCCAAAAGCGAAGCTCAGCACAACGATCACGATGTCGGTGAGCAGGGCCTGCAGGGTGTTGAAGCGTACGAAGTAGGGAACTGCCGGATTCCGCACCACCGCCAGAAACAGCACGAAGAACAGCAGCAGGCCACCGAAGGGAACCCCCCGATTCAATTGGATCAGCGGTACCACGGGAACGATCAGCAGTCTCAGCAACGGGATCTGGTTGAACACGCCGTCAGCCCCGAGGCCAAAGGGAATGGCGTCACTCCAGGGGAGCAGGTACACCAGCGGTGCAAGCAGCCGCTGCCAGAGAGGAATCTGCACGTTGGAGCTAGGGATTGTTGGGACCTTAGGTCGCAAGAGCAGTGGCGGCGGCGCTGCGCATCGCCGCGACAGGAACGTCGTTACGTCCACTCCACAGCCGTAGTGAGGCAGCGCCTTGCTGCACCAGCATCTCGAGACCATCGATGCAGCGGTGGCCCCGTTGTTGCCCAGCGGCGAGCCAGTTGGTGGGCCTTGGTGTGTAGATCAGGTCGTACAACACCGTGTCTTCGTTCAGGTCTGTCCAGAGCTCTGCCCCCAGTGGCATCGCCTCGGGGTCACCGTGCTGGGCCATGCCCACCGGGGTGGTGTTCACCACGAGAGCCGCTTGAGCCACGCTCTCGTTGAGCTGAACAGCGTTGTTGAGACAGGCTGTCAGGGGGGCGTGGCTCTGCTGCAGATCAGTGATGAAGGCTTGCAGTGCCTCGCTTCGCCGTCCCACTACGGTGATGCTGCTGAGGTCCAGGGTCTGCAGACCGGCGACCACAGCTCGAGCTGATCCGCCGCAGCCGATCACTACGGCGTGGAGTCCTGCCCAGGTGTCGTTGGCACCGAGGGGTGTCAGAAAGCCCTCCACGTCGGTGTTGGTGCCGAACCAGCCACCGCCCGCTCCCGGAATCAGGGTGTTGACGGCACCGAGCCGTTTCGCTAGCGGGCTCAGCTCTTCGCAGAGCTCGGCGATGGCTTGTTTGTGGGGGATGGTGACGTTGAGGCCCTGGCAGCCAACGGCCCTTAGACCGTTCAACGCTTGATCAAGGCCTTCGCTTGTGCAGGGCAGGGCCAGGTAGCGCCAGTTGAGCCCCATGCTTTCGAGGGCGGCGTTCTGCATCACCGGCGAAAGCGAGTGGCGCACTGGATTGCCAAGCAGGCCCACAAGGCTGGTGCCGCCGTTCATCATTGCCAGGGCCGGATCGCTCCACCAGCCTGCCTGTTCGGGAACCACACCTCGCCTGTCACCGGGTCTGCTGTGGAGGATGAGCCCATTCAAATCACCATTTCTGGAGGTGGGCACCTATGGGCAAGGTTGTCGGCATTGACCTTGGCACCACGAACAGCTGTGTTTCCGTGATGGAGGGCGGCAAGCCCACCGTGATCGCGAACGCCGAGGGCTTCCGCACCACGCCCTCCGTGGTTGCTTACACCAAGAACCAGGATCAGCTGGTGGGTCAGATCGCCAAACGTCAGGCGGTGATGAACCCAGACAACACCTTCTATTCCGTCAAGCGTTTCATCGGCCGTCGCGTTGATGAGGTGAATGAGGAGTCGAAAGAGGTGAGCTACGGCGTTGAGAAGGCCGGATCCAACGTGAAGGTGAAATGCCCGGTTCTCGATAAGCAATTTGCGCCTGAAGAGGTTTCCGCCCAGGTGCTGCGCAAGCTGGCAGAGGACGCCGGTAAGTACCTCGGTGAAACCGTCAGCCAAGCGGTGATCACCGTTCCGGCCTATTTCAACGACTCCCAGCGCCAGGCCACCAAGGACGCCGGCAAGATCGCTGGCCTTGAGGTGCTGCGTATCATCAATGAACCCACCGCTGCGGCTCTGGCCTATGGCCTCGACAAGAAGAGCAACGAGCGCATTCTTGTCTTCGACCTGGGCGGCGGCACCTTCGACGTTTCCGTCCTGGAAGTTGGCGACGGCGTGTTCGAGGTGTTGTCCACCGCTGGTGACACGCACCTCGGCGGTGACGACTTCGACAAGGTGATCGTTGATCACCTGGCCGAGACCTTCAAATCCAACGAAGGCATCGATCTGCGTCAGGACAAGCAGGCCCTGCAACGCCTCACCGAAGCCGCTGAAAAAGCCAAGGTTGAGCTGTCCAACGCCACCCAGAGCGAGATCAACCTGCCATTCATCACGGCCACGCCTGAGGGTCCCAAGCATCTGGACCTCACCCTCACCCGCGCCAAGTTCGAGGAACTGGCCTCCAAGCTGATCGACCGCTGCGCCATGCCTGTGGAGCAGGCTCTCAAGGACGCCAAGCTCTCCTCCGGCGAGCTCGACGAAATCGTGATGGTGGGTGGTTCCACCCGCATCCCGGCCGTGCTCGAACTGGTGAAGCGCATCACCGGCAAAGACCCTAACCAGACGGTGAACCCCGATGAGGTGGTGGCTGTCGGTGCTGCCATTCAGGGCGGTGTGCTGGCCGGCGAGGTGAAGGACATCCTTCTGCTCGACGTCACGCCCCTCTCACTGGGTGTGGAGACCCTCGGTGGCGTGATGACCAAGATGATCACCCGTAACACCACTGTTCCCACCAAGAAGACTGAGACCTACTCCACGGCTGTGGATGGTCAGACCAATGTGGAAATCCACGTGCTCCAGGGTGAGCGCGAGATGGCGTCTGATAACAAGTCGCTTGGAACCTTCCGTCTCGATGGCATCCCCCCGGCTCCCCGTGGCGTGCCTCAGATCGAAGTGACCTTCGACATCGACGCCAACGGCATCCTCAGCGTCACCGCCAAGGACAAGGGCAGCGGCAAAGAGCAGTCCATTTCGATCACCGGCGCGTCGACCCTCTCGGATTCCGAGGTCGACAAGATGGTTAAGGACGCCGAGGCCAACGCCAGCGCTGACAAGGAGAAGCGCGAAAAGATCGACCTCAAGAACCAGGCCGAAACCCTCGTTTACCAGGCTGAAAAGCAGATGGGAGAACTGGGCGACAAGGTTGATGCCGACGCCAAGGCGAAGCTGGAGGAGAAGCGCCTCAAGCTCAAGGAAGCCACCGAGAAGGACGACTACGACGCGATGAAGACCCTGCTGGAGGAACTGCAGCAGGAGCTCTACACCGTGGGCGCTTCCGTCTATCAGCAGGAAGGGGCTGCAGCTGATGCTGGTGCGCCTGGTGCTGACGCCGGTGCCGGTGCCAACGCCGGTGGTGGCGATGCCAGTGACGACGTCATTGACGCGGAATTCACCGAGACCAAGTGATCGGCTGATTCACCACCGCGCTAGGGCCCTGCGGGGCCCTTTTTTATGCCTGCTCAACGGCAGCGGCGACCCACTCTGCGGTGCCAGGCGTGAGCAGAACGCCGTTGCGATAGTGCCCACTGGCAAGGATCAATCCGGGTTCCAGCTCTTCAAGCAGAGGGGCCGGGCGATCCACGGGCCGGGCTCGCAGGCCACTCCAATGGCCAACCACCGTGGCTGAGCGCAGCCACTCTGGTGCCCGCTCATTCAGGTTGCGCATCAGGATCAGAGGATCCTCCGAAGCGCGATCGCCCGGTTCCACGGTGGCCCCGAGCAGCAATCGCCCGGGTGCGGTTGGAATCAGGTTGAAGCCCTGATCCACCAGCACCGAGGGCCAGTTGCTCCACGTTCTCGGACCCATTGTCAGTTCCAGTGACAGGGCCTGGCCCAACACCGGTGTCATCGGTCGGGCCTGACCCAGCGGTTCCAGCAAGACGTTCGAGCTCAGGGCTGTGCAGAGCACCAAAAGGTTGTGAACTGAGCTGTCTCCATCGGCGCGATGCACACGCCAGTGGTTGTCGTTGCGCTCTAGATGGACCACCGCCGTGGCATTCAGCTCCACGCTTTGCTCTGCCAGCGCCTGTCGCAGGGACAGTTGCAGCAGCAGTGGATCCACACGACCGTCGTGGCGCGAGTGCAGGCCACCATGCCTGGCTGTCGGCCAGACCGCTGCCAGGTCGGCGCTGGTGACCATCTGCAGGCCCAGGTCAACGCGCTGGGCGGCCAGCGCCTCCATCCACTCAGTCGCTCGTTCGTCCTCGGCGATTTGAAGCAGGCCCGGATTGAGCCTGAGGTCAGGCTGGTGAGCCTGCAGCGTTTCGATCCATTGCGGCCAGAGCTCCATGCTCCGGCGGCGCAGCCTCCAGCCCCGCCCGCTGCTGCGGCGAAACACGTTGCCCATCAGCACCCCGAGGGATGCAGAGGTTCCACCCAAATCATTTGCTGATCCCTCGCGATCAATGGACTGGTTCAGGCGAGGGTCGTAAACAGAGACATCGTGCCCTTGCTGGGCCAGACGCCAGGCGGTGCCGAGGCCGATGGCCCCGGCACCAATCACTCCAATGGAGCGGTTCAGTTGAAGGCCTCAGCGGGGATGAGATCGCTATAGGCATCAAATCCGGCAGCCACGGCGCTGTAGGACTTCTGCAGACGGCTGAAGTCCTGCAGGCGTGCCGCTTCATCCAGATCTGCCAGCGCTTCTTTCAAGGAGCGGGCGACTTTGGTGGCTTCCTTGCGGTCGCTTTTGTCGAGGCGCTGATTGATGTAGAGCATTTCCCGGCTCACTTCCTGCATAGGGCCATGAAGCAGGTTGCGGGTGAACACCCAATCCTTTTCACTTACCAGCCTGGCCAGATCAGGAAGACGGGACTTTGCGTCTTCAAAGGCTGCGGCCTGGCGGCGGATCACGCCCAGGTCGTTAGGACTGATGCCGGCAGCATTGGAAGCAGCCGGGGCCATCAGACCAAAGCTCAAAGCGAGGCAGAGGCAGAACGCGGCAAGGCGGCTCAGAGCCTTCAGCATGGTGATCGAAATTTTCCAGCGACTTTAACCAGCCCCTCCTGCGCGGGAGAATTTTGTTTTTCAAAGCGTTGTTGTGAGTGACGCCACGGTCATCCTTCAGATGATCTGCCCCGATCGGCCGGGCCTGGTCAGCGAATTGGCGGGTTGGGTGGCGGCCAACGGCGGCAGCATTCGCCATGCCGATCACCACACGGATGCGGGAGCTGGGTTGTTTCTCAGCAGGATTGAGTGGCAGCTCCAGGGATTCGGCATTCCACGGGATGTGCTTCCTGAAGCGGCTCAGGCTCTGGGACAGCGGCTTGGTGGCGCAGCGCAGCTTCACTTCTCAGATGACCATCCCCGTGTGGCGATTTTTGCCAGCAAGCAGAGCCACTGCCTGCAGGACTTGCTCTGGCGGGTTCAAAGCGGAGAGCTGCCAATGCAGGTTCCCCTGGTTATCGCCAACCATCCGGATCTGGAATATATATGTACATCATTTGAGATCCCTTTTGTTTGTATTCCCGTCAGTCGGGACACCAAAGCGGATGCTGAGCAGCAGATCTTGGAGCTGCTGGAACAGAACAAGGTTGAACTTGCGGTGCTGGCCAAATATATGCAGGTGCTGAGCAGTGATTTCCTCGAGCGTTTCCCCCAGGTGATCAACATTCACCATTCGTTTCTGCCAGCGTTCAAGGGCGCTCAGCCGTATCACCGGGCCTGGGACCGTGGGGTCAAGCTCATCGGTGCTACAGCCCACTACGTCACCGAAGATCTGGATGATGGCCCGATCATTGAGCAAACCACCGTTCCCGTCAGCCATCGGGACGAAGTGGAGGATCTGATCCGCAAGGGCCGTGATACGGAACGCCTTGCCTTAGCGCGGGCCCTTCGCTTGCATCTGCGTCGTCAGGTGATGGTGTACCGAGGGCGTACGGCGGTGTTCGCATGACAGCACGTCTGTGCACATTGCTGAGGGGCGACTGTCCGGCCGCCGCTTCCCCCAGGGGTTGGTGCCTGTTTCAGCTCGGACTGCTGTTACTTCCCTCGTCAGTGTTGCTGGCCAGCCTGCTGTTTGTGCCGGCCTTGGTCCTGGGCAGCCTCCGTCGTGAATGCGCCTACTGGCGTGACCGCTGGAACTGGCCGCTCCTACTGGCTGGCACGCTCATGTTGCTCGGCTGTTTCAGCGCCTTGCGTGTCGACCTGGCTTGGGCAGGTCTGGCCAATTGGCTGCCTTTCTTTTGGGGGTTCTGGGGGTTCCAACCCTATGTGGCGGAGGCGGGGGCGCGCCGCCGAGCGGCGCTCTGGATGGTGGCGGGCACGGTGCCTGTTGTGGTGACTGGCTTGGGTCAGTTGTGGTTGGGTTGGCAGGGTCCCTGGCAGTCCCTGGGGGGCCTGGTGATCTGGTTCGTGGCTCCTGGAGGTGAGCCGGCGGGCCGGCTGTCGGGTTTGTTCGATTACGCCAACATCGCCGCGGCCTGGTTGGCGCTGGTGTGGCCATTGATTCTGGCGGCCCTGGTGCAACCCGGACTCGATCACCGTCGTCGGAGTGTGGTGCTGATCCTGGCTGTCGCTTTGGTGACGGCTCTCGTGCTTACGGAGTCCCGCAACGGCTGGGGCGCATTGGTGCTGGCGGTGCCCCTGGTGCTTGGACCGGTGAGTTGGCCCTGGTTGTTGCCTCTGTTGGCCCTTGGATTGATCCCTGTTCTGCTGGCAGTGTTGCCCGGTGTCCCGGAGCTTCTCCAGGACCCCGCCCGGGCTTTGGTCCCCGAGTCGGTGTGGTCACGGCTCAGCGACAGCCGCTATGCGGGAAAGCGTGCCCTGGCTTCCACTCGCCTCAGTCAGTGGGGTTTGGCTTTGCAATTGATCGCTGAACGGCCATGGCTGGGCTGGGGTGCTGCGGCCTTTTCCGTGCTGTACCCCTTGCGCACGGGCAAATGGCATGGCCATTCCCACAACCTGCCACTGGAGCTGGCGGTCAGCAGTGGGGTGCCGGCGGCGCTTGCGCTGGTGGGTTTGGTGCTGGCGTTGTTGATCGTCTCCTTGCGCTACAACCGCATGGGTTTGTTTGATCGCGCCTGGTGGGCTGCGGTGCTGGTGCTGGTGGTGCTTCACGGCACTGATATACCTTTCTTTGACAGCCGCTTGAACATTGCCGGTTGGATTCTTATGGCCGGACTGCGCAGTCGGATTCGGCAGACCGAGTCGGCAGCGGTCAGCCCAGGCTGAGGGCCTCTTGCCTGTGTTCCTGCAGCTTCTCCTGACTCAAGGGACCATCGAGATGGCCCCAGGGCAACACCGCGTCAGAGGCCCACTCGTCGTGCACCACGCTGTCCCAACTGGGAGGCAGCGGCAAGATAACGCCTGCGCTGCGGGCTTCAGGAAGTTCACCGGCTAGGGCCGCTCGATAGGCTTTCTTCCAACCCCCCAGGCTTTCCTGGGAGCCCCGCACCGCTGCGATCACTGGTGCTAGGCGCCGGTCGCTTCGAGACAGCAGGGCTTGAATCACGCTCCAGCCATAGCTTTCCGGGCGCAGATCAATGCCTTTGGGTTTGAGGCGTTTCGCCAGCATCTTCAGGCGTTTTTCCGCTTCGGGGCGTACCCCTTGCCACTGGAACGGGGTGTGCGCCTTGGGCACGAATGTGCTCACCCCCAGGGTGAAGCGCAGCCCAGGGGTGCC
This sequence comes from Synechococcus sp. WH 8109, assembly GCF_000161795.2. Classification (NCBI taxonomy): domain Bacteria; kingdom Bacillati; phylum Cyanobacteriota; class Cyanophyceae; order Synechococcales; family Synechococcaceae; genus Synechococcus; species Synechococcus sp. WH 8109. The sequence goes on along the minus strand of NZ_CP006882.1, from coordinate 2,085,140 downwards.
TTTCTTAAGGCTCAGCAGAAGTGCTGCGGTGCTTTCCACATCATTGTTGTCTTCACAGGGGAGTCCCACCATTCCGTAGAGCTTCAAGGCCTTGAGGCCTCCTTGCTTGGCATGGCGGGCGGCGGCTTCGATTTCCTCACCGCTGAGTTTTTTGTTCACCACGCGGCGCATGCGCTCGCTACCGCTCTCGATCGCGATGGTGAGGGATTTGCTGCCTCGTCCTGCCAACACAGCCGCCAGTTTCGGAGTGACCGTTGCGGCCCGCACGGAACTGACGCTGACCCGCAGGTCATCGAAGCGGTCTTGGGCTAGCCAATGGAGCAGATCGCTGAATTGAGGGTGTTGGGTTACGGACGCCCCCAGTAGGCCGAGGCGTTTGGTGGCTTGAAGGCCTTTCTCCACAGCCGGGATCAGCCCGTCATCCAACGATGGGGTTCGAAACGGCAGGGTCAGATAGCTGGCCAGGCAAAAGCGGCACAGTTCCGGGCAGCTGCGCACCACTTCCACCATGTGGATGTCTGGCCACGCCGCTTCTGGGGTGATCACCGTTGAGTGGCTGAGGCTGTTGCCGCGCCACGTCTGTTTGGCCACCCGTTCTGGAAGAGTTGCATCCACCGGTGCCACTCCCAAGAGGGTCCCGTCCGCTGCATAGCGGGGTGCATGGAGCTCCGGCACGTAGATTCCCGGCACGCGGGCTAGATGCTGCAGTTGTTCGGCTCGGGGTTGGCCCTTCACGCTCTGGAGGGCATCGATAAATGTGGGCAGTAGATCTTCGCCATCGCCCAGCAGCACTACATCAAAGAACGGTGCAAGGGGCTCGGGATTGGCTGTGAGCACAGGTCCGCCACCAAACACGATCGGATGGTCGTCGGTGCGCGCGTGGCTCCAGATCGGGATGCGCTGCTGTTCCAGCAGATCGAGCAGGACTGGTCCGTCGAGTTCCCAGCTCAGAGAAAGCCCAAACAGATCGCAGTGCCGGTGGGGTGGATCCCCTTGATCAGTGAACAGCCGGCGCACGTCGACGTCGGTCCGTATTGCCAGGGTGGACCAGACGATCTGATAACCAAGGCTGGTAATGCCAACCGTGTAAGTGCTGGGAAAGGCCAGCACCGTGCGCAGGGCTCCGGGTTCCGGCGTGGCCGGATCGAACAGCAGCGTTTCCTGGTTCAGCTGGGGCCTCCTGTAGGGCCTGATGGCAGGGTTGGCGGCGTGAACGGACGTCTGTAGCGGTTGAGCTTCATGGCCATCCGATCTTCAGCGTCGAGTTCCATGCCCATCTGACGTTCGTAAATAGAGTGGGGGTGGAACATTCGGGCGATCACGAAGCTGGTGAGACAGGCCACCAGGATCGGTTTGAGGATCAGCAGATCCTTGGTGAGGGCAAAGGCCAGGAACATCGCCGAGATCGGCGTGCGAGAACAGCCTGCAACGAAGGCGCCCATGCCCGCGAACACATAGGTGGTGGGTACGTGGCCGGTGAGGGCCTCAACGCCAGATCCACCGGCCAAGCCAATGGCCCCTCCCAGCGTCAGCATCGGCATGAACAGTCCCCCTGGCGCTCCTGAGCCCGCCGCCAGTCCGGTGCTGAAGAAGAGCACCACAAAGCTGGCGAGGGCCAGGCTGATATCGGCTTTTCCGGCTCCAATCAGGTGCTTCAGTTCGCTGGGGTTATGGAAGGCATCCGGTAGGGCTGCATAGACGCAGCCCAGCACGAGCCCGCTCAAGGTCATGCGCAGGATCAGTCGGTCCCCAAACCAACGGTTGCCCTGCCGCTGCATGGTGAGCACATAGCGGGTGTAAAGCTCCGCCAGCACACCGATCACCACACCGAGTGCCACCAGATACAGCAGATCCACCGGCAGGAAGCGCACCAGGGGGGTGTACTCCCGCTCCAGTTGAAACCCGATGGTGCTGTTGAGCCCGCCGCCCCCGGGGTTGAGGCCGAGATAGCCGAGCACATCCGCCAGGGTGTCGGCCGAGAAGGTGGTGATGATCACCAGCAGCAGCACCACGGGCCTGGCGGAGTGGAGCAGCTCCTCTATCGCATAGATGAATCCACCGATGGGAGCACTGAACACGGCGGCAATACCGGCACCACCACCGGCGGCCACAATCACCCTGCGAAAGGCCACCGGTGCCCGCAGCCAGCGGGACATCTGCCAGGCCACGGAGCCGCCCATCTGAACGGCGGGGCCTTCCGGGCCCAGGGGGAAACCCGAGCCAATGGCAATGATGCCGGCCACCAGTTTCACCAGGCCCACCCGAAGCCCCATCGGAACTGACCGGTGGCGCAGGAATCCCATGATATGGGTGATCCCGGCTCCGCCAGCGGCCGGAGACAGGTTGGTGATCAACCAGGCCGAGACCATGCCGCCGATGGCGCCGAGGGCGGGTAGTACCACCCAGGCTGGAAATTCATCGAGCAGGTCGAGCCGCCAATTCCGCAGCAGGTTGATGCCGCTGGTGAACAGCAGGCCGGTGATGGCAGCCCCAAGGCCCGTGAGCGCCAGAGCCAAAACCACCACCAGCCAGCGGCGTTCCAACAATCTCCTGATGCTCCGGCTGGAGCCCAGGAGGTGGCGTCGTTGTTTGGGTTCGCTTAGGGATGGCACAGATGAGGTGATCAGGGATCAGGCCTGAGCCAGAACGGTTGCTTCGTCGTCAGCGCTGACCACGCGCCCCTGGTCTTCAAAGCCGCTGATTTGATCGAAGTTCAGGTAGCGGTAGAGCTCGTCTGAGAGGGGATCGATCTTCTCGGCTGCAATGCTTCGGTATTCGTCTGGGGTGGGGATGCGTCCTAGCTGGGCGCAGACGGCGGCCAGTTCGGCGCTGCCAAGGTAAACCTGAGCACCTTTGCCCAGGCGGTTGTTGAAGTTGCGGGTGCTGGTGGAGAACACGGTGGTGTTGTCCTCCACGCGGGCCTGGTTGCCCATGCAGAGGGAGCAACCCGGCATCTCCATGCGGGACCCTGCGGCTTCGAAGGTGGCGTAGTAGCCCTCTTCTTTCAGGGTCTCCTCGTCCATCCGCGTTGGGGGGCAGACCCAGAGGCGCGCCGTGTTCTGGCCGGCGCCTTCCAGCACCTTGGCCGCGGCGCGGTAATGGCCGATGTTGGTCATGCAGGAGCCGATGAACACCTCCTGCACAGGGTCACCAGCCACCTCGCTGAGCAGCTTCACGTTGTCGGGGTCGTTGGGGCAGGCCACCACCGGTTCGGTGAGCTCGTCGAGGTTGATCTCCAGCACTTCCGCGTACTCAGCGTCAGCGTCAGCGCTCATCAGCTGCGGGTTCGCCAGCCAGGCCTCCATCTCCTTGATCCGGCGGGCCAGGGTGCGGGCGTCGCTGTAGCCGCGGGCGATCATGTTTTTAAGCAGCGCCACGTTGCTGCGCAGGTATTCGCTCACCGTGTCTTCCGAGAGCTTGATCGTGCAGCCTGCGCAGGAGCGCTCGGCACTGGCATCGGTGAGTTCGAAGGCCTGTTCCAGCTTCAGGTCGGGCAGACCTTCGATCTCCATGATCCGGCCGTTGAAAAGGTTTTTCTTGTTGGCCTTTTCAACGGTGAGCAGTCCTCGTTGAATGGCCACCCAGGGGATGGCATTCACCACATCCCGAAGCGTGACGCCCGGTTGCAGGGATCCGCTGAAGCGCACCAGAACCGATTCCGGCATGTCCAGCGGCATGGCGCCGATAGCGGCCGCAAAGGCCACAACCCCAGAGCCGCCTGGGAAGGAAATGCCGAGGGGGAAGCGGGTGTGGCTATCGCCGCCGGTGCCGACGGTGTCGGGCAGAAGCATCCGGTTCAGCCAGCTGTGGATGATGCCGTCACCTGGCCGGAGGGCCACGCCACCGCGCTGGGCAAAGAAGTCGGGCAGTTCGTTCTGGGTCTGCAGATCCACCGGCTTCGGATAGGCAGCGGTGTGGCAGAAGCTCTGCATCACCAGGTCGGAGGAGAAGCCCAGGCAGGCCAGTTCCTTCATTTCGTCCCGCGTCATCGGGCCGGTGGTGTCCTGGGAGCCGACGGTGGTCATCAGCGGTTCGCAGCTGGTGCCGGGTCGGACGCCCGCGAGACCGCAGGCCTTGCCCACCATTTTTTGCGCCAGGGTGAAGCCGTTACCGGTGTCTGCCGGGGCTGAGGGGCGGATGAACAGATCCGAAGGGGTGAGGCCAAGTTTGGCCCGCACTTTGTCGGTCAAGGCGCGACCGATCATCAGGGGGATGCGACCGCCGGCTCGTACCTCGTCGCTGATCGTGGTGGGTTTCAGGTCGAACCGACTCACCACGCTGCCGTCCCGTTCGATTGTGCCGGCGTGGGGGCGAATGGTGATCACATCACCGGTGTTCAGTTCGCTGACATCGCATTCGATCGGCAGGGCACCGGAGTCTTCAGCGGTGTTGAAAAAGATCGGGGCGATCTTGCCGCCAAGGATCACGCCGCCCGCCCGTTTGTTAGGCACATGGGGGATGTCATTGCCGGTGTGCCAGAGCACTGAATTGATGGCGCTCTTGCGCGAGCTGCCGGTGCCCACCACGTCGCCGACGTAGGCCACGGGATGGCCTTTTTCTTTCAGGGTCGCGATGGTCTTCAGGCCCTCTGGATCCCGGGTCTCGAGCATCGCTAGGGCATGGATGGGGATGTCCGGCCGGGTGGTGGCGTGGGTGGCCGGTGACAGATCGTCCGTGTTGGTTTCGCCTTCGACCTTGAACACCGTCACGATGATGCTTTCGGCTAGTTCAGGTTTGGAGGTGAACCACTCGGCAGCGGCCCAGCTGTCCACAACTTGCTTGGCAAAGCGGTTGTCCGCTGCCAGATCCATTACTTCGTTGAATGCGTCGTAGACGAGCAGCGTTCGGCTGAGTCCCTCAGCAGCACAGCCAGCCAGCGCAGCGTCGGAGTTCTTCAGCAGCTCGATCAGGGCGGCGACGTTGTATCCACCCACCATCGTTCCCAGCAGGCGGGTGGCTTCCAGTGGTGACACCAGGGGGCTCTTGGCGTTTCCCTGAGCCACGGCGCTGAGCCAGGTGGCCTTCACGTAAGCGGCTTCATCCACACCCGGGGGGATCCGTTCGCTGAGCAGGTGCAGCAGGAATTCCTCCTCGCCGACGGGAGGGTTTTGCAGCAGTTCCGTCAGTCCCTGGGTCTGCTCGGCGTTGAGCGGAAGAGCGGGAACGCCCTGGGCTTCCCGGGCGGTGGCCAGCTCGCGGTAAGCGCTCAGCATTGAGATCTCTGTGCAGGGATGACCACCATTCTTCCGGACCGTGTCTGTTGCAAGTGAGCGGGGTGCGTAGCCTTGGTCGGAGTCTCGCGTCCAGCCATGGCCACCACCTCCGATTTGCATGTGGTGGAGACACGTCCCTTGGTGGCCCCTGCTGTGTTGCATCAGGAGTTGCCCATGGACGCTGCGGCGCTCGAGACCGTTGCATCCGCTCGCCAGCGCATTCAAGAGATCCTCAGTGGCCGTGATCAGCGCTTGCTGGTGGTGGTGGGTCCCTGCTCCGTGCATGACGTCAAAGCTGCCCGGGAGTATGCCCAGCGCCTGGCTCCGATCCGCGAGCGCTTGAAGGATCAGCTCGAGGTGGTGATGAGGGTGTATTTCGAGAAGCCACGCACCACGGTCGGCTGGAAGGGGTTGATCAACGATCCTCACCTCGATAACTCCTACGACATCAATACCGGTCTGCGGCGGGCTCGGGGATTGCTGTTGGATCTCTCCCGTGAGGGGATGCCTGCTGCAACGGAACTGCTCGATCCTGTGGTTCCGCAGTACATCGCCGATTTGATCAGCTGGACTGCAATCGGCGCCAGGACGACGGAAAGTCAGACCCACCGTGAAATGGCCTCAGGACTGTCGATGCCGATTGGCTACAAGAACAGCACCAATGGCAGCGCCACCATCGCGATCAATGCCATGCAGGCGGCAGCGAAGCCGCATCACTTTCTCGGCATCAATCGCGAGGGTCATGCCTCGATCGTCAGCACCACGGGTAATCCCTATGGCCACCTCGTGCTGCGTGGCGGCAGCCAAGGCAGCAATTACCACCTGGAGGCTGTGGAGGAGTCCGCAGCCGAGTTGAGAAAGGCCGGTCTGCAGGATCGTCTGATGGTGGATTGCAGCCATGCCAACAGCAACAAAGACTTCCGCCGACAGGCGGACGTCCTGGCCAGCGTTGCCGAGCAGTTGCGAGGTGGCTCCAACCACGTGATGGGCGTGATGATTGAGAGCCATCTGGTGGAAGGCAACCAGAAACTGAACGCCGACCTGACGCAGCTGACCTATGGCCAGAGCGTCACTGATGCCTGCATCAGCCTCGAGACCACCGAAGCTTTGTTGGATGATCTGGCCGCGGCCGTGGCCAGTCGCAAACAGACGGTCACCGCCTGAGCATCAACGCCTTTGCTCAGACGACAAGTTGACTCCACAGCACTCCAACGCTGAGGGGAACGCTGAGGTTGTCGAGACCGCCCCAGCTGAGCTGTTCCAGCCCGGTTGCGATGGCGACCATGCCAAGGGTTGCCGGAAGGGACAGGTCAGCCCCCGACCATCGCGCCAGGCCGATCAGCACCAGGCTTGAGACAACGGCCATGGTCATCGTGCCGACACTTGATTTGGTCTGACCAAAAAGAACCCATTTCGGGGACTCGACGTTGCGGCCGATCAACCCTGCAAGGCCATCCCCCAGGGCCATCACGAGAACCCCAGCGGACACCGCATCGGCTCGGGTTGGCCAGAACAACACAAGCAGCATTGTGATCGCGATGCCGTAGGCAATGGTGCCGTAGCTGTTGCGATCAATATCTTCAACGGCGGGGATAAAGCGCCATTGGTGGTTCAACGCCGTCACAAGGGTGATGACTGCCGCGACAAGCAGGGCAACGACGAAGGGAATTTGAAAGAACCAGGCCAAAGGAACCACGGCTCCGGTTCCGATATGCACAATCTTTCGGCTCAGTTCCCGTTGGTTCGGCCGAAGCCGACGACACAACACAGCACCTACTGTCACCATCGCCATCCAGATCAGGATGGCGATTGGTCCGGTGAAGGAAAGCAAGTTGCTTAGGCGGCTTGTTGGTGGTTGGTCATCGCGCGCAACTTGAGAATCGCTTTGGCCTCGAGCTGTCGAACGCGCTCACGGGACACATTGATCTGACGACCGATTTCCGCAAGGGTTAGAGGCTCTTCACCGCCGAGACCGAACCGCAACTTCAGAATCTTCTGCTCGCGCTCGTTCAACTGCGACAGCCAGCCTCCCAGATGTTCCTTCTGGATGCTGCGATCCATCCCTTCCATCGGCTCTTCACCGTTGGGATCCGGGATCAATTCTCCCAGGGTGCTGCGATCTTCCTCGCCACGGGCATGGGCATCGAGTGATGCACAAGGTGCGCTTTGGGAGATCAGATCCTCCAGTTCCCGGGGTTCGATTCCCATGGCACTCGCCAATTCCAGCCGATTCGGTTGACGGCCGAAACGGTGGGACAACTCCCGGGAGATGCGACGCATCTTGGAGAGCTTTTCGCTGATGTGGATCGGCAGGCGAATGGTGCGGGCGCTGTTGTCGATGGCCCGTGTCATGCCTTGGCGAATCCACCAGTAGGCATAGGTGGAAAATTTGTAGCCCATGGCGGGGTCGAACTTGTCGACCGCACGTTCCAGGCCGATGGCACCTTCCTGAACCAGATCGAGCAGCTCCAGGCCCTGGTTCTGGTATTTCTTCGCCACGCTCACCACAAGGCGGAGGTTGGCGGCCATCATCCGGTCGCGGGCGCGTTTGCCCATGCGGATCTTGTGGCGATGCCGGGAGGTCAGCTCCTCTTCCGGTAGCTCCTGAAGTTGCTTCATCGCCTGCACATGATGTGCAAGCTCGATTTCTTCAGCTGCCGTCAGCAAGGGGATGCGTCCGATGCTGCTCAGATAAAAACCTATGGAGTCGGTGGCAAGCCGGCCTCCTTGTCGAGTTGATGGTCGACGTCCGGTGGACGGCAACGCAGGTTCCTTCCGAGACGACTTTTTTGTCGTGCCGGAAGATTCCAGAGGGATCCCCATCACCCTGGTCTCCTGAATGAATTTGGGCTGAACTTAGCACCAGGCAACGGCGCTGACTGTTTCGAATCGAAAGAATTTCAGGAGCTGAATCTTTGGCCTTTCAAAGCAACTGATTTGGCTGTGATCGTGGCTACTTCAAGTTTGTTTTTGAAGCAATGTTGTGTATCGAACGTCACAGACGCATTCACTTCTCAAAACCAAAAGAATCACAAGGCTTGGATGCCGTTGCTCCATTCTTTTACCAATTGAATCTGGGAATTACGTTCTGAGTCACCATTTTCGGGTTTGCGCTGCACAAATGTGCCGTCGCTCTGCATGTCCCAGGCGCCCTGGTTGTCATTGAAGTAGAGCTGCAGCAGGCGTTCCAGTTTCTGGCGATGTTCGGGGTGTTCGATCGGTGTGACCGCTTCAATGCGGCGGTCGAGGTTGCGGCTCATCCAGTCGGCACTGCCGATGTACACCTCCGGAGCGCCGCCGTTGGCGAACGAAAAGATTCTTGAGTGTTCCAGGAACGGGCCGATGATGCTGATCACCCGAATGTTTTCACTCAGCCCTTCGCGACTGGGATAGAGGCTGCACATGCCGCGAATGATCAATTCGATCGTCACTCCGGCTTGGGATGCTTCATAAAGAAGCGCAATGATCGTTGGATCCACAAGCGAATTCATCTTCGCTCGGATCACAGCCTCTCGGCCCTGCTGAGCATGTTCAATTTCGCGGCGGATCAACAGCTCCATGCCTTTCCGCAGGGTGACGGGGGCCACGAGCAGGCGACGAAAACTTTGCTGCTTAGAAAAACCGGTGAGGTAATTAAACAGTTCCACCAGGTCTTGCCCCAGTTCCTGGTTTGCCGTGAGTAGGCCCAGGTCGGTGTAGAGCTTGGAGGTTTTGGAGTTGTAGTTGCCCGTGCCGATGTGTACATAGCTCTGAAGCTTTTCCTTCTCCTTGCGCACCACCAGAACAATCTTGGTATGGGTTTTCAGCCCCAGCACTCCGTAGACCACATGCACCCCGGACTGCTCCAGGTGCCGGGCCCATTGGATGTTGTTGTCTTCGTCAAATCGTGCTTTCAATTCCACCAGTGCCATCACTTGCTTGCCGTTTTCGGCGGCACGGATCAGTGCAGCGATGATCGGCGAGTCTTTTGAGGTGCGGTAGAGCGTCATCTTGATGCCCATCACCTGTGGATCGTCCGCCGCCTGGTTGATGAACTCTTCGACGGTTGTCGAGAACAGCTCATAGGGATGGTGCAAGAGGATGTCCTGACGGCGAATTACCGAGAAGATTGATTTGAACTCATCCGGTTTGATCGCTCCCTCGTCGAGCAGGTGCTGCTGACTGCGGGCAAGCAGCGTCGGCGTCTGGCCTCCGTGGGTTGGGCTCTTGAGGTTCGGTAGCGGTAGTGAAGTCAGGCTGAGCAGGTCGTCCAGGCCCAGGGGGCCATCGATCACGTAGAGATCTCCTTCTTCAACGCTGAGTCCCGTCATCAGCATCTCCACCACGTCCTGAGGCATCTCGTTGGGCACCTCGAGGCGCACCACCTCTCCGCCCATCCGTCGCTTTCGCAATCCCTGTTCCAGCGCCAGCATCAGGTCGTCGGCTTCCAGATCCCTCAGCTCGAGATCTGCATCCCGCGTCACGCGGAAGAAGTAGTGCCCCTCGATTGTCATGCCAGGGAACAGCTCCTTCAGGTTGAAGGCGATCACCTGTTCGAGTGCGATTGCGGTGTGAACGGGATTGTGCTCCTGGCCGCTCAGATTCGAGGGGATGGCGATGAAGCGAGGAAGATTTTTCTGGGGAACTTTGACCCGTGCAAATTGCCGTTGTCCCGTTTCCGGATCAACAACCACCGCTGCAACGTTCAGGCTCAGGTTGCTAACGAAGGGGAACGGATGGGCCGGGTCCACTGCCAGGGGAGTGAGCACCGGAAACACCGACGTCTGAAAGGTGTTGTCAACCCACTGGCGTTGGTCGTCGTTGAGCTGTTTGTAATCCAGCAGCTCAATTCTGTGTTCCAGCAGCTTCGGCCTCAGGTGCTGTCGGTAATGCACCTGTTGCTCTCGCAGCAGGGGAATCAATCGCTCTCGGATCGCCAGCAGCTGCTCCAAGGGCGATTTGCCATCTTCACTCGGTTTGTTGACGCCCGCCTCCACCTGAGACTTCAGTGACGCCACGCGAACCATGAAGAATTCGTCGAGGTTGTTGCTGAAGATGGCGCTGAACTTGGCTTGATCGAGCAGAGGTGTGCGCGGATCCAGGGCCTGAGCCAGCACCCTCTCGTTGAAGGCAATCCAGCTCAGCTCCCGGTTGATGTAGTGCTCCGGAGCTAAGGCTGCTGCGCACATGGGCTGATCGGCTCGGCGCTGGTGTCTTTAGCTGAAACGTAGCAATCAGGACTGGCTTGGTTGTGTGTCGGAGATGGCCGGCAGAGGGCTGCCGGCCACAAGGCCGATCACGATTACCAGCACGGTTGCCGCAGCAGCAAAGGGGCTCACTGGACCCAGAAGGTCGTAGCTCAATCCTGCCAGGGGGGGACCGAGAAAACTTCCCAAACTCTGCAGGGCCTGAAGGCTGCCGAGGGCGCTTCCTTGCCCCTCCCGACCCAGGCGTCGCGACACCAGGCTGCGCAGGCTTGGTGTGACCAAGCCGGTGCCCAGGGCCAGGATGCCGACGGCGGTGAAGATTGCGCCGGCCCGATCGGATGCACCGACGCTGGGGATTAGCAGGCATCCAATGATCACTAGGCCCAGGCCCAGTAAGGTCAGCCGCCATTCACCAAACCGTTTCACCAGGGGCCCGATCAGCCCTCCTTGAACCACGGTGGCGACGACCCCTACGACAAGGAACGCAGTGGTGGCCAATTCAGGGCCCCAGCCGAAGCGCTGCTTGAAATAGAGCACCAGGATGGCGGTGAACCCGTTGAAGGCCAGAAAGAACAGGAAAAAAGCTCCGCACAGTCGCCCCACGCTGGGGTTCATCAGCACCTGGCTGAGTCGTGCAAACGGATTTAGATCGCGTTTTCTGGGCAGGCTTTTGCGCGAGTCCTGAGGATGGGTTTCTGGCAGCAGATTGAGCACCACCAAGAGGTTGAGAGCAGCAAAGCCTGTGGCCACCCAAACGGGAAGGGACACCGCCACCTGGGCCAGTTGCCCGCCAACAAAGGGCCCAAGGATGAACCCAAAGCCAAAGGCAACGCCAATCAAGCCGAAGGCACGGGCCCGCTTGTCGGGAGGAGTGATGTCCGCCAGCACCGCGCTGGCCGTCGCTGCCGTACCCCCACTGATGCCGTCAATGATCCGAGCTGCGAACAGCAGCAACAGGGGAAGCAGGCTTTGGCTGGGCCAAGGCAGTGAAACCGTCACCGCAAAAAGGCCGAGTCCCACGACGGATCCTGCAACGCAGATGCTGATCACGGGGCGGCGGCCGTACCGATCACTCAGCGCGCCGATCAACGGGGTGACCAGGAACTGAGCGAGGGCATAGCTTCCCGCCAACAGACCCAGGGTTCGTCCGTCTGGGGCGAACTGGGCGAGGAGAAAGGGCAACAGCGGAAAAACAATGCTTTCGCTGAGCCGGTCGTTAAGCAGCGTGAGAAACGCGCTGAGCAGTGTGGGAATCCGAGGACGCTGCAAGCTTGCTGCCACGCAGGAGAGACTCACATTCCAACAGGCGGCTGCCATGGCTTTGCGTCCGATTGCTCCGGAGGATCAACCGCTCTTGCGGGAGATCTATGCCGATGCGATCGAATCGCAGGCTCCCCTCCTTTATTCAGATGAACAAGTCAGGGCTTGGGCGGCCCTGGCTTGGTTGCCCGGCGTGCTCGACGCGAGTTTTCGGGAAGGCTCGGGATGGCTCACCACCGATGGTTCAGCGTTTGCGATCCGCCATCCCGAAGATCGTCTGTCGTTGCTTTACTGCCGCGGTAGTGCCTCGAGGCGCGGGCATGGCAATGCGCTTTTGAATCGGATTGAAGCGGATGCGCTGGCGTCCGGCGTCCGGCACCTGCGAACGGAGGCCAGCCAGTTCAGCCGACCGTTGCTGGAGCGACGCGGCTGGTGTGTGGAAGTGCCGGAGACGATCCTGATTGGAGGCGTTCCTTTCGAGCGTTATCGGATGGTCAAGCTGCTCCGCCAAGTGCAGAGTTGATCGAGCATTGCTTGGGCCTGGCCCGTTTGCAGAGCAGACGCTGCCCGTTGAATGCCTTGTTCTAGGGACTCACTGCAGCCGGAGAACCACAGATAGGCGCCGGCGTTCCAGCGCACAGCGTCACAAAGAGGGCCTTTGTGCTGCAAGGCGTTTCGCGCCTGATCGGCCCAAGTGTTGTCGTCAGCCCATTCCACATCGGCGTCGTGACAGCCATGGTCACGGGGGTGCAGGATCAATCGTTCCGCTTTGCCGTTCCGCACTCGGGCTGTGATGCAGGCTCGGCCGATGGGCAGGTCGGTGCCTCCTTCCAACCCCTTCACGGTGAGAACATCGGTTTCGCCGGCTTGCCTCAGGGCTTCCCAGGCGCGAGCTTCTGTGGGTGGGTGGACAAAGCCACTCACGAGGAGGTGGTCGCCTTGGTGGGGTGTCCAGAGCAGTTCCAGGCTGGCAACCGGGGGACGTTTGCCCAGTTCTTCGCGGTAGCCGATAAGGGTTTCCGCAATGGGGAAGTGATCCGGTTGGTGGATCAGGGCGAAACCGTTCTGCTGGAACCCGTCGGCAACGGCGCTGATCGGCAGACCTGTGAGGTCGAGATCTAGAAGGCGGAACAGATCAACAGCGGTGACGCCGTATTTGATAGGCATCCGGTCACCGCCCTGCAGAACCACCGGCTGACCACAGGCCAGCAGCACCAGCGCGGTGAGCGGGTAAATCGGCGCTGTGCGCGTGCGCCCGTCGTAGGGCATGCCGAAACACAACGGTGCTCGACTGCCAGCAGTGGATTCCAGCACCGGGCCATGGGCTTGGTAGGTGTCGAGCATCCCCGTGAGTTCCTGAGGTTCGGGCCGTCGGATGCGATGGGCAATCAGGAAGGCGCCGATCTGTGCGGGCGTCGCTTCGCCCTGCAGCATCAGCTCCATGGCATCAGCCGCTTCCTCGCGACTCATTCCTTTGCTGGTGTGTTCACCGCTTCCCACCTTGCGCAGGTGCTGCTTGAAGCGGTCTCGGCCGGAGAGAACTGCGCTCGTCAAAGGTCCGGCCTCAAGCTGTGATCAGTCTTCAGGAGCGACTGACCCAGCAGGGGTAGCAATTGCTACGAAAGCTCAGGGCCTGCTCAGCCGGGATAGCCCTTCGAAGCTGCCATGGCGTGGGTGCTGTGGGTGGTGGCGTCCTTCGGCGTAATAGAGCCGCTCCAGCATCAGTTGGGGAGCAGTTGTTGGTGGAAGGAATTGCGCCTGCAGCAGGGTCGCCACGGATTGGAAGAATTGGCTCATTGCAAATTTCTTCTTTGAAACTAATTTCCCCCTACTTAGAGACTGTTGGCTGTGCTTTTTGCTTCAAAACAGGATGTTGTTTTGTAGTTGATGCTTCATTGTTCAGTCAGCGTTTGCGCAACAGTTTCAAGGCTGCTGAGACGTTCCAGCTTGGAACGCTGTTTTTGAAGCGGCTATAACAATTTTTCGTTCAATCATGACTGTTTCAGCTGTTCCCCCGACCCCGTCGTTGGCAGCTCCTTCCCAGGAGACCGTCACCGCCACCCTGATGGCTGCCAAGAAGGCCAAGGGCATGAGCTTTGCTGATCTGGAAGCAGCCCTAGGCCTTGATGAGGTCTGGATTGCATCTCTGTTTTACGGACAGGCCACAGCTTCAAAAGAAGAGGCTGAAAAGCTGGCTGAGCTGCTCTCCCTTGACCCAGCCATCACCGCCGCTTTGCAGGAGTTCCCCACCAAGGGAAGCCTCGATCCGGTGATCCCCACTGATCCCTTGATCTATCGCTTCTACGAGATCATGCAGGTTTATGGAATGCCTCTGAAAGATGTTATTCAGGAACACTTTGGTGACGGCATCATGAGTGCGATCGACTTCACGCTTGATGTCGACAAGGTGGAGGACCCCAAGGGCGATCGCGTCAAAATCACCATGTGCGGCAAGTTCCTGCCTTACAAAAAGTGGTGAACAACTCAAGTGTCTTGATTGAAGACATCAAGCCCCGCGATTGCGGGGCTTTTTTATTGGCGAAATTGTTGGCTCAGTTGGGTGTTGGCCATTTTTCGCCGACTGTCGTCAATCAGCTCCTGGCTCAACTCCAGCAGGCAGCGCTGACTGGCAGGTGTGGCGATGCAACCGAGCGCGCGGAAGGCGGCCTCGGCAACAGGCAGGGAGCCGTTGCGACACAGCTCTGCCAGCTTTTCGCTGATCAACACGCCATCGCGGCGTTGCAGAACCCGAATGGCGGCCACAACGACTGGATCGCGAAAATCATTCAAAACCTCTTGGCAGAACTGCAGCAGTTCACCGTCGTCCAGGCAGTGGGACCGGAAGCTAAGCAGTTGAAGACCGGCAAGTCGGTGTAGTTGCCCCGGGTGATGCAGGCAATTCATCACCACCGGTTCGGGAACTTCGGCGCCCCAGCAGGCGAGAGCCTGAACCGCCATCAGGTTGGCGTCTTCATTGTCCGAGGTTTGCTCGAGTTGAGCCAACAACCAATCGCGGGCTTCGCTCTGGTGGCAGAGCCCTGCCGCCATCACCAAATCGGGCAGAACTCCGTGTTTGGCGAGGAGGTTTTGGATCACGGGCCAGCCACGCTCGGCCTGCATCCCCAGTTTTTCGCAGAGGGCTCGCCGCAAATCAACAGAAAGGCTGGGGGAGTAGACCTCCCCCAGCCAAGAACGCTCCAAAGGAGCGCGTCGAGATCGGGCGAGCCGTTCCCAGAGAACGGCTTCGTCGTTCATGGATGGATCAGCGGGCACCCAGTTCAGCAGCGAGCTCACGCTCCAGCTTTTCATCGTGCTCGGTGGGCAGCACATTATCCATCGGAGTGCGATGGGTGCTGTAGAAGAGCATGCCGATGAACACCATGCCGCCCACGATGTTGCCGAGGGTGACAGGCAGGAAGTTCCAGAAGATCACCTTGGTGAAGGGGACTCCTGAACCGAGGATCGGGCCAGCGGTGTGTAGGAACTGGTTCACCACGATGTGCTCCATGCCCATCGATTGGAAGGCGGTGATGGGAAGCCAGCAGGCCAGGATCTTGCCGGGAACGCTCTTGCTCACCAGAGCCATGGTCACGCCCAGGCAAACCAACCAGTTGGCCACAAGTCCGCGCAGGAAGGCGAGGAAGAAGCCCATGCTTCCCAAGGCCTCGTACTTCTTCTCAACGTTGATTTGATTGAGGGCCATGATTTTCTGGGCTACGGCATCCCAGATCGGCGGGCCGATGTTGTCTGCAGCGCCATCCATGGTGCCGCTGGTGAGGCTGATGGCCATGATCACGGCCACAACGGCGGTGCCGATCCAGTTGCCGATCCACACCCAGACCCAGTTGCGGAACGTGGCACCCCAGGTGCTCTTGCCGGCCCAGGTGGCCATCGGCAGCAGGGCGAAGTTGCCTGTCACCAGCTCCATGCCGAACAGCACGATGCTGGCGAAGCCGAAGGGGAACAGCAGCGAGCCCACGAAGGGGGCTTTGACGGTGATGCCCACTGTGAGGGCCAGGATCACCGCAAGGCCAAGGATGGCCCCGGAGTAAAAGCCACGGATCAGCAGGTTCTTCACGCTGACCGTTGATTTTTTGCCGCCGGCGGCAATCATGCCGTCGACAAGCTCATTGGGTAGGACGTAGTCCATCAGATGAGATTGAGAGTTGGACGAAGGTTTTGATGTCAGCCGCTGATGCGGTTCATCAGTCGGGAGAACAGATCAGGGCTGCCACCCTGACGGTTGATGGCGGCTCCGTCGCGACCACTGGCGCTGAGCCAGTTGACGAAACGAGAGAACACGTCGTTGCGGTTGGCCATGAAGGTGAGGGGGAGTGGTCGATGCGGGGAGCCGTGACTTCAAAAGGAAGCGTCACGGCGACAGCAGCGATCAGGCCTTAGGGGTGGCCCCGAACTTTTCGATCAACACCTCTTTGAGAGCGGCCTTGATCTCATCGGCAGGGATCGCTTTGCGGTGGATTTCGCCGATGCTTGGGTTGGCTCCTTGGGACCCACCGATGGTCATCGTGTAGCCCTCTCCCATCACGCCTTCACTGTTTTTGGCTTTGGTGCCGGTGAGGCCGATGGCACCCATGTAGGCCTGGCCGCAAGTGTTGGGGCAGCCGGTCCAGTGGATCTTCAGCTCATCAGGAAGATTGAGCTCCTGATCCAGTTCCTTGGCCGCTTCCAGGGCTTGGTCCTTGGTGTTGGTGAGGGCGAAACCGCAGTAGGTGTTGCCGGTGCAGGACACCGTTCCTGCAGAGATGTGACCGGGCTCAAGCGGGAAGCGTTGCACCAGGGCGTCTGCCTTCAGGGCGTCGAGCTTGTCGTTGGGAAGGCCAACGAGAATGATGTTTTGATCTTCGGTAAGACGCACCTCGCCGCTGCCATAGTTGAGGCTGGCGGTTGCGAGATCCTGCAGATCCTGGGCGGTTAGGCGACCCACCGGAACGTGCAGTCCGGCGTAGGAGAGCCCCTCCTGTTTCTGGGGATGGAAGCCGTAGTGGGAGCGTGGCGTGGTGTTGAAAACAGAGCCCGGGTCGGGGGTCAACGGACCGAAGAGTTCTTCCACCTGGCTGCGGAACACGTCGTGGCCCACTTGATCCAGGTAGAGGCGGAAGCGGCCTTTAGGGCGCTTGTCGCGCTCACCGTTGTCACGCCAGAGCCGGATCACGGCGTCAGTCATCTTGCAGATTTCGTCTGGCTTCACCCAGGCGTTAAGGGGAACGGCATAGGCGTTCATTTGCGATGACAGAACACCGCCGATCCAGACGCCAAATCCCATCACCCCATCCCGTTCCACGGGGTGGAAAACAATGTCGTTGTGGAGCAGGAAGTTGTCTTTCGCGCCAGCAACGGCGGTGTTCCACTTGCGGGGCAGGTTCGAATACTCCGGGTTGCCCTGGCAGTTGTTGGTGAGGAAGTTCTGCAGCTCGGTGGTGTAGGGCCGCGTGTCGACGATCTCGTTGGGATCAATGCCGGCGATGGGGTTGCCGGTGACGTTGCGGGGGTTGTCGAAGCCGGATTGGATCGTGCTGAGGCCGGCTTCCTTCAGCCGTTTGAGGATTTCCGGCAGGTCGCCCAGCAGCACGCCGCGCAGTTGCAGGTTCTGACGGGTGGTGATGTCGCAGCTGCCGTTTTCGCCGTAGCGCTCAACGATGGAGCCAACCACCCGCAGCTGATCGGCCGTCAGCACGCCATTGGGCACCCGCAGGCGCAGCATGAATTTGCCTGGCGTTTTCGGACGCCAGAACATGCCGTACCACTTCAAACGCAACTGAAGGTCGGTTCCATCCACCTGCTCCCAGCCGAGCTCGGCGAATTTTTCGATTTCGCTGCCGACCAACAGGCCATCTTTGGCCGCCTTGTTCTGCTCGATCTTGTTGAGCTTCTTGCCATCCAGGTAGGGCCTGGAGGGAGAGCTAATGGTCATAAGTCGATTAACGATTGGGCGGATTAATTGCTCAAAGACGAGGCGCGAATCAATCGAGATGGCCCGAAGACCGGCAACGCTTCAAAACGAAGGGGAGCGTTGGGTTGACTGAATAAACACTGCGAAGGCAGCCCTGGTCCGTAACAAAGAGAACACTTTTGGTGTTGATCAACTCCAGGGTCTTGTTCTGTCCGATTTGTAAAACCGGCTACATCTGACGGTTCCCGCGAGGCCGTAAAAGGCAACCTGCTTCGGCCTCAGTATTGGCGTCCAATTTCGCCAACCATGCGCACCGCTCCGGCACGGAGCATCTGCCAAACCCGCTTCATCGCAGCGAAGTCTCGGTCGAGCTCGGAGGGTCCGGCGGGGCGGTCGAAGCTTCGGTCGTACCGGTCGTACCGGTCGTAACGGGCCTCACTGGGCTCGTATCCCCGGCTGTATCGGTCGTCCCGGACGTCGTCCCGGACGTCGTCCCGGTCGTTTCGGAAGTCGTACCGCTCAATCCGTCCGTCCAGCGGCTCTCGGTAGGAGCGGCTGTCCAATGGGGCACGATCAAAACGACGGCGGGGCGCCATGACTCATCTAACGTTCACAACAACCTGATGACATCAGCCGGTGCGGTCATCGATCCGTGGCCATTGCTACGGAATGACGCTTCCGATGAGGGGCGGTATGGGTTGCATCTGGTGGTGCATGGCCGCAGTGGCGGTGTTGTTCCTGAGTGTTTGGCCTCTTTGCCAGACCTTCTGGCTCAGCGGCGCTCGGCGCCCGTGCAGTTGGAGGTGCTGACGGCTGAACAACCTGTGTCGGCGCTTCCCCAATCCTCTTGGGTTGTTCCCTTGCTGCTGCTGCCTGGGGCGCACGCCCGCACGGATGTGCCAGCTATTCGCAACAGGCTTCATCGATCCGGAGCCAGTGTGCGTTTGCTGCCCTTCCTGGGCTCTTGGACCAGGTGGTGGAACGCTGTGCTCTCAGCACTTCCGTCGTCTGATCGCCGGGATGCTGTGCTGGTGCACCACCCCTTGCGCCCGGGGGTGGCGGATCGCTTCCTCGCGATGCTGGCGTCTCGCCTGGCTTTGCCCTTGGTTCCTTTTGATGCCTGGCCCGAGTTCCAGCAGCGCCACCCCAGGGCCCGGCCACTGCCATTAACCCTCGCGCCAAACCGGATGACGGATGCGTTGAGCGAAGCTGGTGGATTGCCTCCTCTGCTGGAGCATCCCCCCACCCGCCAGGCCCTGATCGATCTGCTTGTTTCTCTGCCGTGACCACCGCTGAACAAACCGGAACCGTTTATCTGGTGGGAGCTGGTCCCGGCGATCCAGAGTTGCTCACGCTGAAGGCGCATCGGCTGCTGAGTCAGTGCGATGCCCTGGTGTACGACTCGCTGGTGCCCGAGGAAGTGCTGGATCTTGTGCCGGCAACCTGTGAACGCCGTTTTGTCGGCAAGCGTCGCGGACATCATTCGGTGCCCCAACCCAGCACCAATGCCGTGCTCGTGGAAATGGCCCAGAAGCACAGCACGGTGGTGCGCTTGAAGGGGGGTGATCCCTTCCTGTTTGGTCGTGGAGGGGAAGAAGCCGCTTACCTGGCGGAGCGGAACATTCCTGTTCAGGTGGTGCCTGGTGTCACCGCTGGCATTGCTGCCCCTGCCTACGCCGGAATTCCCGTCACCCACCGGCGGGCGGGGTCATCGGTGACCTTCGTTACCGGTCACGAGGAAATCGACAAGCGCCGTCCTTCCGTGGATTGGCGTGCTCTGGCTGCGGCCAGTGACGGATTGGTGATCTACATGGGGCTGCACAACCTGCCCCGGATTGCAGAGGAGCTGATGGCGGGTGGTTTGGCCGCGACTACTCCCGTGGCGGTGATCCAGCAGGGCACGGTGGCGGGGCAACGCTGCCTCAAAGCCACCTTGGTTGATGTTGCCGATCAATGCCGAGCCGAAGCCTTCAAGTCACCCTCGATCGTTGTGGTGGGTGAGGTGATTGATCAGCAGGTTGAAGCCTGTATGCCCACACCGGCAGCGGTCACGATGCCGATTCCGTTCTGAACTGCTCCGCTCGGTTCCGCTCTATTCCTTCAACCGAGCCCGGAGCTGAGCCAGGTTGCACGGTCGGGTGTCGGCATCGAGTTGAGCCCGGATGAGCCGGTTCCAAGCGGTGGTCACCGCATCCAGAGATCCCGGCAGTACAAACACGAATGTGCCGTTGGCCACGCCGGCAAGGCAGCGGCTTTGCAGGGTGCTGGTGCCAATGCTCTCGAAGGAGAGCACACGGAACAGTTCACCGAATCCTTCGATTGTTTTGTCCAGCAGCGGTGCCACCGCTTCGGGGGTGCCATCGCGGCCGGTGAGCCCGGTGCCGCCGCTGGTGATCACCACATCAACCGCAGGATTGGCGATCCAGCGGCTCAGTTCACGCCGGATTTGATAGCGATCATCTGGGCAGAGTTGTCGCTCCTGAAGGCGATGCCCCGCGTCTTCAAGGCTGCGCTGCAGCTGATCTCCGCTGCTGTCGTCCGCCAGGGTGCGTGTGTCGGAGATGGTGAGCAGGGCGATGGACAGGCCCATGGCACAGCGGCGGAGCCCTCGGACGCTAGAACCGCTCCAGCTGCCATGGACGTGGTGCTAAAGGTGCTGCTGTTCGCTTCCCTGCGAGAACGCGCCGGTTGGGCCGAGCGTTCCCTTCCGTTCACAACAAGCGTCTCGACGGTTCGTGAGGTCTGGAATCAGTTGGATCTTGGTCCGCTGGAGGGCATCAGCATTGCGGTGAACCAGGAGTTGGTCGGTGCCGATCAGCCATTGCAGGCCGGTGATGAGTTGGCCTTTCTTCCACCGTTCACGGGGGGTTGAAGCGTGACCGATTGCCGTGTGGAGGTGTGCCCGGATCCCTTTGATCCTTGGCAGCAACTGGCGCTTTGGAGCGGTGATGCCGCGGCCGCGGCGATCTTTATTGGTCGGGTGCGTCCCACCACCATTGATGGCCGGCCTCTGGAGGCACTGGAGCTGGAGCACTTCCCCGGCCTTTGCGAACGTCAGATCACGGCCATGGCGCTGCGTCTGCAGCAGGAGCACCGGGCGGGGCCGATTCTGGTGCTGCACCGGGTGGGCAAGCTTGCCCCCGGTGAGCCGATCGTGCTGGTGGCGGTACAGGCCGATCGCCGTGGGGCGGCGCAGCGCTGCTCGGCCGCGTTGTTGGAGCAACTCAAGCACCAGGCCCCGTTCTGGAAACGGGAGTGGTGCGCTGGTCAGGGCACCTGGCTGGAGGCCAACACGCCACTCTGATCAAGGCGCGGGTGCTGCAGCTGGTAGCCCAGCTGTTTGAGCCGGGTGTTGCGGATCCGTCGGCCTCCTGAACCCGGTTCGTCCTGCCCAAGCCAGCGCACGGGGGCCAGACCTTGGCGCTGCAGGCTGCGCCCCACCAGATCCCTCAGCCGAATCGGCTCGTCGTTGACCACATTCACCAGTCCGGCCCATTCAGCATCGATAGCGGCTTCCAGGGCACCGGCGGCATCCACCACATGCAGCCAGTTGCTGTAGGTCGATCCGCTGCCAGGGCGTTCCAGTCCAGCGAGTCCGTGCAGGCGTCGGTCGAGATCGCGGCCAGGGCCATAGAGCGCCCCGAGGCGCAGGATGCACACCCGCCGGCCGCTGATGCCGTTGAGCAGTTGTTCGCCTTCCAGCAGAACATCGCCATGGCCGCGGCCTGGCGCGGGTGGCGTTTGCTCATCCACCCAGTCCCCCTCGGCATCGCCGTATACCGAGCAACTGCCCGTGTAGACGATCTGCCGCAGTTCCGGCAGTTGTGGCAACAGCGACGTCAAGCAGCGGAAGCTGTCGACGAAGGTGTGGCGGTAGCCGTTGGCATCCACCTGGCGATCTCCCTTTGGCCCGAGGCAGAACACGGCATTGCTGCTCTGCCGCAGGGCGTCCCGCAATTGCGCGGGGTCGGTGGCGTCGCACAGCTCCACCCGATCGGCGAGGGGCCTGAGTTGCTCCAGCCGTTCGCTGCTGGTGGTGGTCAGCGTCAGCTTCAGCTGGGGGCGTCTTGGCTGCAGCCGCTCCGCCAGAGCGAGCCCCACGTAGCCGCAGCCAACGATCGTCAGGTCCATGGCGGGGATGGCTGTTGGGGCGACCCTAAGGAGATCGACCGTTCCATGCCGTCACGGACATGACTGATCAATGGACCCTCAACCGCCGCAATTTCGTGGGCCATTGGCAAGGCTGCGGCCATTGGTTTGAGCGGGACGGCAGCGGTCGGCTGGATCTGCACTGTCCGTCCCGTCGGATCGACCCCACCACCTACGCGATTTCCTTTTCCGATGACGACCACGGGGTGTGGGATGGATGGGGTCTGGCCTTTGCCCCCGGGGGTAAGGCCACCTACCCCATCAGTCGGGCCACCTACAACGCCGGTGGAGGCTGCTGGCAGTTTCCCGGGGCGGGCGGTCAGTCCAGCCTGGGGGTGGATCCCGATCGCCCCTGCTTCGGCCATGAGATCAACCTGTTCTGCGGTCGCTCCCGCTCGATGCTGGTGCTGCTCTGGGAACCGCTTGACGGCGGCTGGCGTTTGCAGCGTGTTGGGGCGGTGGGTTTCCGTTGCTTGAACAGCACCGATCCCGAACCCGACCGTCCCGCGTGCGGGACACCCGAGGCCCTGCTGGCGCCGGTGCAGGGATGGAGTGGCGAGCGGCAGATGCTCAGACCGCAGGCGGGGGTGAACGGCCAGGCGGAGGACGCCGCTCCGCTGGTGTTCGATCCAAGCCAGCTGTTGAACAACGACTGCTCAGCTGTGATGCCTAACGGCCTGGTGTTCTCGGTGCCCAGTGAGCTCCCCAGTGCACCCTTCAGCCTCGAGATCGGTTGCCGTCTTAGCGCTGCCCTGTTTCAGCAGATCAGCATCCATTTCGATTCATTGGGCCAGCTCATGGCCTGGGAACGCCGCTGCTTTCAGCCTGATCCGGCTTAAAAAATCCGCTGACGAATCAGCTGGGCCCAGAGACGGGTGCCGCTTTCGAGCGGGCCGGCTTCCGCTGGCAGTTCCAGCAGCAGATCGGCGTGTTGCAGGGAACCGATCCGGGACGAGGCCTGCGATCCATCCACCCGTGCCAGCAGCGTTCCTGCGGCGTTGGTGTCGAGGCGGGCCCGAGCCAATTCCGGCCGTCCCGGTCGGCGGGACAACGGGTCGGCGAGTTCCACCATCACCCGGTGGAACAGCTCCGGTTCGCTTTGGCCCTCCAGAACCTGCAGGGCAGGCCAGAGCAGTTGCAGGGCGGTGACCGCCGCGGCTACGGGATTGCCCGGCAGTCCGAAAAACGGCACGCCCTCACCGATGCTGCCGAAGGCAAAGGGGCGCCCCGGGCGTAGGAACAGTTTCCAGAAGTCCACAGCACCCAGCTCCGCCACCAGGGGTCGGATCCAATCGGTGTCGCCGGCGGAGACGCCGCCGGTGCTCACCACCACGTCACAGTCCTGTGCCAGATCCAGCAGGGCCTGGCGCAGGGCGTCGGGTTGATCGGCCACCACCCGTCGCTGGGTCACCGATTGCCCGAGTGCCCGGAACATTGTCTCCAGAAGCGTGCCGTTGCTCTCCCAGATGGCACCGGGTTGCCGCGCTGTTCCGGGTGGCACCAGCTCGTCCCCGCTGATCAGCAGTCCGATGCGGGGTTGCTGAGCAACGGTTAGGGCGGCGATGCCGCAGCTGGCAAGGCGTGCGAGATCAGCGGCACCGAGGCGCTGTCCAGCGGCCAGCAGCAGGTCTCCCGGTCGGCATTCCTCATCCTCGGGGCGAATCCAGGGACGATCCGACGCCTCTTTCACCAGCTGGAGGCTGGTGCCGTCCACGCTGATCAGCTCCTGGGGCAGCACCCAGCCGGCACCGTCAGGCAGTGGAGCACCGGTGAGGATGCGGATCGCATCGCCGGTGGCCAGGGTTCCGTTGAAGGGCTGGCCGGCAGCGGAGCGTCCCTTCAGCTGCCAGGTGTCCCCAGGTTTGGGCTGGTGGCTCTGCCCCAAGGCGTAGCCGTCCATGATCGAGGCCCGAAACCCCGGTACGGCATCGCTGGCCAGCACATCCGCAGCGCTCACCCGGCAGAGGGCCTGCTGCAGCGGCACTGTGTTGCTTGCTGTGATCGGCTGAAGCGCCGCAAGAACCCGTCGACGTGCCTCTTCGAGGGGTAGCCCTTCGCGTCCGTAGGGCTCAGCGTTTCCAGACACCGTTCCGCCCTCCTTCTTTGAACTCCAGCTGGATCGCCTCGATCGTCATGGCTGGATCAACCGCCTTGAGCATGTCGTAGAGGGTCAGCAGCCCCACGGACACGGCCGTCATCGCTTCCATTTCCACCCCGGTCTGGCCTGTGGTGCGGCAACGGCAGTGGAGCACCAGGCCAGGCAGGGAGGCGTCGGCGTCGATCGACACATCCATGCCACTGAGTGGCAGCGGATGGCAAAGGGGAATCAGCTCCCAGGTGCGTTTGGCGGCCTGGATCGCTGCCACCCGGGCGACCGCCAGCAGATCTCCTTTCGGTGTCTCGCCTCGCTGGATCAAGCTGAGGGTTGCGGCGTCCATGCGAATGGCGCCACGGGCATGGGCTTCGCGGTGGGTGGCCGGACGGTCCCCCACGTCCACCATGTGAACCTCGCCTTGCTGGTTCAGATGACTCAGGTCTTGCGTCATTCGATCAAGCTGACAACACCGCTGTTGAGTTGGAAACAACCCACCACCAGTTTCAGCGCACCACTGGTTTTGGCCTCAGCCAGAACGGCGCTGCGTTGAATCAAGGTGGAGGCGCTGGCGAGGGCGTTGCGCCTCACGGCGTCCTCGAGATCGCTGCTGCCGTTGATGTTCTCCCGGATGGGTTGGATCAGCCGCTCCAGGGAGGGGGTCAGCGGGTTGGAGTCCATCGCCGCTGTAACGGCTCCGCAGCCGCTGTGTCCCATCACCATCAGCAGCGGCGTCTTGAGAACGCTGACGCCGTACTCAATGGAGGCAATGGCTTCGGTGAATGCGGCGTTGCCGGCGTTGCGGATCACGAATAGCTCGCCAGGGGTGGTGTCGAACACCCAGTTCGGCGAAACCCGTGAATCAGAGCAGGTGAGCACGGTGGCCCAGGGATGTTGGCTGGTGGCCAACGCCCTGGGGGAGTTGAAGCAGCGCGGGTCGGGATCCGCCGTTCGGGGCGTCGTTCCGTTGTTTTGCTCGGCCAGGCGCCAGGCCTCGGCAAACCGGCGGTTTCCCGACATCAGGGCCTCGAGTGGATCATTCGGGATGCAGAACCCCTCCTCTGCTGCCTCAACGGGGCGCGCTTGCATCAGGGCGGCCAAGGCCAGGCCGCCCGTTCGCTGGAGGAAGTGACGGCGCTGGATCCCCATGCCGGCACCTTATGCGGGCCGGCTGGTGGGCTGTGCTACGTGGGCAGTGCGATCAGCGCTCGCCGAAGGCAGACCAGAGGGTGGCTTCGGAGCCCACAACAGGCTCAACGGAGGGCTGGATGGCAGCAGCGGGTTGGGCCGTTGCGGCTGTGTTGGCACTGGCGATGTCGCGCTCGGCCAAGGGAGCCCAGAGAGCGGCAGGACCGGCGATCACCGGTTCCACGCCAGCGGCACCGGCCTGAACGGAGGCCGTCTGGCTGCGCACCAGTTGCACGGCGAGGGAACCAACGATGAAGGCACCCAGGAAACCTGCGGCCAGGGTGATGGGGCTGCGGCCGGAAGCGGACGAGATGCTGCTGGTCACGGCAGAAACTCTTTGAACAGAGCTTCAGTATGGAAAAAATTGGTGTGAACGACTACGAAATGGGTTGAATTGTGTAGCTGAATTAACAGTTTCTATGGAATCAAAGCCCTGCATGGGTTGCTGTTGGAGTGCTTCAGCCGTGACCCATCCATGGGACATTCCCAGCAACATTCCGAGGGAGAGGGCGAAGCGCACAGGCCGAGATTTGTATCGAGATAAACATCTCTGTTTGCGTGGACTTCCGTTGTCATCATTGACACCGATCAAGGCTTTGGTTGATGTCCAGCCGTTCTGATTCCGCCAGCCATTGCTTTGCCTTTGAACAGGACTTCATTGGCAACTGGCGCTGCATCCCTCTGTGTGTGCGACGCAAATTGGATCTGTGTGGGGTGAAGTTGAAGCTCAACCACTGGCTTGAGCTTTCCCAGGAGCAACGTCAAGCCCTGGTGGATTGGCCGGATGCGGCCGATGCTCTCGAGCAGCTTCGCCAACACCTGCGCGCTTGCACGCGCTCCATGGCAGATGGCATGGTCAAGGATCTGCCACCGGTGAGCGGTGCCCCCTGGCAACAGCAGGCGGAGCTGCCCGCTGCGGTGCAGGAGGCGGCCACAGTGCGGGGTGTGGCGCTGACCCTGGAGCAGTGGACCCAACTCAGTGAGCTGGATCGCTTTGCCTTGTGCAAGTTGGCCCGGCCTGGGCACGACCACCACAACCTTGAGGCAGCCTTCAGCGAAGTGCTGGTGTGAGCAGCCGGCGCAGGGCCTCCAATCGTCCTTTCTGCTGTTCAACGGGCTTCACCACCGAGACGGCGGGAGCCACGATCACCGCGCAGGCCTTGAGTTCAGGCTGCTTTGACACCGGGCAGGCCTCGTCGTGCATGAGGGTGTTGGCTTCGCAGGCCTTCTCCTGGGTGAATCCCCAGTGCATCGGCAGGAAGACCGATCCACGCCGGATGCGATCGGTGACTTTCACCGTGGCGGTGAGGTGGCCGCGGCGTGAGCTGATCGCCGCCAGTTCGCCGTTGCGCAGTTTCAACTCCTGCGCGTCACCGGGGTGAATCTCCAGCAGCGGCTCGGGATGCTGTTTCATCAGCCGTTCCACCTTGCCGGTGCGGGTCATCGTGTGCCACTGGCCCAGGTAGCGGCCCACCGTGAGCACCAGCGGATAGGTGTCGCAGGGGGGTTCCGCCAGTCCCAGCGGTTGATCGGTGCTGAAGCGGGCACGTTTGTTGGGGGTGGCGAACAGATGGTTTTCGTAGAGGCGTTTGGCTTCTGTGGTGGGGGTGCTGCCACTGGGATAGGGCCATTGCTGCGGTCCTTCGTCTTCCAGCAGTTCATGGCTGAGGCCACTTACATCGCAGAGCCTGCCCTGGGTAAGAGCCGTGAATTCGGCGTAGACCTCAGCCGCTGAATCGAAGTCGAACTGCTCGCTGTAGCCCAGGCGCCGGCCCACCTCGGCAAACACCTCCCAGTCGGGACGGCTCTCGCCGAAGCGGCGCCGGTAGGCCGGGCAGTAAGTGACCCGCCGTTCGGAATTGGTCATGGCGCCGGCCTTCTCGCTCCACTGGGCTGCGGGCAACAGCAGATGGGCGTAGTGGGATGTTTCCGAGTCGGCGTAGGCCTCGCTCACCACCACCAGCGGGCACTTCTGCATGGCTGACTTCACCCGGTCGAGATCCGGGAGGCTCACCAGGGGGTTGGTGGCGGCCACCCACCACAGATCCAGCGCCTCCTGCTCCATGGCTTCGATCTGCTGCCAGGCCGCCAATCCGGGCTTGGCGTTGATTCGTCCTGCCGGCAGCTGCCAGGCCTGTTCCACTTCGGTGCGGTGTTCGGCGTTGGCCACCAGGCGGTAGCCCGGCAGCAGGTGGGCTAGGCCTCCGGCCTCGCGTCCGCCCATGGCGTTGGGTTGGCCGGTGAGGGAAAACGGGCCCGCGCCTTGCTTGCCGATCTGGCCGGTGAGCAGATGCAGATTGATCAATCCCTGCACCACGGCCGTTCCTTCACGGCGTTGGTTCACCCCCATCGACCAGAGGCTGAGCACCTTCTCGCGCCGGTGGAACAGAGTCGCCACTTCCCGCAGGCGTTTTTCGGGGATGTTGCAGAACAGGGCCACCCGCCTTGGGGTCCAGCGGGCGGCGACGTCAAAAAAGGCGTCGTAATTCTCGGTGTGGTCGTCGATGAAGGCCGGATCCTGGCCGTTTTCGCGCAGCACCAAGTGGGCAATGCCGTGCAGCAGGGCCAGGTCGCTGCCCGGTGCAATCGGCAAGTGGATATCGGCGGCTTTGGCGGTGTCGGTGCGGCGTGGATCCACCACCACGATCTTGACGCTGCCGGGGTTTTTGCGTTTTCGCTTCAGCAGCCGCTGGAACAGCACCGGGTGGCATTCGGCTGTGTTGGTGCCGATCAGAAACGCCACTGTGCAGTGGTCGAGATCCTCATAGCTGCAGGGGGGACCATCGGAGCCCAGGCTGCGGGTGTAGCCCGCCACCGCTGAGCTCATGCACAGTCGCGAGTTGGCGTCGAAATTGTTGGTGCCCAGGGCGCCTTTGAGCAGTTTCTGGGCGAGGTAGTAGTCCTCGGTGTGGAACTGACCGGAGCCGTACATGGCGATGCCATCGGCGTTGCCGCGCCGGGCCACACTCGCCTGGATCTGGCTGGTGATTTTGTTCAGGGCGTCGTCCCAGCTGATCGGTGCGAAGTCGTCCTCCAGGGTCGGGCGGAAGAGGGGTTGGCGCAGGCGGCCTGGGGCCAGGGTTTCGCCGACGGTGGCGCCCTTGATGCAGACCTGGCCAAGGCTGGAGGGGTGTTCGCGGTCGCCGCGGGCGGTCCACATCGGGTTGCCCTCGGCATCCCGTTTCACGGCCTCACCCTTCACGGCAGGAGGCAAAAGCTCCAGACCACAACCCACGCCGCAGTAGGGGCACTGGCTGCGCACGCTGCGGGGTGAGTTGGTCATGCAGGAACCAAAAAAAGAACAAAACCCGGAGCCGAAGCTCCGGGTCGTTATGCAGCGACAGGGTGCTGCGGAGGGAGATGGATCAGGCGGTTTCGCCTTCGTGCAGGTCTGCGAAGGACCCCTTGGGCTCCTTCAGGAAGAAGAAGCAGAAGAAGGCCACGATCAGACCGGCCACGCCCAGGATCTGGAAGAAGGCACTGTTGGAAGCCGCGATCACCTCGGGGGTGGGTTCGCCGCCGCCGCCCATCCACATCGGCAGGAGGCTGAAGATGGTCAGGTAGGTCACAGCGCCAACGTTGCCGTAGGCACCCACCAGGCCGGCCACCTGACCGGTGACGCGACGCTTGACCAGGGGCACCAGCGCGAAGGTGGCGCCTTCACCGGACTGCACGAAGAAGGAGGCGAGCATGGTGATCACCACGGCAACGGCAATGCCGGTGGTGCCGGTGAAGGTGCCGGGCTTGATCATGCTCATCACCAGGTAGCCCACGCCGAGACCGGCAGTGAGGAAGCCCATGGTGTTCTTGCGGCTGCCGACGCGGTCGGAGATCAGACCGCCAGCAGGACGGGCGACCAGGTTCACGAAAGCGAAGCAGGACGCCAGGATTCCGGCGGTGGCCTTCGGCAGATCGAAGGTGGTTTCAAAGAAGGTGGGCAGCATCGAAACCACGGCCAGTTCGGAGCCGAAGTTCACGATGTAGGTGAGCTCGAGGATCGCCACCTGGCGGAACTCGTAGCGGTCTTCCTTGGGATAGACCTTGTTGCCGAGGATCAGGTCGCGGTTGGTGCGGATGATTCCCCAGGTCTGGAAAGCAAACCAGACGGCGACGGCGCCGAGGGCCAGGGGGTAGGTGCTTGCGGTGAGGAAGCCCACCTTGGTCAGGCGCCAGCAGAGCACGCAGAGGATGGCTGCGAAG
The DNA here is from genome assembly GCF_000161795.2 of Synechococcus sp. WH 8109. NCBI lineage: Bacteria > Bacillati > Cyanobacteriota > Cyanophyceae > Synechococcales > Synechococcaceae > Synechococcus > Synechococcus sp. WH 8109. The sequence continues at coordinate 2,055,941 of NZ_CP006882.1, read as the reverse complement.
GGCACGTTCATGCCCAGCAGACCCCAGAAGTCGCGCATTGAGGTGACTTCCAGACCTGCGGTTTTCGCAGGGCGCTGATACGTCTTGCCGGGGGGGGTGTCGGTGACGTTGAAGAAGTAGAAGCAGCCGTAGACGGCGGAGACGATGCCGGTCAGAGCGATCGCACCGCGCCAGTTCAGAACAGCGCCAGTGGGCAGTTCGAAGCCGCCGGAGAAGGAGAGGAAGCCAGCGAGGGCCACCATGGTCAGGGCGGAGAAGGCGGAGCCGAAGTTGCCCCAGCCGCCATAGATGCCTTCAGCCAGGCCGATTTCCTTGGGCGGGAACCACTCGGCCACCATGCGGATGCCGATCACGAAGCCGGCGCCAACGATGGAGAGCAGCAGACGGGCCACCACCAGCTGGTTGAAGTCCTGAGCGGACGCAAACAGCAGGCAGGGAATCGCCGAGAACACCAGGATCGAGGAGTAGGTGATCCGGGGTCCGAATTTGTCCAGGAGCATGCCGATCAGCACGCGCGCCGGAATGGTGAGGGCCACGTTGCAGATGGCCACGGTGCGGATCTGACCAACGGTCAGACCCAGGTCCGCTTTCACGGTGGTGGCCAGAGGGGCCAGGTTGAACCAGACCACGAAGGTCAGGAAGAAGGCGATCCAGGTCAGGTGAAGGGTTCGGTACCTGCCCTGGAACGACCAAAGGTCGCCAAGCATTGAGGAAAAGAGAAGGAACCTCGGGCTTCAAAAGGAAAGGTGCCCGGGGATGGCAAAACGGTCGAAAAGAGAATCCGTTTAACCCGCGCAGTTAATCAATTCGCCGACCCCTTGTTTGGTCAGATTGGTTACCGATTTGTGTTTTTGTGTTTCCGGGCAAACATCAATGGGGCTGATTGATCGGATCAGGTGATCTTGTGCCGCAGCGGTTTGGTAGCGGTTGCAACTTTTGTGGGTTGTTGGACTTTGCTGGTGCAGATTGTTGGTCGACGATGTGAATCAAGGCTTGCGGGTTTGTGTGCTCAGTGGCGGAAGCAGCCGTCGCATGGGGCGTGACAAGGCCCTCTTGCCGCACCCCTGCGGTGGTGTCTGGCTCACGGCCCTGGTTGACCAGCTGTTGCCGCTGGGTCATCCGGTGCAGGTGTTGAGTCGTCATCCCGTGCACGCAGAGCTGCTGGCCCACCGGCCCGGATGTTCCGTGGTGCTGGAGTCCCCTCCCTGGAATGGCCCCCTGCAGGCGCTGGCCAGGCTGTTGCCGTCTCAGCCTGGGGAGGCCTTGTTGGTGCTGCCGGTGGACATGCCGCGTTTGCGCACGGCCGTTGTCCAGCAGCTGATCGCAGCCTGGAATCGTGCCCCGGAGCAAGCAGCGGTGGCCCATGACGGGCAACGGCTGCAGCCGTTGCTGGCGGTTATCCCCTCCGGTTCTCCCTTCCGCTCCTGCCTTGATCAGCAACTGCAACGCGGAGAGTTGCGCTGGATGGATTGGTTGACCTGCGTTCCCCATCAGGCGGTGCGCTTGCCTGCAGAGGCGTTGGTGAATGCCAATTGCCCCGCAGATCTGGCAGCGTTGGAGGGATGAGCACGTCGCTGCCGCTTGCGGACCGCCTCAACCGGCCCATCGGGGTGCTGCGGTTGTCGCTCACGGCCCGCTGCAATCTCGCCTGTCCGTACTGCTGTCCGGATGTGGAGGAGCCCCCTGGCCTGCTCACCCTTGAGCAGCAGATTCGCGTGATTCGTGTGGCCACGCGCCTGGGAGTACAGACGTTGCGGCTCACCGGTGGAGAGCCGTTGTTGAGTCGGCGTTTGTTGCCTTTGCTGGAGGCGGTGGCGCAGGCCCGGCGGGATCGTTCGGATCCGATGGCTGGTTTGCAGGCCGTGGCGCTCACCAGCAACGGGGTGCTGTTGTCGGAACCGATGGCGCGGGCGTTGCGTGCCGCAGGGCTGGATCGCATCACCATCAGCCTGGATGCGGCGGAAGGGGAAGCAGCGGCGCGCATGGCTGGTCTCCAGGGTGGTGCCGTGGCTGGTGAACGCCTGGTGCGCCAGGTGCAGGACGGCATTGCGGCGGCCTGCGCCGCTGGCTTTGACCCCTCACGCGGTGAGCTCAAACTCAATGCCGTGATCCAACGGGGGATCAATGACGATCAGCTGTTGCCTTTGGCCGCTTTGGCGCGGCAGCAGGGGATGGAGCTGCGTTTGATCGAATACATGGATGTGGGCAACCGCAACCAGTGGACGCTGGACCAGGTGCTGCCGGCGGCGCAGATGGTGGAGCGCATTCACGCCCGTTGGCCTCTTGAACCGCTGGGTCGACCGCGGGGTGGCACGGCCCGGCGTTGGCGCTATGGCGATGGTGCCGGATCCATCGGTGTGATTGCCTCCATCAGTGAGCCGTTCTGCGGGGATTGCAACCGCTTGCGTGTCACCGCTGATGGGCAGGCATTCACCTGCCTGTTCTCCGCTGAAGGCACCGATCTCAAGCCCGCGCTCGCGTCGGAGCTTCAGCTTGAGCAGGCCATGCGCCAGCTCTGGCAGCGGCGCCAAGACCGCTACAGCGAGGAGCGTGATCCAGGCGCCGCTGCGTCAACCCATGCGGAAATGGCGTATCTGGGGGGCTGAACCGTCGTGATCGTCACCGTTTTTGCGTGATGCCCTCGGTACAACGGGGCAGCTGAAGGATCCCTCAGGATCCATCGACATGTTTGAACTGCTGGCCTACGAGCGCTTCCGCGACACCCCGTCGGTTCGTTTTTTCGACGTCACCGTGGACACCTCGAACGCGCGTGATCTGGTGATTCACAGCGGCCCGGCGGTGTCGCCCCCCAACGACCCGGAGAGCGGAGCGTGGCAGTTCTATCTGCATCCTCATCAGGAAGACAATCTGCTCGCGGCCAGTGGCGGCAGAACCTTCTTCCTGGTGAACCTGGCCTGGGAACAGCCGTTCCACATCGTTCGGCTCGAGAGCGGTGGTGACATCCTTCGCATCCCTCCTGGCACTTTCCACCGGTCGATCTCCGATCCCGATGGTTCCGTCGTTCTGAACCAGGCGGTTCGTGAGGAGGGCGCTTCTCTGGTGCGTGAATTCCGCGTCTACAACAGCGCCGAGATCCCGGCCTTGATGGCAGCCACCCACAGCTCGGCGCCGAAGCCCCAGTTGCACGGGGTGGAACCGTTGCTTCAGGCGGCCTGAACCAGGTTGCGTGAGGAGGTTTCCGTTGCGGAGGCTTCCTCGCTGATCTGAATCTGCCAGGTCAATTCACTGTTTGTTCCCGGGGGGCCGCTGAAGCTGCCGCTCACGGCTGCGGTGAGTTCCGGCTTGGAGGAGGTGGCCAGCACCACATAGCGTTCGTTGACTTCCATCCCGGCACTGGGGTCAAAGCCGCGCCAGCCCGCTCCCGGCAGGTAAACCTCTGCCCAGGCATGCAGGTCGTACTCCTTCGGGGGAGGTTGCTGTAGTTGATAGCCGCTCACAAATCGGGCGGGGAGACCCACCACGCGGCAGCAGGCCACCATCAGCATGGCCAGATCACGGCAGGAGCCGATCCGCTCGCGCAGGGTGCGACCCGCCGGCCAGGCGGGCCCCAAATGGCGTTGGGTGTATTTCACCCGCTCTTGAATCAGTTCAATCAGTTGCTTCAGAAAAGCCAGGGTCTGCTGGTTGCTGCCCATCAGGGCTTCCTGGGTGAGCTCGATGGCTGCGGGTTCGTGCTGACCGTTGGGCAACCAGCCCTCGAGGGCACCCTGCAGGTCGCTGTTGAGCTGGCCTTGCGGGTACGGAAGGGGTGGTTCTAGTCCGTTGAAGCAGCTTTCCAGCAGGGGTGCTGGCCGGGTCTCCACCAGGCTGCGGGCCTCAAAGACCAATTCATCGGTGCTGCCAAGAAAACGCAGCCGTTGGATTTCATCGCCGCTGGCGGCCACCAGTTCCCGACGTTGCTCTGGTTCTGGCAGCACGCTGAGCTGATGCTCCAGCAGGGTCTGAAACCCCTGCCCCCGAGGCCTCAGACACAGGCGATGTTCCCCGAGGAAAACGGGGGCCTCATACCGATACGTCAGGCGGTGAACGATGAGAGCACGCATGCAGGATCGGTGGGGATGGAACGGAGGTCGGCGCTAGTGAAGTAGCGGGTCTGGATCAGGTTGTGGAGTTGGTTGAGGTCCTGCTGAAGCTGGTCAATGGCTTCATGCAGACCGGCTTCGATCAGGTTGTCGATCCGCACATAGCTCCAGCGGGCCAGGAGTTGTCCGCGCAAACAGTCGAGGTCATCCGGGGTGTCTTGGTTTGGCTGCTGCTGAATCTGTTGCAACGTGTCGCTGATGCCCTGCAGGCAGTACCGCACCGAGCGAGGAAAGATGGGGTCCAGCAGCAAAAAGCGGGCCACGGAGGCAGGGCTGATCGCGTGCTGCATGCTCTGCCGGTACATCTGATAAGCCCCCGCTGTGCGCAGCAGGGTGATCCATTGCAGTTCATCCAGCACGCCGCCCACCTCCTCAGGGGAGGGCAGGAGCAGGAAATATTTGACGTCGAGGATGCGGGAGGTTTTATCGGCCCGTTCGATTAGACGTCCCAGCTGACTAAACAGCCAACTCAGATCACGGCTCAAAGTGGTGTCGGTGATCCCGTACACGAGCTGGCAGCCGCGGCGGATGATCCGCAGTTGCTCCTGCACCGGTTCCCGCCAGATGTCTTCGTCGTCCTGCAGGCTCCAGTGCAGATCATTGATCTGCTCCCACATCTCCGTGGTGATCACATCCCTGATCTGCCGTGCGTTTTCCCGCGCCATCGCAATGCAACTCACGATGCTGTTGGGATTGCTGCGGTCCAGCAGCAGGAAGCGCACCACCTGTTTGGGCGTGGCACCGGGGTAGGCCGTATCGAAGCGGTGGCGATCCCCCGTCACCTCCACCAGCGGCAGCCACGGTTCGGCGCTGCCCGGAGGACAGTCCAATGCCATCGCTTCACTCACTTCCAGAAAGCGCGAGATGTTTTCGGCGCGTTCCAGATAGCGGTTGATCCAGTAGAGCGAATCGGCAACGCGGCTCAGCACGGCACAGCCTCCTGGGCTTGCGGTGCTGCCATCGTTTGATCGTCGACGATCCAGGTGTCCTTGCAGCCGCCGCCCTGGGACGAATTCACCACCAGCGAGCCACGCTTGAGGGCCACGCGCGTCAGCCCCCCTGGACTCACCCAGCTGCTTGCGCCGCGCAGCACATAGGGGCGCAGATCCACGTGGCAGGGGTAGAGCTCTCCGTCACTGAGGGACGGCACTGTGGAGAGTTGCAGCGTGGGCTGCGCGATGAAGTTGCGGGGATTCGCACGGATCTTTGTGTCGAAGTCCGCCAGCTCCGATCGGCTGGCCTGGGGGCCGATCAGCATTCCGTAGCCGCCGGCTTCCGCCACCGACTTCACCACCAGTTGCTCGAGGTGTTCGAGCACATAGCGCTGATCGTCTGGCCGGGCACAGAGGTAGGTGGGAACGTTCTCGATGATCGGCTCCTCATCGAGGTAGTAGCGGATCATCGCCGGCACGTGGGCATAGATCAGCTTGTCGTCGGCGATGCCGGTGCCAGGGGCGTTGGCGATGGCGACCCGTCCTTGCCTTAGCACCTCGATCAGGCCCGGCACCCCCAGCATCGAGTCCTTACGGAACACGGTGGGATCAAGAAAATCATCGTCGATGCGGCGGTAGATCACATCCACGGGTTCCAGGCCATTGGTGCTGCGCATCCACACCCGTCCGCCTTCGCACACCAGATCGCGCCCCTCAACCAGGTGAATGCCCATTTCTTGGGCCAGATAGCTGTGTTCGAAATAGGCGCTGTTGAACACCCCGGGCGTCAGGATCGCCACGCGGGGGGTGTCACTCCAGGGCGCCAGGTCTTGAAGGGTGCGCAGCAGATGGGAGGGATAGTCGTCGATCGGTTGAACGGCACGTCCTTCGAACAGGCCAGAGAACAACCGTTTCATCACCCGACGGTTCTCGAGGAAGTAGGCCACCCCTGAAGGACAGCGCAGGTTGTCTTCCAGCACCCGCCAGGTGCCCTTGCCGTCGCGGATCAGGTCGAGCCCGGAGATGTGGCACCAGCGGTTGAGGGGCAGGCTGATGCCCTGCATCTGAGGTCGCCAACCGGAGGAACTTTCCACGTCTTCCCGTGGGATCACACCGTCGTTGAGGATCTGCTGGGGGCCATAGATGTCAGCGAGGAAGCAGTCGATGGCTTCCAGGCGTTGCAGCAGTCCCCGCTCCAGGGTGATCCAGTCGCTGCGGCCGATCAGCCGAGGCAAGGGATCGAAGGGGAGAATTCGTTCGCTGCCTTTGAGCCCGGAATCGTTGAGGCGGAAGGTGGCGCCGAGGCGACGCAGCAGCTGGCTGGCTGAGGCATGGCTGCGGTTGAGCTCGGGCAATCCCATCTGCCCCAGTGATGCGAGTAGTGGGGCCAGATCGGCGCGTGGTGTGGCCGTTTCACCGCAGAAATATTCGTCGAAGCCGACCGTCGGTTTGTAGTCAGTGAACATCCTGATCGCACAAGCCAGACGTATCCAAGGCGTCGCCCCACTCCACTTCGGGTGGTGGTTGCTACACATTCCGCAATTTCAGGCAAGAGGACGCTGGTCACCTGTTGTTTGGGTATCCGTAGGCACCTGAATCGAGGCCATGGGGCCAAGGGCAGGGTGCCTCCTTTGCTTATCTGTTTCTGGAGTTCAAACGCTCTTCGCCTTGGATGAATTGCTCTGGGCGCGTCTGATCTTTGCCCTTGGTGCCGTTGTGACTGCGGCGACGGTGGTGATGATTCTGCGCGGACACCTGTATTGGAACCGCAGGGGGTCGACGGATGTCCGCTGACTCGGTTCCCTTCCTTCAGCCCGGGATCGCCTGGGCGTTGGTGGTGCTGTTCTCTGTTCTCTGGGTGGCGCTGGGGATTGCCTGGGGCCGGCGCGGTCAAGGCAATGCTGATGACTACATGCTGGCGGGGCGCAACATCGGGCTTGCCCTGAGCACGGCCACGTTGATGGCCTCCTGGGTCACCGGCAACACCACCCTGCTCGCCCCTGAATTCGGCTACAAAACCGGCCTCTGGGGCATGTTCAGCTATGCCCTGGCCGGGCTTGGCCTGATTCTGTTCGCCCCCCTGGCCTCGCGGATCAAGCAGTTGATGCCCAACGGGCGCACCAGCGGCGACTTCATTCGCCTGCGCTACGGGCGTCTGGCCTGGTGGGTGTTCATGGTGATCACCGCGATCTACACCCTGGGCTTTCTGATGACCCAGGCGATGGGTGCTGGCCTGCTGCTGCAGGCGCTTTCAGGCTTTGATTACCACGTGGGAATGGTGGTGGTGATCGGTGTCGCCACCGTCTACACCCTGTTCGGCGGGATGCGGGCCGTGATCGGCACCGATTTCATCCAGTCGCTGTTGATCATGGTGCTGCTGGCGGTGGTGGCGGTGCTCGCCTTCCGTCAATTCCCGATGCCTGAGGTGCATGCCTCTTTGGTGGCCCGGCATCCCGATCGGCTTGATCTGCTGCTGCCGGCGGGCTTGTTGATCGCCTGGAATTCCGCCCTCTTTTCGATGGGCGAGGTCTTTCACAACAACATCTGGTGGTCCCGGGTTTTCGCCAGTCGGCGCTCGGTCGTGATGACCTCTTTTGTTTTGGGGGGCATCGCCTGGATGAGCGTGCCGATGGTGACGGGCTCCATTGGCCTGGTGGCCCTGGCCCGTGAGTTGCCCCTCGAGCAGGTGAACATGGTGTTTCCCGTGATGGCAGCCGATCTGCTCGGGGCCGGCGGCGCGGCCCTGGTGTTTGTGGTGGTGTTTGCCTCACTCACCTCCACCCTCGATTCGCTGCTGGCATCCACCGCCGATCTGTTGGCGGAGGATGTGTACTTCCGCCTGTTGCGGCCTCAGGCCAGCGACCTGCAGCTCAAGCAGGCGGCGCGGCTGATGGTGGTGGGACTGGCCGTCGTCACCCTGGCGCTGTCCTGGCCACGGCTGGATTCGCTTGCGTCGGTGCTGTTTTTCACCGGTGCCCTGGTGGCATCCACGGTCTGGCCTGTGGCCTGCGGTTTGTACTGGCGTACAGCCAACCGTACGGCTGCCATTGCGGCCATGCTCGCCGGCAGCGTTGTGGGCCTGCTCGCCTATGTGCTGATCGCGCCTTACTGCGCTGCTGTGTTTTCGGCGGCCGTGTCGGCGATTGTGATGCTGATGGGCAGTCGGTTCTGGCCGGAACGCTTCGACTTCACCTTGTTGCAGGAGGAGGGATGATCCAAACGCTTCCTTTGATGGCCGGCCTTGTTGGTCTGTCTGGCTTTCAGTTTTTGCTGGTGGCCAGTCAGTTCGCCCTGGTGCTGTCGGTGCTCGTGTTGCTGCTGATCTGGTGGGTGGAGTGGCGCAATGGCCGGGTTTGGTGATGTCTCCTTTAGCCGTCCACCCCAGCACAATCCTTTCCGGATCTTTGCTTAAGAAGCTGCTTCTTCGTGGACGCAGGAGTGTGGTTGTTGTTACCGGTGAAAGATGTAGTTCCTGGCTCTAGCACTCGGTCTGGCAAACAGGGTGTTGATCCGATTCCGCTATGGCACAGGCCAAATCAGCAGTTGTGGACGCGTCGTCGGTCCAGATTCGGTTTGAGCCGATGGGGCCCGATGTCTATGGGCAGAACCAACCTCAGGAGCTGTTGGCTGCGATTGCCGAAGACGTTGAGCCTTTGAAGGATTTGGTGGATCAGCACGTGGTGTCGATCCAACCGTTTCGCCCCGAGGCTTTGTTGCAGGTGTTTCGCCTGGCGGCGAAGTTTGAAAGCAATCCAGATCGCTATTGCCGTCACAACACGCCACTCACCGGCAAGATTCTGATCAACGCGTTTTACGAACCAAGCACCCGCACCCGGCTGTCTTTTGACAGTGCCTGGCACCGACTCGGCGGTACCTCCATCAACATCACCGACAGGGCCACCACAGGGATTGCCAAGGGCGAGTCTCTCGAAGATGTCGCCCATATGTTCAACAACTATGGCGATTGTGTGGTGCTTCGGGATAGCGATCCCGGTGCCGTTTATGCAATGACGTCCACCCTTCGGATCCCGATCATCAACGCTGGAAATGGGATCGATGAGCATCCCACCCAGGCGATGGCCGATCTCTACACAATCTTTAAGTGGCGGCCCCAGCTCGCTGAGTTGGACGTGGCACCCGCAGATCGGATTCGCATTGGGATCGTCGGGATTCCCTCGCGGATGCGAACGGTTCGCTCCCTGTTGAGGATCCTGGCCAAATTCCCGCAGACGGTGGACGAGGTGGTGGTGATTCACGCCCCCGGGTTGGAGCCGGATCAGCCGCTGTTCGACCCAGGACAGTTGGAGGAGCTTGAAGCGTGTGGGATGAAGGTGCGCTCCAGCACCGACCTGCAGGCTGAAGTGCCCGACTTGGATGTCATTTACATCAACGCCATCGCCTGGGTGGGCGATTCCTATGAAGTGCACGGCGGAGGATTTCGCCTCACCCGCGACATGCCATTCAAGCCGGAGGCGATTGTGCTCCATCCCTTGGCGCGGGGAGCGGAACTCAGCACCTGCCTGGATGACACGCCCCACAACTGGTATTTCAGTCAGGCCAGGGGAGCCGTGTTCCTGAGGATGGCCCTGCTCACCTGCATGGTGGATCGGGCCGAACGCGTGATGGATGTGATCTGAGGCGATCTGATGTGTGGAATCGGAGGTGTTTTCAATGCAGACCGTCAACAGACGGTGGATCGCCAGCTGCTGGTCAACATGGCGGCGATCCAGGCCCATCGCGGGCCCGACGGCTTCGGGGTTGAGGTGCTCGATCAGGCCGGCGTCGGCTTCTGCCATGCGCGCCTTTCGATCATTGACCTGAACGAGTCGCGGGCTCGGCAGCCCTTCCTCACCGATGACGGTGAGGTGCTGATGGCCCACAACGGTGAGTTTTACGACTTCCAGCGCATCAGGGCTGACCTCACCGCCCAAGGGGTGCGTTTCAGCAGCAAGAGTGATTCAGAGATCCTGCTTCGGCTCTACCAACGCCAGGGGTTAGAGGCGACCCTGCCTCTGTTGCGCGGTGAGTTCGCCTTCGCCTTGTTTGATCGGGCAGAGGACTGCCTCTACCTAGTGAGGGATCGCTTCGGCATTAAACCGCAGTACTGGGCGATGACGCCCGAGGGGCTGGTGTTCGGTTCCGAGTTGAAGGTGCTCTTCGCCCATCCGGCGGTGGAGCGACGCTTCACCTCGGAAGGTCTCTTCCACCAGTTGATGCAGACCATGGTCCCCGGCACCACAGCCTTTGCGGGGGTGCACCAGGTGAAGCCCGGCCATGTGCTGAAGGTGCAACGGGTGAGTGGGCGGCTGGAGGTATCGGAGTCCACCTACTGGGATGTCGACTTTCCGCGTAAAGACGAGCGGGACTCCAACCGAACTGAGGCCGAGCACATCGCTGCCGTTCGTGCGGCGTTGCTGGAGGCCGTTGAGCTGCGCATGGTGGCCGACGTGCCCGTGGGTTGTTACCTCTCCGGCGGCATCGACAGCTGTTCGATCCTCGGCTTGGCGTCAGCCGTCAGCCAGGCACCGGTGAAGGCGTTCACGATCGGATTTGATGACGCCCGTTACGACGAGTCGCCGATCGCCCGGGAGATGGCCGAGGCCACGGGGGCTGAGCAGGATCTGATGCGTCTTTCGGGCCAGGAGCTCTATGGCCATATGGAGCGCACCATCTGGCATGCCGAGCGAACGATCTACAACACCTTGGCGGTGGCGAAGTTCTTGATGAGCCGCCACGTCAACGATGTGGACTACAAAGTTGTGATGACCGGTGAAGGCTCAGATGAGCTGTTCGGCGGCTATCCCGCATTTCGCCGCGACATGTTCCTGCACGGTTTGGATGACCTGCCGCGGGAGGAGCGCGCCAGCTGGGAAAGTCTTTTGCAGCAGTCCAATGCCCTGGTTCAAGGGGCGATGCTGGCTGAAAACCAGGTGGATGATCCCGATCTCGATGCGGTGGTCGGCTTCACCCCCAGCTGTCTGCAGCCGTGGCTGGCCTGCGCGCCCTTGGTGCCTGAGCTTCTGGCGCAGTCCCATGCCGAAGCCCTGAAGGATTACTCCCCGGGCAAGGCGATTGCCGAGCAACTGGATGCGGATCAACTGGACGGGCGCCATGCCCTGGACAAGGCCCAGTACGTCTGGATCAAGACCATGCTGGAGGGCCAGATCCTCACCTGGGGTGGCGACCGGGTCGACATGGCCAATTCCATGGAGGCACGACCAGCCTTCCTGGATCATCATCTGGCAGCAGTAGCGGTGCAGGTGCCGCCCGAACTGCGGATCAAGGGGAAAACCGAGAAATACGTGCTGCGGGAAGCCATGGCGGGCCTGTTGCCGGAGGTGTTGTATCGGCGTGAGAAGTTCGCCTTCATGGCGCCGCCAGCCCACACAGAGCCTGAGAAGTGGGAGCAGATGAAGCAGCTCGCCGACGACTACCTCAGTGATGAGGTGATCGATGCCGCTGGTTTGTTGAGCAAAGCCGGAGTGCGTGCCTTGTTTGCGCGTCATGAGGACCCGGCTACCACTGATGCGGAGCGTGTGCAGATGGATGCGGTGATCAACCACCTGCTGGGTGTGCAGATGCTGCACCGCATGTTTGTGGCCGAAGACGTGCCAGCCCTGGCCCGTCGGGAGGCTGACCGTCTGGGCTGGCGGGTGCTGATGCCCGTTTGAATTCTTTGGTCAGGGTTAAATCGTTGCGCTAGCTACAAGGCTCCGCGGGTTTTCGGGTGAATATTGACCTCCGTTTGAAACGAAGGTCACGGCATTGCCCACGCTCATCTCGGCTTCTCCGACTAAATCCGCAACCGGGATCGAGCCAAGCGAAGTTGCCGCGCGACCAAACCGTGATCGTTTGGTTGAAACGATTGAGCAGCTGGCCAGAATTGGTGCCAAGCCCGATGGCAGCGTTTGTCGACGCGGGTTCTCGCCTGAGGATGTGCAGGGCCGTGAGTTGCTGGCCCATTGGATGAAGCAGCTCGGCATGCAGGTGCGGGTCGATGCTGCTGGCAACTTGATCGGACGCCTTGAAGGCCTTGATCCCGATTGTCCTGCTTTGGTCACCGGGTCTCACCTCGACACGGTTCCCACCGGTGGACGTTTTGATGGGGCCCTGGGAGTCTTGGCCGGTCTGGAAGCCTGCCGCGCTCTTCAAGACCAGGGCCTGCGCCTGCGACATGGCATCGAGTTGATCGCCTTTGCCGACGAGGAGTCGACCATGGTGGGCTGCAAGGGTTTGACGGGCACGGCCTCCGATGACCCTGAGAGTTTTGCTACCAGCAATGGCCAGCCGATTCAGGACAATCTGGCGCGTATCGGCGGGCATTGGCCCTCCTTGGCCTCGGCCCGACGCTCCGATGAGGCCTATGCCGCCTTCCTGGAATTGCACGTTGAGCAGGGCGGTGTTCTCGAGCAACGCGGTGATGCCATTGGTGTTGTGGAGGGTGTTGTTGGTCAGCGTCGGTTCAGCATCAAGGTGCAGGGCCAGGCCAACCACGCCGGCACGACACCGATGGGGCTGCGACAGGACGCCCTCGTGGCGGCCTCGCGTCTTGTTCTTGCCGTCGAGGCCATGGCCTCCCGTCATCCCGGAGATCCGGTGGCGACGGTGGGTCGACTGGAGGTTTGGCCCAATGCAGCCAATGTTGTCCCTGGCGCTGTCGCCCTGACCGTTGACCTAAGGGACGTTGATCCGACCGTTCTTGATCAGTTGGTGGAGGAGTTGATGCAGCAGGTGGAACGCATCGGTGCTGAAACGGGCTGTCCGATTGCGGTGGATCCCCAGTTCAGCACTGATCCCACCCCTGCTGATGCTGTGGTGATGGCCACGATCACTGAGGCCGCAGCCGATCTCGGCCTGTCCCACAGCCATCTCCCCAGCAGAGCCAGCCACGATGCCCAGGAGGTCGGCCGTCGCTGGCCGATGGGCATGATTTTTGTGCCCAGTAAGGGGGGCTTGAGTCATTCCGCTGCAGAGTTCACCAGCGATGAGCAGTGCTGTGCAGGTACCGCGGTGCTGCTGGAAACGTTGCTGCGGCTTGACCGTCAGCTGCCGTGACCTTTTCAATCCTGGCCCGTGATCCCAACAACGGTCGTTTTGGAGTGGGTGTGGCCACCTGTCATATGGCCGTTGGATCCACCGTCCCCCATATCCGCGCGGGGGTTGGTGCTGTCGCCACCCAGGCCCACACCAATCCGTACTTGGGGATTTGTGGCCTGGAGCGTCTGGAGCAGAGTTCGGATGCTGAGAGCGTTCTGGCCAGCCTTCTTGCCGATGATCAGCATCGTGATCGGCGTCAGTTTCACCTGATTGACCTGGACGGTCGCACGGCCTGTTGGACGGGCCAGGATTGCGGCTCTTGGGCAGGGCATCGCCATCAGCGTGACCTCTCTGTTGCTGGCAATTGCTTAGCGGATGAGGCCGTGTTGGCGGCTATGCAGCAGGCCTTCCTCACCAGCGACCCCAGCTTGAAACTGGGCCGTCGCCTAATGATGGCTCTTCAAGCTGGGGAAGCGGCTGGTGGTGATCACCGTTCCAACCTCTGCACCTCAGCGGCTGTGCAGGTGAGTGGCGAAGCTGCGTTCCCGTTGTTGGATCTGCGCGTTGATTTTCACGAGCGCGCCGTGGAGCAGTTGATGGAGGTGTACGAGCGCAGTCAGGATCTTTGGGCCCAGCAGTGGAGGGATGAACTGTCTGAATTGCCCATGCTCAACCGCTTGGTGGCTTGAGCATTCACTTTCGTCTGTCCTATTAAAAAATCCCTGCACACGGGAGTGTGAAGGGATTTTTAGAATTCAAGTGAATTCAGCTGGGGACGGATGCTTCCCACTCCACATTCAAGCCAGCTTCGCGTGCATCACTGATCAGATCGTCGATGCAATCCATGCCGAAGGCAGCTTGTCCAGACAGCAGGGCATCCCAGTCTTGAGCTGGAAAGTGCGTTTGCAGCCAGAACACGCCATGCACGCTGGAGGGATTCACCTGTACGAGACCTTGGTCGAGGCGGGTAGTGATGAGATCCAACGTCGTTGCTGAAGCTGGATCTATTACGCCTCAATCCGTGCAAGTGGAATGTTCGAGTTGCTACAGATTGAGTATTTGCTCTAGCGCGTGTAGCCCACCCCGCGGTATACGAGCTGCACCGGAGTGCGGTGGATGCTGATTTGACGGGCTTGGTACACGTTGCGGCGGTAGACCAGCTGCACACCGGGCTTGCCCTGAGTGGCGTTGTTTTGCTGGTACTGATGACCGCGGTAGAGAAGGGTGGTCATTGAGATGGTCCTCGAAGCAAGCTCAGGTCCCCGTTCCATGGCCTGAGGCGAACTGCGCTTCGCGCGATGCGAAGTGAACGATCGGTAGCTGTTGCTACGGAAATATTGAAGCTCCCGCGGATTGCAAAGTGGTGTTCAGGCTGATACCTCTTCAGAAAAGTTTTTGGTTTTGTTTATTTTTGTCCGTAGGAATTAGCGGGCTTTGCTGATCTCAATCAGCTGATCGAGCGCAGCATTGAAGAAGTCTCGGCCTTGTTTCTGGAGCGTGGCGCCCAGCCTGCGCCAGTCCTGGCTCAGGCGAACGGGTCCTTCAGGTCCAAGGGCACTCACCACGTAATCGTGGTCGTTGGCGATCCAGCGCTCAAGCGCATCACCGTCGACCTCGAGGTGGCATTGCAGGCCAATGGCGTGGGCTCCGATGCGAAACACCTGTTCCGCACAGTGCAGCGAAGAAGCCAGCAGGGTTGCATCAGCCGGCAGTTGGATTCGATCGCCATGCCAATGCAGCACCAAGCTGCTTCCTGATTGCTCTTTGAGCAGAACCTCATCGCACGGATCCGCGACCCAGTGGATTGCGCCGAGGCCCAGTTCCTTTAGCTGTTGTGGTGGTGCTCCCACCTGCAGGGGTTGCACGCTGCCCCCTGCAGCAACAGCCAAGAGCTGTGCCCCCAGGCAGATGCCCAGCACCGGTTGGCGTTGCTGGTGCCATGCCGTAAGCCAGTCCAGTTCCTGCCGCAACCAAGCCATGCCCGGTTGGTCGCGTTCGTTCACGCTCATCGGACCACCGAGCAGAAGGGCGATGCTGTTCGCACACGCCCTGGGATCTGGGAGCGGATCGCCCCGGTCGGGCCTCAGGAGCTCGAGGGTCAGGCCCCGTTGTCGCGCCAGTTCTCCCACCAGTGCGGCGTCTTCGTGGTCAACGTGTTGGACCACCAACAGCGTGGGGCTCAAAGCAGCAGATAGCGCTGGGCGAGGGGCAGCACCTCGGCGGGCTCGCAGGTCAGCAGTTCGCCGTCGGCAAACACCTCATAGGTCTGCGGGTCAACGCTCACCTTGGGGAGGGCTGAATTCAGCTTGAGGGTGCTCTTGCCGACGCTGCGGGTTTCCTTTACCGCCATGCAGCTGCGCTCCAGCCCCAGCTGGCGTTGGATGTCTGCATCCATCGCCGCTTCGCTCACGAAGGTAAGACAACTGGGGGCGAGGGCTTTGCCGAAGGCGCCGAACATTGGTCGGCCGTGCACGGGGCCGGGGGTGGGAATTGAGGCGTTGGCGTCGCCCATCTGGGCCCAGACGATCGAACCGCCCTTCACCACCAGTTCCGGGCGAATGCCAAAGAAGCCCGGCTTCCAAAGCACGAGATCGGCGAGCTTGTCGGTTTCGATCGACCCCACTTCGGAGCTGATGCCGTGGGCCAACGCTGGGTTGATCGTCACCTTGGCGATATAGCGCTTCAGCCGGTGGTTGTCGTTGCGAGCGGAGTCTTCTGGCAGGGCACCGCGCTGCACCTTCATTTTGTGGGCGGTCTGGAAGGTTCGGGTGATTACCTCGCCCACGCGGCCCATGGCCTGGGAGTCGCTGGCGATGATCGAGAAGGCGCCCAGGTCGTGAAGGATGTCTTCGGCGGCGATCGTTTCGCGCCGGATTCGTGATTCAGCGAAGGCCACGTCCTCGGGGATCTTCGGGTCGAGGTGGTGGCACACCATCAGCATGTCGAGGTGCTCCTCGAGCGTGTTGCGGGTGTAGGGCCGGGTGGGGTTGGTGCTGCTCGGCAGCACGTTGGCCTCGCCGCAGATCTTGATGATGTCCGGGGCATGGCCGCCGCCGGCACCTTCGGTGTGGAAGGTGTGAATCGTGCGCCCATTAATCGCCGCGATCGTGTCTTCCACGAAGCCGGCTTCATTCAATGTGTCGGTGTGGATGCACACCTGCACATCCATCCGATCGGCTACCGATAGGCAGGCATCGATGGTGGCGGGCGTGGTGCCCCAGTCTTCGTGCAGCTTCAGGCCGCAGGCGCCGGCGCGCACCTGTTCTTCCAGGGCTTCCGGGGTGCTGGCGTTGCCTTTGCCGAAAAAGCCCAGGTTCACAGGCAGGCCTTCAGCGGCCTGGAGCATCCGCCCGATGTGGAAGGCGCCGGGGGTGCAGGTGGTGGCATTGGTGCCCGTGGCCGGTCCGGTGCCGCCTCCCATCAGGGTGGTGACGCCGCTGGCCAGGGCCGTTTCGATCTGCTGGGGGCAGATGAAGTGGATGTGGGTGTCGATGCCACCGGCCGTGAGGATGTGTCCTTCCCCGGCGATGGCTTCGGTGCCTGGGCCCACCACGATCGTCACCCCTTCCTGGGTGTCGGGGTTGCCGGCTTTGCCGATGCCGATGATCCGGCCGTCTTTGAGGCCGACATCGGCTTTGACGATGCCCCACCAGTCGAGGATCAAGGCATTGGTGATCACTGTGTCGACGGCGCCCTCGGCCCGAGGGGTCTGGGACTGGCCCATGCCGTCGCGGATCACCTTGCCGCCGCCGAACTTCACCTCATCGCCGTAGACGGTGTAGTCCTTCTCGACTTCAAGGATCAGATCGGTGTCGGCCAGACGAAGTCTGTCTCCGGTAGTGGGTCCGTAAGTCTCGGCGTAGGCCTGGCGGGAAATGCGGTAGGGCATGGGTCAGGCGTTGAGGGGTCCGTTGATCTGGCCGTTGAAGCCGATGACGCGTCGCGCACCGGCGAAGGGAATCAGGTTCACGTCGCGACTGTCGCCGGGTTCGAAGCGGATGGCGGTGCCGGCGGGGATGTCGAGCCGTTGTCCGCGGGCTGCGGCCCGGTCGAACTGCAGGGCGGCGTTGGCTTCGGCGAAATGGAAATGAGAGCCCACCTGTACCGGCCGGTCGCCGCTGTTGGAGACGCTCACCGTGGTGACGGGTCGGCCTGCATTCAGCTCCAGTTCACCGGGTTCAGGAAGCAGTTCTCCTGGAATGAGAGGTGCCATGGGTTCTGCCTCAGCGAATCGGGTCGTGCAGGGTGACGAGCTTGGTGCCATCGGGGAAGACGGCTTCGATCTGCACCTCATGGACGAGCTCGGGCACGCCCTCCATCACCTGGTCTTGACGCAGCCAGGTGGTGCCTTCCTGCATCAGCTCCGCCACGCTCTTGCCGTCACGGGCGCCTTCCAGCACCAGAAAACTCAGCCAGGCCACCGCTTCGGGGTGGTTGAGCTTGAGGCCACGGTTCAAGCGCCGCTCGGCAAGCAGTGCTGCGGTCACGATCAGGAGCTTGTCCTTTTCCTGGGGACTGAGATGCATGGCGAAGCTCGGTCTTCTTCAGTCTGTCTCCGCTACAGCATCGAAAGCGTTCACAGTGGACGTTTGTCGGCGCAGAGGCTGTTCCTGCAGGGGCCAGACCCTGGGGATGCGAGGCCGTGTCAGGCCCCGGAGCGTTCGCGTCCGTTCCCAGATTCGGCTGAACCAAAAGCGGGCGTCGCGGCTCGAATCGCCGGAATAGCGGGCGATCAGGCCCTGATTGAGGGCACCGCAGCGCATCGTTCCCGTCAGACCCTCTCGGTCGGCCCGCGCTCCCTCCAGCAGCGTTGCTGTTGTTTCGGCACCCATGGCCATCGGTGCGGCCCAAACCAGTGTTCCAAACACCGGGGCGCCTCCCAACCCGTGTGGGCTGTCCAGGCTGGCGCTGCCGAGTTCCACGCGATCCGCTAGCTCCCAGGTTGAGCTGTTGGCCGCGCGGCGCTGAATGGTGAGGCTCGACTGCCACCGTCCCTGCTCCAGGGTTTCACCGGCGGCCGTTCTGCCCAAGCGCACGATCTCTGCGCTGAGAAAGGACGCGTCCTGGGGCAGGGTCACCGTCAGCTGCTGCTCGAACAAGGCATCGGCGTACAGCACCAGTTCCTGTGGCAGCCATTCGAGATCACTGCCGCTGGCCAGCGAGCAGCGCACCTGTTGATGGGCAAAGCAACCCTCGGGTTGCAGGCGGCTGCGGCCGATCGACCCATAAACCTTCTGCGCCGCCACGCTGGTGATCAGGCAGCGGCTGTTCGCTTCAAGCTTGATGTCCAGGCTGAGTTGATCGCCGCCCACCAGGCCTCCAGCGGTATGCAGCACCGGCAGCTCACAGCGTCCGTCATCACCGCGTTCACTGCGGAGCAACTTGAACGGAGCTGTGCAGCCCCCCTGGTGTCGGGTGCTGTCGTTGGTGGCATGAAACTGCAGGTCGCAGCGGCCGTGCCAAGGATCAAGACGTTGCATGGGCTCACGCTCCGCCGCCACCGCCTTCGACTCTGTAGCAATGCACACCAAAGAGCGGGTGATTGATCGGCACGCTTTCTTGAAGGAACTGGAGAGGAGGCGCAGGTGACGGATGCGGTGGTCGTGCTGGGGCAGCGCTTGCAGAGCAGCAGTGTCAAGGCAACCCTGCAGTTGCCGTTAACGGCCGAGGAGCGCACGGTGCTTCGAGGTCGTCGCACCACCTCCTGTGGTCGTCCGGTGCTGCTGCAGTTGCCCCGTGAGGGATCGCTGCAGCCTGGTGATCTGCTGGGGGATCAGTCCGGGTCGACCGTTGTGGAGGTGACGGCAGCGCCGGAAGCTTTGCTTCGGGTGCAGGGGTCGCATCCCCTGGAGCTGTTGCAGGCGGCTTATCACCTGGGCAATCGCCATGTCGCCCTGGAGCTCCATGAGAAAGAGCTGTTGCTGCCTGAGGATTCCGTTCTCGCCACGATGCTGGAAGGGCGTGGATTGACGGTCAGCCCCTGTCTCCAGCCGTTTGCCCCCGAGGGCGGCGCCTACGGAGGCCATCAGCACGGATGACTTCCCTGGCCTTGTTGCAACTGGTCAGCCCGGCCCTGCCTGTGGGTGCCTTCAGCTATTCAGAGGGCCTGGAGGTGTTGATTCAGGCGGGATCCATCGCCGATGAGCAGGCCATTCAGGCTTGGTTGGAGGCTGAACTGCAACGGGGCGCAGTGAGGCTAGAAGCCGCGGCGTTGAGGCCTTTTGCGGAGGCTTTGGTGGGGTGGTCAACCCAGGCCGATGTTGCGGCCAAGGAGCGTTTGATCGATCTGGATGGTTGGCTGTTGGCCACCCGTGAAGCCGCGGAGTTGCGAGCTCAGCAGCGTCAGATGGGGATGTCGCTGCTGCAGTTGATGTCTGACATGGGCCAGGACCTGCCTGAACCTGTGGTCTTGAGCTGGCCAGCGGCCTGGGCCTGGGCCGCTGTGGGCTTGTCGGTTCCAGCGGGAGACATGGTGGAGGGGTACCTCTACGGCTGGGTTGCCAACCAGCTCAGTGCCTCCGTGCGGCTGCTGCCGTTGGGGCCATCCCGAGCACAGGTGTTGCAACAACGGCTGCTGCCGCTGATTGCCTTGCAAGCGCAGTTGCTTCAGGTGGCCGATCCGCAGCAGCTCTGGAGCAGTGGTGTGGGTGCGGGCATGGCTCAGCTTGCCCATGCTGAGCTGTATTCACGCCTGTTTCGAAGCTGATGAGCAGCAAACTGCGACTGGGGGTGGCGGGTCCTGTGGGATCCGGCAAGACCGCACTGGTGGAGGCGCTCTGTCGCCGCTTGCGTGACGACCTGCAGCTCGCGGTGGTCACCAATGACATCTACACCCAGGAGGATGCCCAGTTCCTCACCCGTGCCGGTGCACTGGATCCCGAGCGGATCCGTGGGGTCGAGACCGGTGGTTGCCCTCACACGGCGATCCGCGAAGACTGTTCGATCAACAGAGCCGCTGTGGCAGAGCTGGAGGCGCAGTTTCCGGATCTGGATCTTGTTCTGGTTGAAAGCGGTGGCGACAACCTGGCGGCGAGCTTCAGCCCGGAACTGGTGGATCTCTGCGTTTATGTGATTGACGTGGCAGCTGGCGACAAGATCCCTCGCAAGGGAGGCCCAGGCATCACCCGCTCTGATCTGCTGGTGATCAACAAGATTGATCTAGCTCCCCAGGTCGGTGCCGATCTCTCGGTGATGGAACAGGACACCCTGCGGATGCGTGGCGAGCGGCCCTGGTGTTTCACCAATCTCCAAAGCGGGGAAGGCCTAGAGCAGGTGGTGGGGTTCTTGTTGCAACAGCTACCAAAATCATGAAAACACAAGCTTTTGGAGTCAAAAGTGTTCCCGTTGTGACATTTTGAATTCGCTCCAGTGGCGATGGTCAGATTTCAGGACGTTTCACGCGTCCAAGCTTTTAAGTGCCCCTTCATTTCATGAGCACCCCTCTTTCCAAGCGTCTGTTTGCTGGCATGGCAGCGGCATCGCTGGGTCTTGCCGTGACCGCCTGTGGTGGTGGCGACAAGGCTTCCAACGTTGAGTACGACGACAGCGTCACCGTTGGCATCCTGCACTCGCTGACCGGCACCATGGCCATCTCCGAGTCCACCCTGGTGGACACTGAGAAAATGGCGATCGATGAGATCAATGCCGCAGGTGGTGTTGAGGTTGACGGCAAGAAGTACAAAATCGAATACATCGTCGAAGATGGTGCATCCGATTGGCCCACCTTCGCTGAGAAGTCCAAGAAGCTGATCGACCAGGACCAAGTTCCCGTCGTCTTCGGTGGTTGGACCTCAGCTAGCCGGAAGGCAATGCTTCCGGTTTATGAATCGAAGGACGCTTTCCTCTACTACCCGATTCAGTACGAGGCTCAGGAGTGTTCCAACAACATCTTCTATACGGGTGCAACTCCGAACCAGCAGTCGGAGCCGGCAACCAAATTCATGTTTGAGAAGTCGCCTGCCGCTGGCAAGCCCTTCTTCCTGGTTGGTTCCGACTACGTGTTCCCGCGTACTTCGAACACGATTACCAAATCCCAAGTTGCACAACTTGGCGGCACCGTTGTTGGTGAGGACTACCTACCCCTCGGCAATACAGAAGTTGCTCCAATCATCGCCAAAATCAAGAAGGCGCTTCCTGATGGTGGCGTGATCATCAACACCTTGAATGGCGACCAAAACGTTGCTTTCTTCAAGCAGATTCAGGATGCCGGCATCACACCAGCCAATGGCTACTACGTGATGAACTACTCCATCGCAGAAGAAGAAATCAGCACGATTGGAGCTGAGTTCCTTGAAGGCCATTACGGCGCTTGGAACTACATGATGTCGATTGACACCCCAGCCTCCAAGAAGTTCGCGGCTGATTTCAAAGCCAAGTACGGCGCTGATCGTCAGGTCGCTGACCCCCAGGAGTCGGCATACAACATGGTTTACCTGTGGAAGGCTGCTGTCGAAAAAGCCAACAGCTTTGACGACAACAAGGTGCGTGAAGCTCTGGTGGGCATCGAGTTTGATGCTCCCCAAGGTCCTGTGAAGGTGATGCCGAATCACCACCTGTCTCAGACCGTGCGCATTGGTCAGATCACCAAAGATGGTCAGTTCGACATTCTCGAGTCCACCGATGGCCCGATTGCACCCCAGGCCTGGAATCAAATTCACCCTGATTCCAAAGGTTTCGCTTGTGATTGGACTGATGCCTCAAAAGGTGGCAAGTACAAGCTCTGATGTCTGAATCTCAGACATTTTGATTTTCTTGTGATTCAAGGGAGGGGTTCGGTAACGGGCTCCTCCCTTCTTGCCTTTTTGCTCTTCAATTCAGCTCGTGCAACTGCTGCTAGAAAGCCTTTTTAATGGTGTCGCAATCGGCTCAGTGCTGATGATGGCGGCTCTTGGATTGGCCATCGTTTTTGGTTTGATGGGCGTGATTAATCTTGCCCATGGTGAGTTAATTATGCTCGGTGCTTACACCACTTATGTGGTGCAAATGGTGTTTAAGCTTCCTACTTTTCAGCCAATTTACAGCCTCTATGTATTAGTAGCAATTCCTTTGGCGTTTGTCGTCAGTGGAGTTGTTGGCATCCTCTTAGAACGCACAGTGATTCGACGTCTTTACGGAAGTCCGTTGGAGACGTTGTTAGCGACCTGGGGTGTCAGTTTGATTTTGCAGCAGTTTGTGCGCAGTGTTCCCCTGGCCCACGCCGCCGGCCTGATCCTGGCGCTGGTGATGGGCTTTGGCCTACCGCTGGTGCTTCCCTCCTCTCTCTTGGCGGGGCCTCGAGCACGCTTGGTGCGTGCGGGAAGTTGGGCTGTTTCAGCCCTGGGAGGCGTGCTGCTGGCGGGTGGCCTGGCCTCACAAATCAGTCGTATCGCCCGAGCCACCTCCCGCAACGTGGATGTGACGGCGCCCAAATGGATGCGTGGTGGGATCGAATTCATGGACATCACCTTCCCTGTGCCGCGTCTGGTGATCATCGTGATCACGATCGTTGCTGTGGTTGGGGTGACGTGGTTCCTCAACAAAAGCGTGTGGGGCATGCGCATTCGTGCCGTGACCCAGAACCGTTCGATGAGTGATTGCCTTGGCATCCCCACCGACACCGTTGATGTGCTCACCTTCGGCATCGGCTCCGGTTTGGCCGGGGTGGCGGGGGTTGCTGTTTCCCTGCTGGGTTCGGTGGGCCCCAATGTGGGCGGGTCTTACATCGTGGGCTGCTTCATGGTGGTGGTGCTCGGTGGCGTCGGAAACCTGTTGGGCACCGTGCTCGCCTCCTTCGCCATCGGCCTGCTCACCGACCTGATCGGCGCCGGCCGCCTGCTGACGATTTGGCCTGACATGCCGGCTCCTCTGGCCGGTGCGGTGAATTTCTTTGCCACCACGAGCATGGCTCAAGTGATGGTGTTCGCTCTGATCGTGGTGTTCCTTCAATTCCGTCCCGCGGGTCTGTTCCCGCAGAAGGGACGCATGGTGGAGGCTTGATCTGATGTTCCAAGCATTTCAACAACGCCGTTGGCCTTTGATCATCCTTTGGGTGGTGATCGTTGCGGCCATCGTTGCTGCGCCTTCTGTTCTGCCGGTGTTTCGGCTGAATTTGTTGGGTCGCTTTCTCTCCCTGGCGATCGTTGCCCTGGGCATCGACTTGATCTGGGGCTTCACCGGTCTGCTCAGCCTCGGCCAGGGCATCTTTTTTGCCCTTGGCGGCTACGTGGCAGCCATGTACCTGCAGCTCAACAGCTCGGGTGATCTTCCCAACGGCATTCCCGAGTTCTTCGGCCTCTATGGCGTGAATCGGTTGCCCGCTTTCTGGGAGCCGTTCCATTCCCCGTTGTTCACCCTGGTGGCGATTTGGCTGGTACCAGCCGTCCTGGCCGCTGTGCTCGGCAACCTGGTGTTTCGCAACCGGATCAAGGGGGTCTACTTCTCGATCCTCACCCAGGCCGCCCTGCTCGTTTTCTTCAATTTCTTCAACGGACAGCAGAAGCTGATTAATGGCACCAACGGTCTTAAAACCGATGTGACCCAGTTGTTCGGTCAGATGGTGGGCTCCCCCGAGATGCAGCGGGGTTTCTTCTGGTTGACCTCTGTTGTGGTGATCCTGGCCTGGCTGTTTCTGCGCTGGGTGGTGCGGGGCCGGTTCGGTGATGTGTTGATAGCCATTCGCGATGACGAACCC
The DNA here is from genome assembly GCF_000161795.2 of Synechococcus sp. WH 8109. NCBI lineage: Bacteria > Bacillati > Cyanobacteriota > Cyanophyceae > Synechococcales > Synechococcaceae > Synechococcus > Synechococcus sp. WH 8109. The sequence goes on along the minus strand of NZ_CP006882.1, from coordinate 2,032,200 downwards.
CGGCTGCGCTTTGCGGGTTACAACCCAACTCTGTTTAAGACGATCGTCTTCGCTATCGCTGGTGGTTTGGCAGGAATCGGTGGTGCGCTCTACACCGTTCAGTCGGGAATTGTTTCGCCGCAGTACATGACAGTTCCCTTCTCAATTGAGATGGTGATCTGGGTTGCGGTGGGTGGTCGAGGCACGCTTGTGGGAGCCATTCTTGGCGCCGTGGTCATCAACTACGCCAAGAGTTTGGTGAGCGAAGCGCTCCCCCAGGGCTGGCTGTTCATCCAAGGGGGCCTGTTCATCCTTGTGGTGACCGCCTTGCCTGAGGGCGTCATTGGTTGGTTCCGAGGTGATGGCCCTCGCAATTGGCTCAACCGATTCGGCATTTCCCGTCGGAGTGAGACCTATCCACGTCTCGATCTTGAAGGTCAGGAAGAGGTTCAATCATGAGTTCGGCTTTATTGGAATTGCGCCAAATCACCGTCAGTTTTGATGGCTTTTTGGCGCTCCGCGATCTGAACCTCAGTCTTCAGCCAGGGGAGTTGCGCGCGGTCATCGGCCCGAATGGCGCTGGTAAGACCACCTTCCTCGATGTGATCACCGGCAAGACTGCTCCTACTGAGGGTGATGTCGTGTTCAAGGGACGCTCTCTGGTGGGAACGCGCGAGCACCGCATCGCGCGCTGCGGCATCGGCCGCAAGTTTCAGAGCCCTCGTGTTTTTGAGAAGCTCACCGTTCAGGAGAACTTGGCTCTGGCCGTGAGCCAGCCGAAGCAGCCCTGGTCATTGCTGGTGGGGGGCCTGAATGGGCAGCAGCGCGACCGTGTTCATCACTTGATGAGCATCGTCAATCTGCAGAACCGTGCCGATTGGGCTGCTGGGTCGTTGTCCCATGGCCAGAAACAGTGGCTTGAGATCGCCATGCTTGTGGGTCAAGATCCCGACCTGTTGCTGGTGGACGAGCCGGTGGCTGGGCTCACGGACGAGGAGACCGATCTGACGGCGGATCTGCTCAAGTCGTTGGCCGGTGATCACACCGTGCTGGTGATTGAGCACGACATGGAATTCATTCGGCGACTTGAAAGTCCGGTGACGGTGCTGCACCAAGGCCATGTTCTCTGTGAGGGCACGATGGATCAGGTGCAGGCCGATCCCCGGGTGATTGAGGTTTATCTCGGCACCACTGAGGAGGAGAACCAATGACGAACCTGTTGGAGATCCAAGGCCTCAACACGTTTTACGGTGAAAGTCACATTCTTCGGGATGTTGATCTCAGCGTGAAGTCCGGAGAGATGGTTTGTCTGATCGGCCGCAATGGTGTGGGTAAAACCACCCTGTTGAAATCGCTGATCGGTCTGTTGCGCCCCCGCTCCGGAACCATGGCGTTCGACGGTGCTCAATTGGATCGTCAGGCTCCGCATCAGCGGGCTCGGGCTGGGATTGGTTATGTGCCGCAAGGTCGCGAGATCATCCCCCAGCTCACGGTGGAAGAAAACTTGCTTTTGGGGATGGAGGCGTTGCCGGGTGGATTGGCGCGGCATCGCCACATTGATCCATTCGTGTATGAGCTGTTTCCGATCCTTCAGGAGTTTCTACCGCGTAAGGGCGGTGATCTGAGTGGGGGACAGCAACAACAACTGGCCATCGCCCGTGCGTTGCTTGGCAAGCCAAAGTTGCTGCTGTTGGATGAGCCCACTGAGGGCATTCAGCCCAACATTGTTCAGGACATTGAAGCGGCTGTTCGGCGGATCATCGCCAACACCGGGATCGGGGTTCTGCTGGTGGAACAACATCTCCACTTCGTTCGCCAGGCTGATCGTTACTACGCCATGCAACGTGGCGGCATTGTTGCCAGTGGCTCAACCAGTGAACTCAGTCAGACGGTTGTTGATCAGTTCCTGAGCGTTTAGAGCTTTACTGTTGTTGGCTTCTCCTGGGTCGGTTCAGCTGGCCCAGATGGATTCTGTTGCAGGCTCTTCATTCATGGCGTAGTCGCTCACGTCGGCACGCACGTGCAGCATCTGCCCTGTCATCGACATCTTCCATATTTCCAGTCGTGCATCCTCGGGGGCTTGGAACCAAAAGACCTCTGTGGGCATCACCACCTTCTCTCGGTAGAAGTGATCAGCACCAATGCATTTCACGATCACCATTCTGGTGGTGTCGTTGTGGTAAACACACTCAATCATCTTGAGCATCTGGAATGATGCCAATCTCGTGGTCTTAAGACAAGAGGAGTGTTTGATTGGTCACCGAATCAGCACGCCTTTAGATTTGATACAGATGAGTTGATACAGAGTTGGCCGATTGTGTATCGGTCGTCACGATTTTTCTCTGGGCCTTGAGCGGTAGGCGCCCGTTAGCTTTTTGAAGATCGCACATCGTGCTTCTTTCGTTTCGGCTGAAACAATTCTTTTTCGCTGCCTTTTGCATGATTACTTCGTCAATCTTGGAGATTGCAAGATGGCAGAAGTGATCGGTTTGAGTGTCACTCATTAATTCGATGTTGAGCGGATGAATCGCGCGATCGAATCAACAATCGATCCACAGCAGCTGCAGGTGTTGGCCAAGCAATTGCTTCAGGAATGGCATTCCCAGCGCGCTGCAACAGTTTGGGTGATGCGGCAGCGGGACCAGCTGGGCTGAGGCTCAATGCGTTGGTTTTAAGCAGCGAGCTTTGAGGTGATGCGTTGCGGGTTGTGATTCGGCCGTTTCAGGGATGTGCGATCTGCCTGTCCTGCTGCCGCCAGATCAGCTTGAAGGGCTGAATTGCAACTGCGCAGTCGCGACCAGCTCGGCAGCTGATGTGCAATCGGCGCCTGCATCAGTTTGGCCAGGCCGGGGCGCAGTAGGCCGGCGAAGTTTTGAACCGCTAGTTCTTCGCCATGGCGGTCGTAAGGCAACCGATTGATGGCTGAATCAAGGCCGAATTGCCGCACACGATCCTCGCCAACCCGCCGGTACAGCACTTCAAGTGTCGGCAGTTGATCCATCGACATCACGCAACCTTCGTGTTCCATCAGGCCACGCAACACTGTTCCGAAAATTTCGCCCGCCATCCGCTGCAGGCCTTCGCTGGGTTGCTGACCCAGCTCCTTGTGTTTGTGGTCGAACAACCCCAGGTCCACTTGAGCAATTCGGCTGGAGGCCACATGGCGATACACCTCAGACAGCAGGCCCACCTCCAGCCCCCAGTCCGATGGGATGCGTAGATTCATCGCCAAATCGGTGGTGAAGGCGAATTCACCAGCCAGGGGATAGCGGAATGATTGCAGGTACGACAGGTAGGGCAAAGGCCCGAAAACCTGCTCCAGGCTGGCCAGCAGTGGGCCAACAAACAGACGGGTGGCTCGGCCCTGAAGAGCTTGGTTTTCGAGGGAAAGGCGGCTGTAGAACGCCTTCACGTAGGCAATGCCGTGGGACCGATCCAGCAGGGGGCGGAGCATGCGCTCTGGATACGCGGATCCAAAGGTTCTGATGTCGGCATCGAACAGGCCAACTACCTCAGCGTTCTGGCACGCCACCCCTAGTCCCTGCCAGACGGCCCAGCCCTTGCCCGGTGGTCCGGTCACGTCGAGCCCCAGTTCGCCGACGGATTCGAGCAACTCCCGGACGGCGGGGCCGTTGGTCCAGTGCACCCGAACGGGGAAGGGCATCCCTTCAAAAAATTTTTCTGCGGCTTTGACGTCCTCGGCGCTTGTGGCCGCCAACGCCACCACCAGCTCGTTGAGCCCCTTCAGGCTCGAAAGTGTGTCTCGAATGAGGCCGAGGGCCGGGCGGCTGAATTCCTCCATCAGGCAGGGGATCAGCAGGGTTGTGGGTCGCTGACTCAGCTCATGGTTGAAGGCAACCGCATCGAGATTGCCCAAGCTGTAGTCATGGACGGTGCTGATCAGGCCCTGCTGAAAATCCATGTGGTGTTCGATGCAACAACAGAGGTCAGAGACCTGCCCCATACCTGAAGGGTCTGGAGGAGGAAGGTGATGCAGCCCCCGCGCGACGAGACGCTGCGGACCCTGCTTGGCGATATCTACCCGAATGATTCTTCCGGGGATGGCAAGGAGTTGTCGTCGCAATTGCTGCAGATCTTGAGCCAATCGTCAGGAGATGGCGATATGGCAGAACACATCGATCGCTGGGACGGTCGTGATGTGGTCTTGATCACCTACGCCGACACCATTGGTGAGGAGGGTGTTCCTGGGCTTCAGGCGTTGAAGACGTTTGTGAATCGCCATCTGCAGCCCTTCGCAGCGGTGATTCATGTGCTGCCGTTTCTGCAATCCACCAGTGATGGTGGTTTTGCGGTGGCTAGCCACACAAAGCTTGAGCAGCGTTTCGGCGATTGGAGCGACCTCGCTGCCCTGGCCGAGGGCCGATGGTTGATGGCGGATCTCGTTCTCAATCACGTGTCGGCCTCTCACCCCTGGGTGCAGCAGTTCATGCGCGATGAGCGGCCCGGCCGCTCCTGTGTGCTGGAGGCAGCCCCTGATCCCTGCTGGGCGGATGTTGTTCGTCCGCGCAGTTCCAATCTGTTCACGCAATTGAGGGGCCCCGTTGGCGCGCGTCAGGTCTGGACCACCTTTGGCCCCGATCAAGTTGATCTCAACTGGCGCAGTGCGGAGGTGCTGCTGGGCTTTGCCCGGCTGATGCAGCGCATGGCCCGGCATGGGGTGCGTTGGATCCGTCTGGATGCCGTGGGTTTTGTCTGGAAAGAACCCCACACCTCATGCATTCATCTCCCGCAGGCCCATCAATTGGTTCGGGTGCTGCGTTTGCTGCTCGATCAGGTGGGACCCGATTGCGTTGTGGTCACCGAGACCAACGTTCCTGAGCAAGAAAACCTCTCCTATCTGAGAAGCGGTGATGAAGCGCATCTCGCTTACAACTTTCCCCTGCCGCCCTTGCTGTTGGAAGCCAGCGTCAGTGGTCGGGCTGATCTACTCAATGCCTGGCTGAGTCGTTGGCCCGACTTGCCACCGCAAACGGGGTTGCTCAATTTCACCGCCTGTCATGACGGCATCGGTTTACGGCCGTTGGAGGGCCTGATGCCCCAGAAGCGCTTGCTGCAGCTGTTGATCGGTTGTGAGCAACGGGGTGGACTGGTCAGCCACAGGATGTTGAGTTCCGGCGACGAAGTTCCTTACGAAATCAACATCAGTTGGTGGAGTGCCATGGCAGATGGGGGGATTGATCCCACGTATCTCCAACGGGAGCGGTTCCTGCTCACCCAACTGTTGATCCTGGCCTTGCCAGGGGTCCCCGCCTTCTATCTGCCGGCGTTGTTGGCGGCTCCCAATGATCTGACTCGCTTTCGTCGCACGGGCCATCGTCGGGATCTGAATCGGCCCCAGTTCACGGCCCAGGCCCTGGAGCGCCGCCTGGCGGATCCCGATTCAGATGTCTCCGCGCTGCTGCCAGTGTTGCGGCGGGCTCTGGCCGAACGGGCTGTTCACTCGGCCTTGCACCCGGATGCCCCGATGACGGTGTTGAGCGCGGACCGGAGCGATTGCGTCATCCTGCGGCGCTCTCGCGGGGGGGAAACGCTGGTGGCTGTCCACAACATCACGGCAGCCCGCCTCAGCTTTCGCCTTAGTGGACTGGGCGGTGATCTGAACAAGCCCTGGGCCGATTCTCTGAGCGGTCATGTGTTCGAACCACATCAGTCCCATTCGCTAGAGCCTTATGCGGTGCATTGGTTGGTTCAGCCATGACCGCGAGTGTTGAGCCGGCGTGGTGGGTGGTGACTGATCTCGACGGCACGTTGCTGGATCACAGCTACGACTGGTCGCCGGCCAAGGATCTGATCCGTCAGTTGCAACAGCACCGGATTCCGGTGATTCCCTGCACCAGCAAAACGGCCGAGGAAGTGCGCGGCTTTCGCGCTGAGGCGGGGCTTCATGACCCGTACATCGTTGAAAACGGTGGCGCCGTGCACGGGGAAACACCGGAGGGGGAACCCTGGGAGCTGCCGTTGGGTCCGGATTGGACGGCGCTGAAACCTCAGTTGCAGCGTCTTCAGGGCGAGTTGGGTGAGCCCCTGCGTCCGTTGGATGAACTCAGTGAGGCGGAAGGGCAGCGGTTGTTGGGGCTTGGCGGTGAAGCTTTGCGTCAGGCACAGAGGCGGTGCTGCAGCGTGCCTTTTGTTCCGCCCTCGGCGGAGGGGCGTTGCCGGCTTGAGGCCCTGGTCCAGCGGATGGGCCTGACGGTGGTGCAGGGCAACCGTATGGGTCACCTGCTGGGCCCAGACATCAGCAAAGGCAAGGCTTTGGCCACCCTGAAGCTACATCTGGGTGCTGAGCAGGTGAATGTTTTGGCCTTGGGGGATTCCCCCAACGATCTGCCGTTGCTCGAGGTGGCTGACATCGCTGTCGTGGTTCCCGGGCCCGATGGCCCCCATCCCGAGTTGCGCTCTGGGATCGATGCCGGGCGTTTCCAGCTGGCGGCAGCTCCCCATGCCAACGGTTGGGACGAGGCTGTGCGCCGGATTCTTCGGATCTAGGCCATCGCTTGCCTCTGGCTCAATCCAGCAAGGATTGCCATAGCTCCACTGCAGCAGTGGTGGCCGCCATGGGCTGACCGTTGTGGGATGCAATAGGTCGACAGCTGAGGCTGTTGATCAGAACGGCCTGATCGTCGGCATCGAACGTGGCCGCTAGCTCGGTTTCCAGGGCGATGCCTCGGGCGACTGCACGGCCCCGCATCACCCCTGGGAGGCAGCCGCTGCTGAGGGGCGGTGTCAGCAACTCACCGCGACGCAGGACCAGCAGATTGGCCGCCGTTCCGCAGCACAGGGCTCCAGCCGTGTTCAAGAGCAGTGCATCGTCGGCCCCTTGGTCCTGGGCTTCCCTGCGGGCCTGGATCGATTGCCCGTAGGCAAAGGTCTTGCAACGGCTGAAGCGGCTGGAGGCATTGCGGCGCTCATGGCGACTGGTGATGGTGGTGACGGCTGAAAATGTTGGTGTGCAGGCTTGGAGCGTGAGCCAAAAGCGGTGCTGACCTGGGGCCGGCAGTCCGATTCCGCGCTGAGGTGTGCTGCCCCGGCTCCAGTTGAGGCGCAGGGCTCCATCGGCTTCGCTCAGCTGGCTGCGTTGAATTGCGTCTTCAATCAGAGGCTCTAGTGCGTCTCGCTGCGGTGGCCGGTCCATGCCCAGTAGAACTGCACTGTCGCTCCAGCGCTGCAGGTGCTCCTCCAGGAGTTGCGGCGCACCGTTGCGGATCAGCACGGTTTCAAAGAGGCCATCGGCCAGGAGCAGGGCGCGGTCGTCGAGGGGAAGCTGCATGTTTGCTGCTGTTCCCCACTGGCCGTCGATCCAGGCGATGGCGGAGGTCATGTCAGTGCCTCCAGCAAGGGCTGGAGTTTCCACATCAACTCCTCTGCTTCGCCAAAGGGATCCGAGTCGGCGACAATTCCGCAGCCGGCATGGGCCCGCAGGGTGTCGCCTTGGCGCAGTAAGGATCGGATCAAGATGTTGCTGTCGAGGCTGCCATCCCAGTCGATCCGCAGCAGTGATCCGCAGTAAGGCCCTCGGCTGGTGGGCTCGAGCTCATTCAGACGTTGGCAGGCCCGCAGTTTCGGCGCCCCGCTGATCGACCCCCCAGGCCAACTGGCTTCCAGCAGATCGACCCAGCTCAATCCTGCCTGAAGCTGTCCCTCCACGACCGAGGTGAGGTGATGCACGGAGGAATAACTTTCGAGCCCCACCAGTTGGGGAACCTGAATCGAACCCGGCTGGCAGGCACGACCGAGGTCGTTGCGCAGCAGATCGACGATCATCACATTTTCGGCCCGGTCCTTGTCGCTGCACACAAGCTCCGCGGCGAGGTGTGCATCCTGTTCGGGGTCGCCATTGCGCGGCCTGGTGCCTTTGATCGGCCGGGTTTGTACGGCTCCCTCGGCACTCACCTGCAGAAACCGCTCCGGGGACGATGACAGCAACGCCTCGTTCTGGTCGCTGACGATAAGTCCTGCAAAGGGGGCAGGACAGGCCTCCCTCAGGGTGAGGAACAGCTCTAGCGCACTGCCTCCCTTGGGCCAGGCTGTGCTGCAACAGGCCGTGAGATTGGCTTGGAAGAGATCGCCTGCTGCGATCAGCTCACGGATGCGTTCCACACCTGCGGCGTACTGATCTGCTGAGGTGTGGTGATGCCAGGCCTTCAGGGGGATTGATGGGGGCTTGCCTTTGGGCTGCTCAGGGCTGGAGGCCAGCTGTTGGGTGAGGCGTTCCAAAGCAGCCGTGCTGCTGGCTTCGATCCACAGCCTGCGCTTTTGGAGATCAAAGCGAAGCACCGGATCGTGGCGGGCGATCCAAAGCGTGGCCATGCCATCGCTGTCCCAGGGGTTCCCGGGTTCTACCCAGGCGGCGGCTTCATAGCTCAGCCAGCCGCACCAATGACCTGGGGCAAGCCCCCGTAGTGCTTCGAAGGGATTGCTGGCTCCTGACTCTCCAGGGAGGCCACGGCAGCAGACGATCTCCTGGGGCGCCACCGCCAGGGTGGCCCATCGGCCCAGGTTGCTGCTGTCGCCATCCAGCCAGACAAGGCCTTCCTCGCCGTAGGCATGGGCCAGTTGGTGCGCGAGCGCTTGGGGCTCCTGCCAGGGCAGTTCAAGCCGTTGTGGGCGGATCATGCCGCTGTGGAACTGCAGAGGTCAGGCCGGCCGGCCTCGCGGAGCGCTGCATCACGAATGCGGCAGCTGTCGCAGACGCCGCAGGGGTGCGTGCCGCCGCTGTAGCAACTCCAGGTTGTTTCGATCGGAACACCCAGGCGAAGGGCTTCCTCAACTATGCGTACCTTGCTCCACTGCACAAGAGGTGCCCAGAGTTGTGCGCCATGGTCCTCCCGACCGGCTTTGCTGGCAAGGTCGGCCAGGGTCTGAAAGGCGTTGAGGTAGTCGGGCCGGCAGTCGGGATAACCCGAGTAGTCGACAGCATTCACCCCCAGCACCAACCTTTCGGCTCCGCGAGCCTCCGCCAGACTGAGGCCCACGGAGATGAACACGGTGTTGCGCCCGGGTACATAGGTGGGCGGAATGCTGCCCTCCTCAACGCCATGGGTGGGGATCGAGATGCTGGCGTCGGTGAGGGCTGAGCCCCCCCAACTGGCCAGGTTCACGCTGATGCAGTGATGCTCTGCCAGGCCAAGCTGCTCAGCAATGGCAGCAGCGGCGTCCAATTCGCGGCGATGGCGCTGGCCGTAGTCAAAGGACAGGCCGATGACGCGGTCGCCTTGCTCCAGGGCAAGGGCCGCAGCGGTGGCGGAATCCAAGCCTCCCGATAGAAGCGCGATGGCAGTGCGTTGACTCATCTCAGAACCGTGAGTTCATGCAGGGCGCAGTAGTCCTGCTCATCCAGCTCGGTGCCCTTGGCTTGTTCAAGCAGGGAAAGCAAACCGCTCAGCCCCTGATCTTGGAGGCCAGCCGTTGTCGCCTCCTCCAGGAACAGGCGCAGGTCTTTGCGCAGCAGGGCGGTGCTGAAGTTGGGATCGGCGTAGCTGTGATCCAGCATCCGTTGCAGCTTCTTGTCGAAGGTGGGGGCGTAGAGCGCTGACGGCCGCAGGATGGTCATGAACGTTTCCACAGGAACGCCGGCCCGCTGAATCAGTTGCAGGGAGAGGGAGAAGCTGTGGGTGAGGCTGGCGATCAACTGATTGAGGGCCAGCTTGGTGGCAGCGCCGCAGCCAACGGGGCCCACGAGTTGGGGCTCTTGGCAGAGATGAGAGAGGAGTGGCCGTTGTTCTTCGAAGACCTCTGCTTCGCCGCCTGCCATCACCAGCAGAGATCCGTTCAGTGCTTGCGGTTTGCTGCCCAGCACCGGGGCTTCCAGGTACTGCCCTCCCTGGTTCGCAACCTGCGTGGCGAGCTTGCGGCTTTCCTCCACGCCCATGGTCCCCATCGGGATCACCGTTGAGCCTGGCAACGCTCCAACCGCGCCGATCACGGATGCAGTGGCAGCCCCGTCACGCAAGACGGTGATCAAGACGCTGTCGCTTTTCGCGGCTTGCCCTAGATCGTCGATCGCTGTTGCACCCTTTCCCACAAGCGAGACGATGCGGGAGGGGTCGCGGTTCCAGACGTGGACGTTGAGACCCTGCTCCAGCAATCGCGTTGCGATCGCCGTTCCGAGGAGGCCTGTGCCCAGAACGGCCACTGAGGTCATGGCTCAGGCGATCAAATTCAGTTCAACCTCAACGTAGTGGAGCAGACTTTGCCTTCAACGGCATCGTTCAGCGGATGCCTAGCCATTTGTGGCTTTGCAGGCTGAGGCGCCATTGGGGGTGTTTACGCACATGATCCAAAGCCAGCTCTTCTCCGATGCTGCTCTCCCAGCCCGGCTGAAGCAGCCGCTCTGTGTCGTCCTCGCACTGAGACGCCATGGCTGCAGCAAAGCTGATGTCTTCCGGGCCATGCACCACAACTTTCAGCTCATGGCAGGCCTGCAAAAGCTCTTGCCTTGGGGGGCGGTGGCGTTTTGGCGAGAGGGTGATCCAGTCGAAGCGTCCGGTTAGCGGATCCACCCCGCTGGTTTCCAGATGCAGGGGGAGACCGCATCGCGCATCGAGGGCCTGGGTGAGGGGCTGCAGATTGTGATGCAACGGTTCTCCTCCGGTGATCACAACGAAGCTGGCCCCGGCTTCAGCCGCCATCTGGGCGGCTGAAGCCAAGGCACCGATGGGCTGCTCAGCGTGCCCCTGGCTGGGCCATGAGTGCTTGGTGTCGCACCAGGAACAGCCCACGGTGCAGCCGGCGAGACGAATGAAAAATGCACTGCGTCCGGCATGGCGGCCCTCTCCCTGTAGGGAATGGAATGTCTCCACCACCGGGAGACGCTGGGAGTCAGCCATCGACGCGGTTCATGGGATCGCAATGTCCCCCTGTTGACGCAAGGCCTGAGCCGGTGAATCGGGAAGGCGTTGTTGGGCCGCTTCGATCAATCCCCGGAATAACGGATGGGGTTGTCCAGGCCGGGAGAGGAACTCAGGGTGGTATTGGCAGGCCGTGAAGAACGGATGCCCTTTCAGTTCGATCAACTCCACCAAGCGTCCATCCGGGGACGTGCCGCTCACCACATATCCGGATTCCAGGAACAGATTGCGATAGGAGTTGTTGAATTCATAGCGGTGGCGGTGCCGTTCGTAGACCACTTCGTCCCCGTAAAGCCTTTGGGCGAGGGTTCCCGGCGCAATCCTGCAGGGGTAGACCCCCAGGCGCATCGTGCCACCGAGATCGACCACGTCCTGCTGTTCCGGCAGCAGGTGAATCACGGGATGAGGCGTGTTTTCGTTTAATTCAGCACTGGTGGCCTCGGTCAGGCCGGCCTGGTTGCGAGCCCACTCGATCACAGCGGTTTGCATCCCAAGACAGAGCCCAAGGAAGGGCACCCGTTGTTCCCGGGCCCAGCGAATCGCTGCAATCTTTCCATCGACTCCACGGTTGCCGAAGCCACCGGGCACGACGACGGCGTCCATTCCGCGTAGGAGTGCATCGGCGCCTTCGGCTTCAATCTGTTCGGCGCAGACCCAGTGCAGGTCGAGGGAGGCATCCTGGGCAATGCAGGCATGCTGCAGCGCTTCGACGACGGAGAGATAGGCGTCGTTCAGCTGCACGTACTTGCCCACCAGGGCAACCTTCACCGACGGGCCGGGGTTACGCAGCTTGTTGACCAGTTGTTCCCATGCCGCCATGTCGCTCTCATGGTCGGTCAGGTTCAGCACGTCCAGCACTTCACGACACAGACCCTCCTGCTCAAGGATCAGCGGCACGGCATAGATGCTGTCGGCATCCAGGGAGGGAATCACGGCGCGGGTGGGCACCCCGCAGAAGCCGCCAATTTTCCGCTTGAGATCGTCGCTGATGTCGCGATCACTGCGGCAAACGAGCACATCCGGCTGGATGCCGATGGAACGCAGCTCTTTGACCGAGTGTTGGGTGGGCTTGGTTTTGAGTTCGCCGGAGGTGCCGATGAAGGGCAGCAGGGTGACGTGGATGTAGGCAAGGTCGTTGCGACCCACGTCCTCCCGGAATTCACGGATGGCTTCGAGGAAGGGCAGTGATTCGATATCACCCACGGTGCCGCCGATTTCCGTGATCACCACATCGGCATTGCTGTTGCAGGCAACCCGGCGGATGCGCTCGCGGATCTCGCCGGTGATGTGGGGAATCACCTGAACGGTCCCGCCGTTGTAGTCGCCGCGGCGCTCCTTGTTGATCACCGATTGGTAGATCGAGCCGGTGGTCACGCTGTTCAGGCGTGACATCGCCGTGTCGGTGAAACGCTCGTAATGGCCCAGGTCGAGATCGGTTTCGGCGCCGTCTTCGGTGACGAAGACCTCACCATGCTGGAACGGGCTCATCGTCCCGGGATCCACATTCAGGTAGGGATCCAGCTTGAGAATCGAAACGTTGTAGCCCCGCGACTTCAGCAACCGGCCGAGGCTCGCCGCCACGATTCCCTTGCCAATGCTGGACACCACACCACCGGTGATGAAGACGAATTTGGCCATGACATGCCGGGCGACTCTTCAAATTAGCTGGCGTCGGTCATGGCCTCCAGGGGGAAACGTTGTTTTAGGAATCCAGGCCCTGGATGTAGTCCCGGACTTTGCTACGTCGTTGGGGTTGCCGCAGTTTGAGCAGGGCGCGGGTTTCGATCTGACGAACGCGCTCCCTTGAGAGTTTCAGCTCTTCCCCGATCTGGGCAAGGGTCTGGGGCGTGTCGTCCTCCAATCCGAAGCGCCGGCGCAGGACAGCGGCCTCCCGACTGGTCAGTTCATCCAGGAGATCCTCCAGATCGTTGTGGAGTTCGTCGTGAGTGAGGGTCTGCTCCGGGGTGGCATGGCCGTCCTCGATCAGATCTCCGAGCTGAGTGTCCTGTTCGCGGCCGACACGGGTGTCCAGAGACACTGAGCGGGGCACCCGGGCCAGGGTCTGGCGCACGGTGTCTTCACTGATGCCCAATTCGCGCGCCAGATCCGCGATCGAGGCAATGCGTCCTTCGTTGCTTGCAATCTCCTGCTGGACCCGTTTGATCCGGTTCAGTTTTTCGGTGACGTGAACGGGCAAGCGGATCGTGCGGCTCTGGGTGGCGATGGCCCGGGTTATGCCCTGGCGGATCCACCAGTAGGCGTAGGTGCTGAAGCGGAAACCACGGGTGGGATCGAACTTTTCCACGGCCCGTTCCAGCCCGAGCGTTCCCTCCTGGACCAGGTCGAGGATTTCCATGCCCCGCTGCTGGTACTTCTTGGCCACTGCCACCACCAGGCGCAGGTTGGCCTGAATCATGTGGTCTTTGGCTCGCCGCCCGTTGCGGAGGGCCAGCTTCACATCTTTGGCCTCAAGCTGGGCTTGCTCAGCCCAGGCCTGATATCCCAGTTCAATCCGCTGCTGCAAGTCGGGCAAGGGCAGTCCTGCCGCCCGGGCCCATTCCTGCTTGGTTGGCCAGTGGCTGTGCTGGTTGGCTTCCCGGCGTTGCAGTTCTTCGAGACGGTGGAGTTCACCGATGGCGGCATCGCTTTCAGCCAGCTCCCGTTGCTGGAGAAGCAGTGCTTCGCGGCGCTGCACCAGGCGGGCCAAGGTGACCTCCTCCTCGTTGGTGAGCAGGTCGACCCGGCCGATGTCCTGGAGATAAAGCCGCAGCAGATCCGTTGTGCCGCTGCTGCGGCGCTCACGGGTCCCCCCGGTCCGTCGGGGCTTGCTGGGCAAAAGCTGGCCTTGTGAAGTCCAACTTCAGGGTTCCTCGCCGTTGGCCGCGGTGCGACAAATGCGCTGATTCCCTTCGGGATCTGCTCAGCCCGGTGGCTGTGGTCAGTCTTCCTGGTCAGGCTCAACCCATGTGCTGGCCACGTGCAGTTCCTCCAGCTGCTTGTCGGCCACGCCTCCAGGGGCACTGGTCATCAGGCAGCGGGCCTGCTGGGTTTTTGGGAAGGCAATGGTGTCGCGGATCGACTCCTCGCCGGCCAGCAGCATCACCATCCGGTCCACACCGAAGGCCAGGCCGCCGTGGGGCGGTGCGCCCACATCGAGAGCGTCCATCAGGAAGCCGAACTGCTCCTGGGCCTCCTCGAGGGGCAATCCAACCGTCTGCAACACCTGGCGCTGCAGGGCGGAGTCATGGATGCGCAGGGAGCCACCGCCCAGCTCAAGGCCATTGAGCACAAGGTCATAGGCCTGGGCCCGGGCTCCGGGCAGGATGTCGGCCCACTTCGACGCATCGCTGCCGAGATCCTCCGCATTGGGGGCGCAGAAGGGGTGGTGCAGAGCCTCGTAACGGTTCTCGTCGCTGTTGAACTCGAACATCGGGAAGTCCACCACCCAGAGGAAGTTCCACTGGTCGTTGTCTCGGTCGGCCTTCACCATGCCCAGCTCCTTGGCCAGGTACTGGCGCACCCGGTCGAGGGCCTTGTTCACCGTGGCGGTGTCGCCGGCACCGAACAGCAGCAGGGTGCCGGGTTCCGCGCCGGTGCGGCTGAGCAGCTCCTGCTTCTGCTCATCGCTGAGGTTGTCCTTGATGGCGCCGATCGTGTCGATCTCACCGCCGTCTCGCACCCGGATGAAGGCCAGGCCCCCGGCACCAGCTTTCTGGGCCTCGCTGAACACATCGCCGCCCGGCTTGATCCGAACGTTGCTCACCGCATCGTTGCCGCCGGGCACTGCAATGCACTTCACCGCGCCGCCGGACTTCACGGCGCCACTGAACACCTTGAAGCCCATGTCCTTGACGATGTCGCTCACGTTGGTGAGCTCCATGCCGTAGCGGGTGTCGGGTCGGTCGGTGCCGTAGCGCTCCATGGCGTCATGCCAGGTCATGCGTGGGAAGGGCCGCGGCAGTTCGATGCCCTTCACGGCCTTCCATATGGCGCAAATCAGTGATTCGTTCAGCTCCAGGATCTGCTCCTGATCCATGAAGCTCATCTCGATGTCCAGCTGGGTGAATTCCGGCTGGCGGTCGGCCCGCAGGTCTTCGTCGCGGAAACAGCGGGCGACCTGGTAGTACCGCTCGATGCCGCCCACCATCAGCAGCTGCTTGAATAACTGGGGGGACTGGGGCAGAGCGAACCATTCGCCGCCGCAGACCCGGCTGGGCAGCACGTAGTCGCGGGCGCCTTCCGGAGTGGAGCGGGTCAGCACCGGGGTCTCCACCTCGATGAAGCCTGCGTCCTCCAGGAAGCGACGGGCGGCCTGGATGGTCTGGGCCCGCAGCCGCAGGTTGTCGTTCATGCGCTTGCGGCGCAGATCCAGATAGCGGTGGCGCAGCCGCAGTTCTTCGCGGGTGTTCTCCTCGTCGTGCACCGACACAGGGAAGGGCAGGTTGCCTTTCACGCTGTTCAGCACGGTGATGCCGCTGGCGAGCACTTCCACAGCCCCCGTGGCCAGCTTGTCGTTCAGGGATTCGCCAGGCCGGGCTCGCACTTTCCCCTCAACCTGCAGCACGGTTTCGCTGCGCAGATGCTCGGCGACGGCGAAGGCGTCGGCGCCCAGATCCGGGTCCACCGTGATCTGCACCGTGCCGCTGCGGTCCCGCAGGTCGATAAAAATCACCCCGCCGTGATCACGTCGTCGATCCACCCAGCCGCACAGTTGCACCTGCTGATCAATGTTCTGTTCGCGCAGGTCGCCGCAACCGTTGCTGCGCATGGGATGTCTCAACTGGAGAAGAGCGAGTTTCCCACAGCAGCGGTGAGCTTCAGGCGCGTTTGTAGAAGGGCTTGCGAACCACCGTTGCCGGTTGGGCCTTGCCGCGGATCTCAACGCTCAGTTCGGTGCCGAGCTTGGCGAGGGATGGGGGCACGTAGGCCAGGGCGATCGCTTCTTCCAGGGTGGGGGACCAGGTGCCGCTGGTGACGATGCCCACCGTCTCTCCGTTGTGCACAACGGGGTAGTCGTGGCGGGCGATGGCACGACCCTGCAGCTTGAGGCCTACCAGGCGCGTGGCGGGGCCGGATTCCACCGCCTGCTCCAGTGCCTGTCGGCCCACAAAATCCACGGGCATTTCCAGGTGCACGAGCCAACCCAACCCCGCCTCGAAGGGGTTGGTTTTGTCGTTCATGTCCTGACCGTAAAGGTGCATGGCGGCCTCCAGTCGCAAGGTGTCCCGCGCTCCCAGACCGCAGGGGGTGACACCGCGATCGAGCAAAAGCTGCCAGAGCTTTTGTCCGTCGTCGGCTTTTAGCAGCAGCTCGGCACCGTCTTCGCCGGTGTAGCCCGTACGAGCACTGAACACCGGTTGGCTCAGGCCCTTGAGTTTGAGCATTCGGTGACCGAAGCGGGGCAAGCCGCTTAGGTCTTCGCCGCTCAGCTCTTGCAGCACTCCCATGGCCTCAGGGCCCTGCAGAGCGAGCAGCACTCCATCCTTTTTGATGTCGGTCAGCGTTAGGCCAGCGGGCTCCATCTGTTCACGGATCCAGGCGGTGTCGCTGTCGGCGCAGGCGGCATTGATCACCAGTACCAGCGCACCCCGTTCGGCATCGATGGCACCGCAGTCGTAAACGATGAGGTCGTCGCGAATACCGCCGCGCTCGTTCAGCAGAACCGAGTAGCAGGCTTCGCCGGGACCGATGCGGTGCAGGTCGCTGGGGATCAGCCGTTGCAGCGCATCCTTGGGATTGGCACCTTCGAGGCGCAGCACTCCCATGTGGGAAATATCGAACATGCCGACCCGTTCGCGAACGGCCTTGTGTTCCTGGATCAGGCCGCTGAACTGAACCGGCATCTCCCAGCCGGCAAACGGCACCATGCGGCCGCCGACGCTGCGGCAGGACTCGAACAGGGGAGTGCGCTGCAGTGACATGGGGGCGGCCGATGAGAAGCGCATTCTTATGGAGGGCTTCACGATCCGGAAGGGAACCCGGAAATTTGCCCCTGTCCATGGTCCGTTTCGCAGACCGTCACTAGCTTGAGCACGTTTCCGGAGCGCTTCCTTGGCCACTAGCTCCTGCTGTCGCAGTTGTCAGTACTGCACCCTGCCGGCAGGTGCGAAGGGGTGGTGCCGTCTGCGCCGGTTGGAGGTGTTTGCCGAGATTGCAGATCTGATGGTCTGTCACCACTGGACCCCCCGTTCCCCCAAGCTTCCGGCTTTACAGAGCAGCGGTGTTGGAGAGCGTCAGCTGGAACTGGACCGCAGCTTGACGTGAGCCCGGATCCATCCATGACTCCGCTATTGCTGATGGCCTCCACCGGATGAACGCGGGATACTGCAGCCAACCCCCGTTGTTGCCTTGTCCGCCTCAGCTCCGCTGACTCCTCTGGAACTGATCCAGGAACATCCTGAGGTGGATCGCCTGACCCTTCCCACCGGCGCAACTGTTTTCACTGCCGGTGAGCCTGTGCAGTTCATCCATGTGATTGAACGGGGATGGATGGAACTGAGCAGTGGTCCGTTGAACCGCATTCGCTTTGGTTCCGGTGAATTGTTTTTCTATGAGGATCTGGTGGATGGCGCCGAGTGTCACAGCCGTGATGCCACAGCGGTGACGCCTGTTTCGTTGTTCTGCCTGAGCCGCTCCAATTTTCTGGCGCTCATCCATCGGCACCCAACGCTGGTGCTGCAATTGCTCAGCAAACAGCACAGCCGTTTGCGGCAGCAGCGGGCTGATGCCCGTCACTTCTACTAATCTCCACCTAGGAGGAGCAGCAGGCTGCGGGTCACTTTGGCTGCCAGCACGGAGCTGATGCCACTGGTGTCGAGTTGTGGGGCCAGTTCCACCACATCGGCCGCCACCAGGAGATGGTTTCGAAGCACCCCGATCAGGCTGGCGAAATCAGACCACTGGTAACCACCGGGTTCCGGTGTGCCGGTTCCAGGCAGAACTGCGGGGTCAAACCAGTCCAGGTCGACGGTGAGGTAGATGGGTTTCCCCTGTAAGGGAGCGAGGGCCTGTTCAAGGGCATCGACGCTGGGCATCAGTCGGCCGCTCTCGTGCAGTTCGGTGAATTCCTCACGTGTGCCACTGCGGATCGCGAGTTGAAACAGCGTCTGGCTCGGAAGAACCTCTAAACAGCGGCGCATGGCGCAGGCATGGCTGTGGCGGGCCCCCAGCCAGCTGTCCCTGAGGTCGGCATGGGCATCCAGTTGCACCAGCACCAGGTCGGGGTGGCGTTGTGCCACGGCCTCCACGGCACCGGAGCTGATCGAATGCTCCCCGCCCAGCATCAGGGGCCTGAGCCCCAGTCCGAGCACAGCTTCGGTCGCTTGCTTCACCTTGGTAAGAACGGGCTCAGGGTTGCCGAAGGGAATCTCAACGGCACCAAGATCGGCAAAGTCGAGATCCTCCAGATCCAGGTCGAGTTGCGGGCAATAGGTCTCAAGCCCAGTGCTCACTTCTCGGATGGCGGCGGGGCCGAAGCGGGTGCCAGGGCGAAAGGAGGTAGTGCCGTCATACGGCACACCAAACAGGCCAACGCGGCAGTCGGCAGGGTTGCGTCGGGATCCCATGAAAATGGTTCCGTCGCTGTCGAACAAGTGGTCGAACAGCCCACTCCGCGGGTGTGCTGTCATGACTGCAGCTCCCGTTCGATGAAGGCGGGAATGGCGTTCATGGCCCCCCGCTGCCAGCGCGGTGACCAGATTTCACAGCCTGCGGCGATGGTCTCGCTGCGCTCGGGGTCTGGAGTGCGGTAGCGGGGTGTTGCCATCGCAGCGAAGGTCCAGCTCCACCAGCCGCTGGGGTACATCGGCACCCATCCATAGAGCGGGTCGGCATGGTCAAACACCTCGCGCAACAGGCGCACCATGGCGATGTGGACATCGCGGAAGGCTTCCGGAGATTCGCTCTGCGTGCCGAACACGCCCCCGGGCTTCAGCAGCCGTCGGCAGTTTTCAAAGAAGGCGCGGTTGAACAGGCCTTCGGCGGGTCCGGCGGGGTCAGAGCCATCCACCAAGACAACGTCATAGCTCTGGTCCTCAGCCTCAGCTGCCCAGGCGATGCCATCGCCCACCGTGAGCTGGAACCGCGGATCAGACCAGGCGGATCCGCCGATGTCGGGAAGGTGTTCCCGGCTGAGTTCCACCACACGCCCGTCAATCTCCACCATGTCCAGCCGCTGGACGCCTGGGTGGCGCAGGCATTCCCGCGCGGTGCCGCCGTCCCCGCCTCCGATCACCAGAATCCGCTCGATCGAGCTGGCGCTGCACAGGGCTGGGTGCACCAAAGCCTCGTGGTAGTGGCGTTCCTGCTGTTCCGCTGTCATCCAACAGCCATCCAGGAGCAGCCCCCGCCCGTAGCGCTCACTGCGAATCACGCTGATCCGTTGGAACGGACTGGTCTCCTCGACCAGCACCTCCCCTTTCAATCCATAGCGGACGCCGCGGTGTTCTTCGTCAATCCAGCTGCTCATGGGCTGAGGTGGGCATCTCTCCAGCTAAGGACCCGGTGGGGCTGTTCCCAAACACCAGATGTGGTGCTCTTGGGCTTGACGAACGCAATATGTGGAGGTTGAATGTGATTGGTTGGGGAGTTGCTGTGGAAGAGGGCAGCTCTCAAGCCTTTTCCATCAGATCAAGGCTTTTGTTTTACCGATAGGGCTCAGGGTTGATGCAGGTGTTTCCTCTTCGAAGCATCAACCTGGTGGGAGCATCCTGTTGTTCTTGAGCCAGGAGATGGCTGGTGCAAGACCTGGTGGTGAACGAGCGGTTGACCATTCCGTCCAGGGAGCTGCGGTGGCGGTTCAGCCGCTCATCCGGTCCCGGCGGGCAGGGGGTCAACACCACCGATTCCCGTGTGGAATTGCTTCTGGATCTGGCGAACTGCTCCTCTCTGGGTCCATTTCGCAGTGCCCGATTGCTGGAGCACTTCCAGGCCCGGTTGGTGGAGGGTTGCCTACGGGTTGTAGTCGCAGAAGAACGCTCCCAATGGCAGAACCGTCAGAAGGCTCTGCATCGAATGGGGGAGCTGCTGCGGGAGGGCTTGCAGCCAGCGCCGCGTGCTCGAAAGGCCACCCGGCCGGGTCGTGGTGCCGTGAAGCGGCGCTTGGACACGAAGAAAAAGCGTGGTGACCTCAAGCGTCAAAGGCGCAGTCGGCCCTCCCTGGACGATTAATTGGATCCAGAGGTGGAGGAGTGTTCCGCTCGGATCGCCGCTTTGGCCTGTTTCCAGAGGGCTTCCAATTCGTGGATGCTGCGGCCCTGCAGATCCCCTTCCAGGGCAGCTTCAATGCGGGAGAAACGGTCGAGAAAGCGTTGATTCGTGCCGGCGAGACCCTCCTCGGGTGAGATGCTGCACCATCGGGCCACATTCACCAGGGTGAACAGCAGATCGCCCAGTTCCTCCTGGGCATGGCCGTTGTCGCCGCTGGCCACCGCCTCCTTGAGTTCGTCCAGCTCCTCATGGACCTTCTCCCAGACGCTGGCCATGTCATCCCACTCGAAGCCGGCTTTGGCCGCTTTCTTGGAGATGGTCATGGCTCCAGCCAGGGCCGGCAGGCCCCGCACCTTGGTTCTGAGACGGTCGCTGAGGGGGCTGGAGGAACCCGCCAGGGCCTCTGCCTGTTCCTCCAGCTTGATCGCCTCCCAGCTGCGTCGCACCTCGTCAATGGTGCTGGCGTCGGCATCGCCGAATACATGGGGGTGACGGCGGATCAGCTTGTCGCTGATGCCATCGGCAATCGCATCTAAATCAAAGCGCTGCTGCTCCCGAGCGATTTGGGCATGCAGCACCACCTGCAGGAGCAGATCCCCCAGCTCTTCTTTCATCTCGGCATCGCTGCCCTTGCGGATCGCATCGGCCACTTCGTGGGCCTCTTCCAGTACGTAGGGCACCAGCGAGGCATGGGTCTGCTCCAGATCCCAGGAACAGCCCGTTATTGGATCCCTGAGTTGTGCCACAACATCGATCAGTCGCTGGATGGCGTTAGAAGGAGCGTTGGCCATGCCGGTGCAACAACTGGGGCAACGCCCACCTTCTCATCGCTGTCGTTTTTTCGACCATTCTTGGGGCCAGGGGTCGCCATCGAGGATCAGGTGGATCCATGCACTGCCCTCCAAACCCACAAGCAGAGCGATGAACTCCTGTGGGTGCTGACGCATCAGTTGCTTGAGCGTCGTCAGCAGCATCGCTGGTGAGAGTGCTGGAAGCGCCATGCTCACGATCAGGCACCAGGTGAGCAGTACCGCCAGGCGCGCGGTTGTTCCCAGTACCGGACCGTGTGACCAGAGCGAGCGATGGGGAATCAGGAGTCGGTAGGGCCACCAGAGAAAGCCGAGGGCTCCCCACCGCCGCAGCGCATTGGAGCGGGTATCGAGGTCAGGGGACAGCCATAGACCGCCGGCCAGGCAGCTGGCTGCAGCGATCAAGGCTGCAGCCCATCCCAGTACCAAGCCAACAGCGATCCCGAGCGGCAGGCTCAGGATCCAGATGCTCTGGTCGTGGCGGCGACCCGTTGCCAAGTCTTCGGAGCTGTCATGCGCCCCCAGGCTGACGCGGTAGGGCAGAATCTGCCCTGTCGGGCGATTAGCTCAGCGGTAGAGCACCTCCCTTACAAGGAGATTGTCACTGGTTCGATCCCAGTATCGCCCATTCCAAAACCCAGTTTTGCACTGGGTTTCATTGGGTTTTGCTTCAGCTCGCCAACGCTCGATTGCCGGGCCCATCGCTTGCTGGCTGAGCGCCGAACTCACCGCGCAGGACACCTTCTGCCCTCCGCATCATTTTGAGGCAGGTCTCCCTGTCAGCAGCGGCATAGGCAGCGTCCATGCATTTCACGTACTGCTCCTCAGGAGTCACAAGCCATTTGAAGTTGGGCGGAGTATCGGTCCGATTCGAATGGCTCGCCGTAGCTGCAATTACTCATCCGCACGGTGCGTCGGACGGGGAGGTGTGCAAAGGTGGGATGACGCCAAAGAGCCTGCCTGAAGGCCCACTGCGCGAGAACCGATAACTCGATTCCATGAACCGAAGATTCAGCACTCCCCCGAGGGAGTGGCGAAAGGCTGGAAGCAATGCCAGCAGAATTGACCTCAGCGGCTATGCCTCATCTCAGCATCGCCGTTTCCTTAAGGCGGAAGCCGAGCAGGACCCAAGGGAGCCCAGGCATCGCTGACTAGGTTCTTTCCGGCAGCGGGATGAAGGCTCCTCAGCTGTTGCTGCCATCATCCATGCCACGTCTGATCAGGCTTTGCGTTAGCCAAAGCAGACCAATGAAACCGGCCGAGACGATCAACAGAGTCAAGGTTCAGACTTTGGTGCGGACGTTGAGACGTTGATCGGTTTGCCACCACATCATCATCGGAAGGTAGGCCTCGAAGGCATTTTGTGATGCAGTTGGTCTTGGCGCTTGTGTTTCCCGTGGTTCTGCTTGTGGGGTTCACTGCGCTGTTGGCAACTGGCAGGTTGTCGATCTCTCGCAACGCTGCGTGGTTGTTGGAACGCCAAGGCAGCATCTGGATGGCTGGCATCGTGGCCCTTGCTGCGGCGGCGGCTGTGGTTGCTCTACAGCGTTAAGCCGTCTCGCTTAAGCGTTGACCCATCCCGAGGGAGGGAGCGGGATGGGTGGCTTGGCATCTGGAGGTCTTTATCAGCGGCTGCTGGAGCGCTTGCGCACAACCCTGGGGGTCTCCCGCTCGGTCTTGGCATCGGTTTCAGTCACCGTCTGGTCTTCGCCGACTGCTTCTCCCTGCCCGGGCTCATCGTCGGGTTCCTGCGCCTCAATCACCCCAAGCACCATGGCGGCCTCCAGCTGATCGCTCATGTCACCGATGGTGAGTAGGGCTTTTAAGACCAGCTGGGCGCGAGGCGCTTTGGGCAGGCCGGGACGGAGCTTTTTGGTGGTGTTCCAAAGCTCCAGGGCCACTTCCTTCAGCAGTTCCTTGTCAGCAGCCATTCGATTCGAACGTGAATCGCACCATTCTCGTCATCGGGGGGGTCCCCTTCCGAATCAGAAGCAGAAGGGCAGGAATTGGGTGCGGCATGCGGCATAGCCATCAACCAGGGGACCCAGTCCGATCTGGTGAACGATGCCGGCACCGGTGAGCCCCTCGGTAATGATTCCGATCACGATGCCGACCATGGCGGCACGGCCGTTGAAGCGTTCAGCCTTTTTGAGCTGCTCCATGTGGATGTCGCGGGTAGCGACGCCTTGGAACCAGGAATCGCTGGCTTGCGTGGATTTCATCGAACTCAATCAGTTGTTACAAAGCTTAATCCGAAAAATCAGTTTTTCAGCAGCAGTCGTTCCCCCGGTGTTGGATCGGTCCAGGAGCTGCTGGCTGGCAGCTGGGCTCCAGTGCTGGCCACGGATCCTTTCATTTGCAGGGCCCGACTCAAGGCGCCGCCAAAGCGCACGTCGCCGCCGGAGGTGCTGGCGAGCACCGTGGTGGGTTGGAAGCGTTTCACCAGTTGCGGCACCACGGAGCAGCCCTTAACAAACGCTCCAAGCGCCGGCAGCCCCAGATCCACCATCGGCGTGATCACGGCATCCAGTGGCTGTGGCTCCAGGGCTGGATCGAGAAAACCGTGGGGTTCGATATAGAGCGATCCGGCCGGATGCTCGAGCAGATAACCGTTTTCCACCATCGGCACCGGTGCACCGGCGCTTGCGCGCACCTGCAGGCCCTGGTGGTTGGTGCTCTCGCCGGGGGAGAGGGCTTTCACGCTGGTGAAGCCCAGGCGCTCCACCACCAGTGTTGCGGCAACGGATCCAATGACGGGTAGATCCTTGGGCAGCGTTGCCAAGGTGTCCGGATGGGCGTGGTCCGCGAGCCCCTGGGTGAGCAACAGCAGGTTCAGTTTCTCGGGCACCTTGCGCTCGCACGGCAGTTCCCCTTTGAGAAGCCATTCCCCGGGGGGAAAACTCAGGCTGCCGCGCAGCCAGGGATCCACCAGAACGCGGAGATCATCGAATTCGAGCAACCAGCCATTGGCTCCGTAGTACGTAGCGGCCAGGGTCATGACGGGCTTTGCTGCCGCTCGCGGCAGTCGCTGCAGAGACCAAAGAATTCAAGCGTGTGAAACAAGAGATCGAAGCCCTTGCGACCGTCTTCGGGCACCTCCAGGTCGTGAATCGGGCATTGGTCGAGCGCCTGGGTCTTGCCGCAATCGACGCAGGTGAGGTGGTGGCGATCCCGCTCCAGCGGCGCGTAGAGCGCCTCGCCATTGGGCAAGTGGCGGCAGCGCACCAGGCCCCGTTGCTGCAGCTGACGCAGATTGCGGTACACCGTGGCCAGGCCCATGGCCTGTTCAGGCTCCAGGCTGCGGTGCAGCTGCTGACCGCTCATCTCATCACCACAGGCCTGCAGATTCGCCAGCAAGACCTTCTGGCGGGCATTGATCTTGGTGGAAGGGCGGCGAGTGGCCATGGTTTCAAAGGGCGACCAACCAGCGGCCACTCAACATCACAGCGTGGGATTCAGCCACAGATCAGCTGCTCGCTCAAGCTCCAGAGCCGCTGCCGTTCTCCGGGTTGATTCGCTGTGGGCGCCACACGGCAGAGAGCCGGTGCACCCCGTAATCCACCGAACTGTTCAGGGCCGTAGTGCTCGCCACCCTGTGCCATCGCCGCGGTGGCGGCATGCAGTTGGGGCAGGGCACCCATGCCTGCGCTTTGGAACAGGGGATCCATTAGCCGGTAGGCCAAAGCCTCGAAACGGTTGCCGACGCTGGCGATTGCGGTGGGTTGCAGTTCTGTGCGCGCGATGCCGGGATGGGCGGCCAGGGAACGGATGGGGCTGCCTTTCTCGCGCAGGCGTGCATCCAGCTCAAGGGCAAACATCACGTTGGCGAGTTTGCTTTGGCCATAGGCCCCATAGCGGTCGTAGCTCTTGCTCCAGCTGGGGTCGTCCCAGCGGATCTTGCCGAAGTACTGCGCACCGGAGGTCACCGTCACCACGCGGGGATCGGGCCGGTTCTGCAGCAGCGGCAGCAGGGCCTGGGTCAGGGCCATGTGTCCCAGGTGATTCACCCCGAACTGCAATTCATGCCCCTGGGCGGTGGTGCGGCGTGGCGGTGCCATCACGCCAGCGTTGTTGATCAGCAGATCAAGGCAGCCGTAGCGCTCCCAGAAGGTGGCCGCTGCCTGTTGCACGTTGGTCAGGTCCGCCAGATCCAGGTCCAACAGATCAACCGCTCCCCCATCCCGCTCCTGCAGCAACTCCTGCCTGGCCCTCTCCGCTTTGCGGGGGCTGCGGCACGCCAGCACCACGGTGGCCCCGCAGCGTTTCAAGGCGCGCGCGGTTTCCAGGCCCAGGCCGCTGTTGGCTCCGGTGATCAGGGCTATGCGGCCCTGCTGGTTCGGGATGTCAGCCGCGGACCAACCCATCGCGTCACGTGAGCCTGGGCTCAGTCCTCAGGGAAGAGCAGCTCGGCTAGTTCGTCGGCGTCCACGTCGTAGACGCGGGCCAGGCTGGTTTCGATGGCGTTGGTCACCTCACCCGGCAGGAATCGCATCGAGTTGAGGGCGTCCTCGGCGATGTCATCGGTGAGCAGCTTGTCGTCGCTGTCCAGCTTTTCGTCATTGATCACCGCCATCACCCAGCTCTGGTAGGCGTAGACCAGATCGGAGAACTCGAGTTCGGGATCGTTTAGGTCCAGGGCCATGGTGCGAATAGCCAGTCGCCCCAGTCTGACCTTTCGCAGGAGAGGATGAACAGCATGGATTCCGCTGATGCCACTGGCCTGCAGGCCACGCTGTTTGATTTTTCAATCGCTGAGCTGGTGCGGCAACACCGGGAGAGCTTCCAACCCCTTTGGACGGCAGAAAGTTGGGTGAAGCTCCTGATCTGGTTGTCGCTTAATTGCGGCAGCTCCGGGGATGAAGCCGGCATGGCCCGTTTCGTTGAGGCGCTTGGGCCAAGCCTCACCACCCGGATGCGGCGGGTCTTCTTTGAGCGGGAGCTGGAGGCTCTCGATCTTCAGGTGATGGCCGATCCGGCTGAGCAGCAGGTGCTGGTGCTGCCGATGGGCCCGTGTGTTCCCCTTGATCTTGAGCGCGCTGCCACGGTGATTGAACAGGTGCAGTTGCAGGACCATGTGGTGACTGACCGGGCGGGTTGGCAGCAGCTCGATGCTGTCGTGGTGATTCCTCGCGTGGAGGCCACGGCATGAACCTGATCGGGCGCTACTGCAATCCCGGTTATGCCTCGGTGGCGGATGCGGTGCGTGAATTCTTCGAGCGCCGGGTGGACTTACAGCGGCCTGGCGTGGCCTTCGGGGCCGAGGGTGAGGGGGAACCGGCGAAACAGAGCACCGACATCAGCCTGGTGACGATTGATCGCTCGGAACCTGAATCCTTTGCCCTTTCGCAACTGATCCTGCGGGGGGTGACGGCCGGCTTGGACCGCTATCTGCAGGAGCGGCCGCTGTTCCGTCAGTGCTGCCCGCAGCAGAGCCTGTTTGTGAATCCGATCTTCAACCTCCAGCACTACGCCCCGGGGGAAGGGTTCAAGGGTTGGCACTGCGATTGGACCATCAGCGATGAGGCCACCGAACCGGTGCACCGGGTGCTGGCCTGGATTCTTTATTGCAACGACGTGGATGAGGCCGGCACCGAGTTCCACTGGCAGGACCACCACGAACCTGCGGAGCGGGGCAAGTTGGTCATCTTTCCGGCTGGTCCGTCCCACATTCACCGCGGACGGGTGAACGAGAGCGCCAGCAAGTTGATCGCCACCGGTTGGATCAACGCCGGACGCCTGGAGGATTACCTAGGGCGTCTCGCCAGTTAAATCGTTGTCTGCTTCTGGCTGGAGCTGATTAGTGGGGCTGCCGATCAGGTGGGACTGCCCCTTGGATGGGGTTATTCGATCGCTTCGATAGGCCGATGCTAAGGACGTTGGCCATTGCGGGCAGGGCTTTGCGAGCATGGCCGGCTGAACCGCTGAGCTTTCCGTGCCCGAACTGGCCAAGACCTACGACCCGGCTGGCACGGAGGCCCGCTGGCAGCAGGCCTGGGAGGACCAGGGAGCGTTTCATCCCGACCCGAAGGCCCCTGGTGAACCGTTCTCTGTTGTGATCCCGCCGCCGAACGTCACCGGCAGCCTGCACATGGGCCATGCCTTCAACACGGCCCTGATCGACACGATCGTGCGCTACCAACGCCTGGCGGGGAAGAACGTTCTTTGCTTGCCCGGCACCGATCACGCTTCGATCGCGGTGCAGACGATCCTCGAGAAGCAGCTCAAGCAAGAGGGCAAGACCCGCCACGATCTCGGTCGTGATGCCTTCCTGGAGCGGGCTTGGGATTGGAAGGCCGAAAGCGGTGGCCGCATCGTGGGCCAGCTGCGGCGGTTGGGGTATTCCGTTGATTGGAAGCGCCAGCGCTTCACCCTTGATGAGGGCCTGAGTGAGGCGGTGAAGGAGGCCTTCGTGCGGCTGCACGAGCAGGGGCTGATTTACCGCGGTGAGTACCTGGTGAACTGGTGCCCCGCCTCCGGTTCGGCGGTGAGCGATCTGGAGGTGGAGATGAAGGAGGTGGACGGCCACCTCTGGCATTTCCGCTATCCGCTCAGCAGCGGCGACGGCCACCTGGAGGTGGCCACCACCCGGCCCGAAACGATGCTGGGCGACACGGCGGTCGCGGTGAACCCCACCGACGAGCGCTACGCCCACCTGGTGGGCCAGACCCTCACCCTGCCATTCGTGGAGAGGGAGATTCCGATTGTGGCCGACGACCACGTGGAGAAGGATTTCGGCACCGGCTGCGTCAAGGTGACACCGGCCCACGACCCCAACGATTTCGCCATCGGCCAGCGCCACGGTCTGCCCCAGATCACGGTGATGCGCAAGAACGGCACGATGAACAAGGAGGCCGGCCAGTTCGAGGGGTTGGATCGCTTCGAGGCCCGCAAGGCCGTGGTGGCCGGCCTGGAGGAGCTGGGGCTGCTGGTCAAGGTGGAGGACTACCGCCACAGCGTTCCCTATTCCGATCGCGGCAAGGTGCCGGTAGAGCCGCTGCTCTCCACCCAGTGGTTTGTCAAAACCGAGCCTTTGGCGGCTCGCTGTCGTGAGGCCCTCGAGAAGCATGACCCCCGCTTCATCCCCGGGCGCTGGGAGAAGGTCTACCGCGACTGGCTCACCGACATCCGCGACTGGTGCATCAGCCGACAGCTCTGGTGGGGCCATCGCATCCCCGCTTGGTTCGTGATCAGCGAAACCGGCGGTACTTACACCGATACCACCCCCTACGTGGTGGCCCGTAACGAAGCCGAAGCCCTGGCGAAGGCCAAGGCGGAGTACGGCGCGGCGGCGGAGATCGAGCAGGACGAAGACGTGCTCGACACCTGGTTCTCCAGTGGCCTCTGGCCCTTCTCCACCCTGGGTTGGCCCGATGCCGACAGCGCTGACCTGCAGCGCTGGTACCCCACCAGCACCCTGGTGACGGGCTTCGACATCATCTTTTTCTGGGTGGCCCGGATGACGATGATGGCCGGCGCCTTCACCGGTGAGATGCCCTTCCAGGACGTCTACATCCACGGACTGGTGCGGGATGAGCAGAACCGCAAGATGAGCAAGAGCGCCGGTAACGGCATCGATCCGCTGCTGCTGATTGACCGTTACGGCACTGATGCCCTGCGTTTCGCCTTGGTGCGGGAGGTGGCCGGTGCAGGTCAGGACATCCGCCTGGACTACGACCGCAAGAAGGACACCTCCGCCACGGTGGAGGCCTCGCGCAACTTCGCCAACAAGCTCTGGAACGCCACCCGCTTCGCCCTGATGAACCTGGGCAGCGAAACGCCGACCCAACTCGGTGAATCCGACCCCGCGGCCCTGCAGCTGGCCGATCGCTGGATTCTCTCCCGCCTGGCCCGGGTGAACCGGGAGACGGCCCAGCGCTACAGCAGCTATGGCCTGGGTGAAGCCGCCAAGGGGCTTTACGAGTTCGCCTGGAACGACGTCTGCGATTGGTATCTGGAGCTGAGCAAGCGCCGGCTCAACCCCGGTGAGAACCCCTCGGCCGAGGCCCTTGCAGATCAGCGGGTGGCCAAGCAGGTGCTGGCCAAGGTGATCAGCCAGATGCATCTGATGCTGCATCCGCTGATGCCCCACCTCACTGAGGAGCTCTGGCACAGCGTCACCGGCGAGCCGGAGACCACCTTCCTGGCCCTGCAGCCCTGGCCGGCCCTGGATGAAAGTGCTTTGGATGATGCGTTGGAAGCTTCTTTCGCTGAGCTGATCGGTGCCATCCGTGTGGTGCGCAACCTGCGCGCGGTCGCGGGCCTTAAGCCCTCGCAATCGGTGCCGGTGCGCTTCGTCACCGGCCGCGGCGAGCTGGCGGCTGTGCTTACCGAGGGCACGGCCGACATCACAGCCTTGACGCGGGCGGAGTCGGTGGCGGTGATGGCGCCAGCGGAGGCTGATGCGGCTCCGGTGGCCAAGGCCCTGGCGGGGGTGAGCGGTGAGCTGCAGGTGCTGCTGCCGATAGAAGGGCTTGTGGATCTCGATGCGCTCAAGGGCCGCCTGGAGAAAGACATCGCCAAGGCGGAGAAGGAGATCAAGGGCCTGGCGGGCCGGCTGGGCAACCCCAACTTCGCCGACAAGGCCCCACCGGAGGTGGTGGCGGAATGCCAGGCCAACCTCGATGAGAAGCATGCCCAGGCCGAGCTGGCGCGCAAGCGCTTGGCGGATCTGAGCTGATTCGGTGATTCAGGTTGAAGGGCTGAGCAAGATCTACCGGGTTGCCGAGAAGCAGCCCGGGTTGGCCGGCACTCTGCGCCATTTCATCCGCCGCCGCACCCGGGACGTCACCGCGGTGCAGGACGTCTCCTTCCGGATTGAGCCCGGGGAGATGGTGGGCTTTCTCGGTGCCAACGGCGCCGGCAAAACCACCACCTTGAAGATGCTCTGCGGCTTGATCCACCCCAGCGCCGGCGAGGTGCAGGTGGCGGGGCACCTGCCCCAGCGTCGTCAGGCGGAGTTTTTACGCCGGATCACCCTGGTGATGGGGCAGAAGCAGCAGCTGCTCTGGGACCTGCCGCCGATGGATTCACTGCGGGTGAATGCGGCGGTGTACGGGATTCCCGATGCTGTGGCCCGGCGGCGGATCAAGGAGCTGGCCGATCTGCTGGAGCTGGGGGAGGAACTCACCCGGCCGGTGCGCAAGCTTTCCCTAGGCCAGCGGATGAAGGCCGAACTGTTGGCGGCGCTGCTGCACGAGCCGGAGGTGTTGTTCCTTGATGAACCGACCCTGGGGCTGGATGTGAATGCCCAGGCCCGGGTGCGGCAGTTTCTGGCGGAGTACAACCGCCGCACGGGGGCAACGGTGCTGCTCACCAGCCATTACATGGCTGATATCACGGCCCTCTGCCCTCGGGTGCTGCTGATCCACCAGGGGCGCTTGTTCCACGACGGCCCCCTGGAAGCGCTGGCTGATCAATTGGCACCGGAGCGGGAGGTGCGGCTCGAGTTGGAGTCGCCCGTTTCAGCCGATGACTTGGCGGGGTTGGGGCGTCTGGAGCAGCTGGAGGGCTGTGATGTGAGGCTGCTGGTACCCCGCGACCAGCTCACCGCCGTGGTGGCGCAGCTGCTGGATCGCTTCCCTGTGCGGGATCTGGATGTGACCGATCCGCCGATCGAGGAGCTGATCGGTGGTCTGTTCCGGCAGGGGCGGGTCTGATGCGGATCTTCGGGCTGAACCGGCGGATCATCCGGGTGCTGCTGGGCTCCCAGTTCGCCCACATGCTCGAGTACCGCGCCGAGATCGCCCTCTGGGCTTTGTCCGGGGTGCTGCCGTTCATCATGCTCAGCGTCTGGAGCGGTAGCGACGCGCGCTCGGGGCTGGGGCTGGATGGTGTGGCCCTGGATCGCTATTTCCTCAGCGCATTTCTAGTGCGCCAGTTTTCTGTGGTGTGGGTGGTCTATGCCTTCGAGGAAGACGCCCTGCTGGGCCGGCTCTCTCCTTACCTGCTGCAACCGCTGCATCCGCTCTGGCGTTACGTGGCGGCCCACCTCGGCGAGCAGCTCACCCGTCTGCCCTTTGCAGCCCTGATCGCAGCTGCGTTTTTTGCGGTGCGGCCCCACGCTTTCTGGTTGCCGTCGTTGGGGGGCTTGCTGCTGGCCTGGCTGTCCACCTGGATGGCCTTTGCCATCGCTTTCCTCTTTCAGAGTTTGATTGCTGCCCTCTGCTTCTGGAGTGAGAAGGCCAGTGCCCTGGAGCGGCTCCAGTTCATTCCCTTTCTGTTTATGTCCGGTCTGCTGGCCCCGCTCACGGCCTTCCCGCCGGCGGTGCGGGCCCTGGCCCAGTGGACGCCCTTTCCTTATCTGATCGACTTTCCGGCCCGGGTTCTGGCGGGGCAACCGGTGGATCTGTTGGCGGGCTTTGGGGCGCAACTGGCCTGGATCGCTCTGTTGTTGCCGCTGGTGCTGCTGCTCTGGCGGGCCGGCGTGCGGCGCTACAGCGCCATGGGGGCCTGATGGGGCGCTACTGGCGAACCATGCGTCGCTTCTGGGGCACGGCCGTGGCCGTGCAGCTGGAGTATCAGGCCAACGTGCTGATCGAGTTGCTGGCGGTGGCGATGAGCCTCAGCGGCAGCCTGTTCTTGCTCTCGCTGTTCTATGGCTCTGATCAGACGTTGGGGGGGTGGAGCTGGGCCCAGGCTCTGATGGTGCAGGGGCTTTACACGGTGTTCGATGGCATGGCCACCACCTGGTTGCGCCCGAATCTCGGGGCGATCGTCACCCATGTGCGCGAGGGCACCCTGGATTTCGTGCTGCTCAAACCGATCGACAGCCAGTTCTGGTTGTCGCTGCGCACGCTGTCGCCAGCGGGGCTGCCGGAGATCGCTCTGGGGCTGGGGCTCTTGGGCTGGGGCAGCCATCAGGCTGGCGTGGTGCTCAGCCTGTCTTCTCTCTTCACTGTTCTGGTGATGCTGCTGGCCGGTGGCTTGATTCTTTATTCGCTCTGGTTTCTGATCGCCGCCACCAGCATCTGGTTCGTCAAAACCTGGAATGCCACCGAGGTGTTGCGGGCTCTGCTGGCTTCCGGCCGTTATCCCCTCAACGCCTACCCGCCGGCCCTGCGCCTGTTGTTCACCCTGGTGCTGCCGGTTGCGTTTCTCACCACGGTTCCAGCCCAGGTGCTGTTGGGTGATGCCGCCGCACCGATGCTGATAGCGGGCTTGGCTCTGGCGGTGCTGTTCTTTGCGGCGGCGCGGGCGTTCTGGCTCTTTGCCCTGCGCTTCTACACCTCAGCATCGAGTTAGTGCAATGCTCCACGCCATGCGTGGGTGAGTCCGCTTGATCTCCTTGGTTCAGCACTGGCTGCCTGATGTGTTGGAGCTGCTGCGCTCCCCCGCTGGGGCGCTGCTGTTCATGCCGCTCTATGCCCTCTGGGTGACGCTGCTGCTGCCGGGGGTGTGGGCGTCGATGCTGGCCGGGGTGCTCTATGGCACTTGGCTTGGCAGTGGCCTGGTGTTTTTTGGGGCCTGCCTCGGGGCGGTGGTGGTGTTTCTGCTGGGACGTTCGGTGCTGCGCGACTGGGCCCGGCGCCGGTTGGAGCAGTTCCCCAAGCTGCAGGCTGTGGAGCGGGCCGTGAGCAAGGAGGGCCTGAAGTTGGTGTTTTTGACGCGTCTCTCGCCCGCCTTCCCCTTCTCGCTGCTCAACCTGGCCTACGGCCTCAGTGAGGTGAGCCTGCGCGACTACAGCATCGGCTTGATCGGCATCCTCCCCGGCACGGTGCTGTTCTGCGGGTTGGGGGCGTTGGCCGGTGATGTGGCCCGTTTCGGTGAGGTGCTGGGGGGTCAGGCCGATGCCGGAACCTGGGCGCTGCGGGTGGTGGGGGTGCTTGCCACGTTGGTCGTGGTCTGGCTGGTGAGCCGGGCGGCCCGGCGGGCGCTTCAGGATGTCGAGACGTCGCTCTGATCGGGATTGGGCAGATGCCAGTCCCGTAGGGCAGCGATCAGGATGAACCAGGTCAGGCGCGCGTGAGCAATCGGGCCGGTCCGTTGCTGCAGCTCAGCCAACTTGGCCCGTCCGCAGTCGGTTTTGATCCAGCGATGCAGGACAGGGGTGGATGGGCTCATGGCTGCAGCAGGGCGGTGAGGTCGGCTTCGCTGAGCACCGTCACCCCGAGGCTCTCGGCTTTGGTCAGTTTGCTGCCTGCGGCTTCGCCCGCCACCAGGTAGTCGGTCTTCTTGCTGACGCTGCCGCTCACCTTGCCGTCCGCCGCTTCGATCAGCGCTTTGGCCTCGCTGCGGCTGAGGTTGGGGAGTGTGCCCGTGAGCACCAGGGTTTTGCCCTGCAGCACGCCGTCGGCGTCAGCTCCGGCTTGGCTGGCGGCCTCCTGCTCGGAGGCACTCGCCTCCAGGGAGAGCTCAACGCTGCGCAAATCCTGCAGCAGCTGTTGGTTGGCGGGGGTGCGAAGCCATTGGCCCAGGCTGGCGCTGATTTCCGGGCCGATGCCATGCAGTTCGGCGATCTGCTCCGGGGCCTCTAGCGCTGCTGCCGCCAGGCTGTCGATGCTGAAGAAAGCGGCCGCGAGCGCTTTGGCGTTGACCTCGCCGATGTGGCGGATGCCGAGGCCATAAAGCTGGCGGTGCCACGGCTGCTGTTTGGAAGCCTCCAAGGCCTCCACCAGGTTGGTGGCCGACTTGTCACCCATCCGATCCAGGCTGGCGAGCAGGGCCGCATCCAGGCGGTAGAGATCCGCCAGCGAGCCCACCAGGCCGCGCTCCACCAGCTGTTCGATCAACTTGCTGCCGAGCCCATCCACATCCAGGGCGCTCTTGCTCACCCAGTGCCGCAGGCCACCCCGCAGGATCGCCGGGCAGCTGCTGTTCACGCAGCGGGTGGCGGCTTCATCGCCCTCCCTCACCAGGTTGGAGCCACATTCGGGGCACTGCTGCGGCAGTTGCACCGGGGTGGCGTCGCTGGGCCTGAGCTCCGGCAGCACCCGCACCACTTCGGGAATGATCTCCCCGGCTTTGCGCACCACGATGGTGTCGCCCAGGTGCAGATCCAGTTCTGCGATCCGATCGGCGTTGTGGAGGGTGGCGCGGCTGACGCTGGTGCCGGCCAGGGCGACTGCTTCAAATTCGGCGACGGGGGTGATGGCACCGGTGCGGCCCACCTGAGCACCAATTCGAAGCAGACGGGTGGGGGCTTCTTCAGCCGGGTATTTGAGGGCGATGGCCCAGCGTGGGGCCTTCTGGGTGAAGCCGGCTTCGTCCTGCAGCTGCAGGTTGTCCAGCTTCACCACCACGCCGTCGGTGGCATAGGGGAGGTCATGACGTCCCTGCTCCCAGTGGTCGCAGAAGCGCTGGATGGCGGCCAGCTCTCCGCAGAGCTCTCGGTTCGGGTTCACGCGGAAACCGGCCGTGTTCAGCCACTCCAGAGCTGCCCATTGGCCGGGGGGTTGGGCGTCACCCGGCAGGTGCAGGGTGTAGGCGAAGAAGTCGAGCCGGCGGGCGGCCACTACCTTCGGATCCAGTTGGCGCAGGGTTCCGGCGCAGGCGTTGCGGGGATTGGCGAACAGCGCTTCGCCCCGTTGCTCCCGTTCGGCATTGATCGCCGCGAAGGTGGCATCAGGGATGAAGGCCTCTCCTCGCACTTCCACCCATTCCGGTGGGTTCTCGATCTGCAGCCGCAGCGGAATCGAGCTGATCGTGCGCACGTTGGCGGTGATCTCTTCGCCGCGGCTGCCGTCGCCCCGGGTGGCGGCCCGTTCAAGCACCCCGTTGCGGTAGCTCAGGGCAAGGGCGTTGCCGTCAATTTTGAGTTCCCCCACCAGGGGCAGGCGGGTGTCGTTGGGACGGTCCAGCACCTTGAGCAGCCGCTCGTGCCAGGCCCGTAGGTCGTCGCGGTTGAAGGCGTTGTCAAGGCTGAGCATGCCCACGCGGTGCTCAACGTTGGTGAATCCTTCCGCAGGATCTCCGCCCACCCGCTGGGTGGGACTGTCGGGCCGTTGCAAGCCCGGATCGTTCTGTTCCAGCTCGAGCAGCTCGCGATAAAGGCGGTCGTAGACCGCGTCCTCCATCACTGGCGCATCGAGAACGTAATAAGCGTGGCCGGCACGGTTGAGCAGGTGCCGCAGCTCCGCGGCCCGCTCGTGCGGATCAGCCATTGACCTGGTTGATTCGGGCAATGCGCCAGTTGTCGTCCACCTTGATGAAGGTGAAGTCGAGGGGTAGCTCTTCGTCGCCTTCGGACTTCAGCTTCACGGTGAGGATCAAGTTGCCTTCCTGCACGCGGGGGCGGCCGGACTTGAGATTGCGGAACTTGTTCAGCTTCAGGCCCGCCAGGAAGCGGATGAACTGCTGACGGCTCACGTGCTGGCGGTAGGCCTTGGTGGTGAGCAGGTAGGCGGCATCGATGCGGCCGGCAGCCACCTGAGTGAAGAACTGCTTGATCAGGGGATTGATGCCGCGGGCGTCGAGCACCAGCTTCACGGCGTTGTAGATCCAGTACCCCAGCAGGGTGAGACCCCCGGCCAGCAGAGCTTTGCTGCCGATCTCCCGCACCAGTCCCAGTTCCATCACCAGCTCTCAAAGCAGGGCCGAGTCTGACTGACCACGGCAGGATGGCGCTGATTCGGATCTCCTCCCCCCCGTTCTGTGCCTTTGCAGCCCCTGCTGCCGTTGTTTCACCGCCTAAACCGGGAGCATTTCGGCGGTGCTCTGGTGGATGGGTGCCAGCCGCTGACGGCGGTGCGCTGGAGCGATGGCCGGATGAGCCGTACGGCGGGGTTCTACCGCCGTGGCCCCGGGGTGGGTGAGGGCCGCGGCAGCGAGATCGTGCTGTCGCGGCCGGTGCTCGAGCCCTTGCCGCAGAGCGCCACGGAAAGCACGCTCTGCCACGAGATGATCCATGCCTGGGTGGATCTGGTGCAGCGTCGTCGCGAAAGCCATGGGCCGCTGTTCCGGGGCCGGATGGCCGCTATCAATGCGGCCCAGAGCCGGTTTCAGGTGAGCATCCGCCACAGCTATCCGGTGCCGCCCCGGCCGCCCCGTTGGCTGGCGGTCTGTGCCCGTTGCGGTCGTCGCACCCCCTGCCGAAGGCGCACACGCAATGCTGCTTGCCGGGTCTGTTGCATCGAGCATTTCCACGGCCGCTGGGATGCCAGCTGCGTGCTCAGTTATGTGGAGGCGGAGCGCTAGATGGAGGTGTTCTGGCTGACCCTGGAGTGCGGTGGTGTGGTCATTGTGTTGCTGGGATTGCGGCGGGAACAGTGGTTGCGCCGCCGGCGTCGGTAACGTCAGTGAATGGAGGAGCACTTCGATCGGTTGGACCGGTTCCGTGATCAGCGGGATCGCCGTCTCGACCAGTTCTTGGAAACCGGCCGTCAGCTCGTGGATGGGGTGTCCGGTAGGCGACCAGGACAACGGCCTGGAGGGCGGCGCTCCGGTTTGGACCTCGATTCGGTGGGCCGCTGGGTCGGCGAAAAAGTCGAGTGGCTGCTGGAAGAGGACGACGACTGGCAGGAGCCCTGGCAAGAGGCTGGCCGTGGCCGGCCAGAGCCTGCACGTTCGATGCGTTCCGCCCGTCGCCCCCTTGAGGCGATTTCACGCCGGAGTCGCCGCGGAGCAGCAGCGCAGGCTCCAGCGCCCCCATCAACGCCACCTGTGGCTCAGGAGTTCAACGCTGATCCTGGTGAGTGGCCGGAGGACGACAGCTTCCGGGTGCAGCGCTGGTCACGCTCAGCCCAGCCGGCAGCTCGTCTGGAGCCCGAAGCCGCGCCCAATCCGGCGGGTTCCCGCAGGGCTTTGCCGCGCTCCAGCCGCCGCCGGATCGACTAACGGCTGGGGTGCAATGAACGCGGGCTGACCCGGTAGCGGCAGCCCCGTGCAGCGAGCTGGTGGTTCACATCATCGAGCAGCTCGCCGGGCATCTCTTCTGCCATCTGGTCTGCGGTGGCGGTGATCGATGGGGATCCCACCTGCAGCGCTTCCAGCAGTTGGGTCCACTGTTCCACTTGGAGGCTGCGGCTCATCGGCTCATAGCCCTTCTGTTCCAGCAGCTGGCTGCAGACGGTGCGGTTCCAGAGTACGGAGCGTCCCTGGCCATGGGGGCCGGTCTGCATGGCGGCATTGGCGTCGAGGGCGCTCTGGGTGGGGCGACCCCGCCTGTCACGCCAGCCTTGATGTTCGAGGGTCTTGCCGCAGTGAATCGCCGAAATGCCGTAGATCCGACCGAGGTCGGTGAGGCTGAGCCAGGAAGTGGTGGCAGCCATGACACGGTGAACCGAATTGGCCACATCTTCCTGTCAGCACAACCAATGGCAAGTTGTCAAGAGCAAATCCCAACAAACCCGCGAATTTGTTCATGAATTTTGTTGAAACTCCTGGCGCAGCGTGGGCCCGAGCCAGGTTTCGAGTTGCGGGCTGAACACTTCGCGAATCACGGTGAGGGCCTTGCCCTGGCGGAAGAAGCGGTAATGGCGGCTCCAGTAGGGGCCGCGATGGCCAAAGGTCTGGTCGAGCCAGTCCCCCTCCACCAGCGCTAAGCCATCCACCTCACGGAACAGCTCGGAACGCCCTTCGGTGAGGCTTTTCCAGATCGGCTGGTTGCGGTCCCGCAGGTGCCAATCCGCTTCGCCCTGGTTCCACCAGCTCTCGGCCCAGGCCAGCGGGGTGCCGCCGCAGGTGAGCCACACCTGGCGGCGCAGCAGGGGTGCCATCAATTCCTTCACCTCTTCCGGTGCCCCGGGGTGGTCGGTCTGGTCGGCCTCCATGGCGATCAGATCCACGGCAACGGGCGAACCGGTGAGCAGGCGCAGGTGGCGGGTCGGGCTGCCATCGCCCAGCAGCATCAGCCGCCAGGGGCCGGGCAGTTGACGCGGCCCTTCCGCTGAGAGCACGGCGTCGGTGGGGGCTTGCCAGAGCTGGTGCGGCGATGGGTGAAGACGGGGGGCGGGGTTCAGAACAGTCCTCCCACCGAGAGGGTTTGGCGTTGGCCGTTGCGGGCAGTGATCGTCTCGCGGTCGAAGAAGTTGTCCATTACTTGCTCAGCCCGCAGGTTCCAGTAGGCACGTGAGGTGGGAACCCGGGCTGACACTGCAAAGGTTTCGGGACGCCAACGCTATCGAGCTTCTGCGGTGGGGGCGAGGGGTTGGCGTTCCCTTTGCTGCAGTTCCAGCCACATCAGCAGGGCGGTGATGTCGGCTTTGCTGACGCCAGGGATGCGGCTGGCTTGCCCCAGGGTGCTGGGTTGAATCGCCGCGAGCTTTTCGCGGGCTTCATTAGAAAGCGTGCCGATGCCGGCGTAGTTGAGATCGGCTGGCAGCTTGCGCTGGCTCTGACGTTTCACCTGATCGATCTGCTGCTGCTGGCGTTGCAGGTAGCCGCTGTATTTGATGTCGATCTCGGCGCCCTCGCGCACGGGCATCGGCAGATCGGCATCGGCCAGGCCATGGCGCACCAGATCGGCGGCGTGCATCCCGGGTCGGCGCAGCAGGTCGGCCAGGGTGATCGAGCCTTTGATCGCTGCACCGGTTTCTTTTTCCACTGCCGGGGCCACCGGATCGCTCACTTTGAGCCGCACGGTTTCTAGCCGCTGCTTTTCGCCTTCCATCGCCTGGAGCTTGTCTTCGAACAGCTGCCAGCGCCGGTCGTCGATCAGGCCCAGTTCACGGCCCAACGGTGTGAGGCGGCGGTCGGCGTTATCACCCCGCAGGATCAGCCGGTATTCGCTGCGGCTGGTGAGCACCCGGTAGGGCTCGCGCAGGTCTTTGCTCACCAGATCGTCGATCATCGTGCCGATGTAGCTGCCCTCGCGGGGGAAGTGCACCGGCTCCTGGCCGCCGATCAGCCGGGCGGCGTTGACGCCGGCCACCAGGCCCTGGGCGGCGGCTTCCTCATAGCCCGTGGTGCCATTGAGCTGGCCGGCACTGAACAGGCCGCGCACCCGCTTGGTTTCCAGGGAAGGCTTGAGCTGCGTAGCGGGCAGGTAGTCGTAATCCACCGAGTAAGCCGGCCGCAGCATCACTGCTTGCTCCAGGCCCGGCAGGCTGCGCAGCAGTTGCAGCTGGATCGGTTCTGGTAGGCCGGTGGAGAAGCCCTGCACATATATCTCTGGGGTGTCGCGCCCCTCCGGCTCGAGGAAGATCTGATGGCTGTCCTTGTCCGCGAAGCGAACGATCTTGTCTTCGATCGAGGGGCAGTAGCGCGGGCCCTTACTGTCGATCACGCCGCCGTAGATGGCGGTGAGGTGCAGGTTGTCGCGGATCAGCTGATGGGTTTCGGCGGTCGTGCGGGTGATGTGGCAGCTCATCTGCTCACCGCTCACCCAGGCGGCCGGGTCGAAGGAGAAGAAGCGATCGGCTGCATCGCTGGGCTGCTCCTCCAGCTGATCGAGGGCGATGCTGCGCCGGTCCACCCGGGCGGGGGTGCCGGTTTTGAGCCGGTCGGTCTGGAAGCCGAGCTGCTGCAGCGCTTCGGTGAGGCCTTCGGCGGCCTGCTCCCCGGCGCGGCCGGCGGCCATCGATTGATGCCCCACCCAGATGCGGCCGCCCAGGAAGGTGCCGGCGGTGAGGATCACCGCGTCAGCGCCGTAGACGCTGCCGAAATAGGTGCGGATGCCACTGATACGCTGCTGTTCGCCCTCACCGGTGGTTTCCAGGCCGGTCACCATCGCTTCGCGCAGGGCGAGGTTGGGGGTGTGCTGCAGCAGCTGCAGCATCTGGCGGGAATAGAGGCGCTTGTCAGTCTGGGCGCGCAGGGCCCAGACCGCCGGACCGCGGCTGGCATTGAGGATGCGCTTCTGGATGGCGGTGGCATCGGCCAGGCGACCGATCACCCCACCAAGGGCATCCACTTCATGGACGAGCTGGCTTTTGGCAGGGCCGCCAACGGCTGGGTTGCAGGGCTGCCAGGCGATGCGATCCAGATTGAGGCTGAATAGGGCGGTGTTCAGGCCCAGACGGGCAGCCGTGATCGCCGCTTCACAACCGGCATGGCCGCCGCCGACCACGATCACGTCGAAGGATTCGGTGGGGGCGGCGCTGAAGCTCATGCCCTCATTATCTGATCTGGCTCAGGCCGCCAGGTTGCGGAAGCGGGTGAACTGGGGCTCGAACAGCAGCTTCACCGTGCCCACCGGACCGTTGCGGTGCTTGGTCACGATCACTTCGGTGATGCCGCGGTCGGGGGTTTCCGGGTTGTAGTACTCGTCGCGGTAAATCATCAGCACCAGGTCGGCGTCCTGCTCGATCGAGCCCGATTCCC
Organism: Synechococcus sp. WH 8109; assembly: GCF_000161795.2. Taxonomy (NCBI): domain Bacteria; kingdom Bacillati; phylum Cyanobacteriota; class Cyanophyceae; order Synechococcales; family Synechococcaceae; genus Synechococcus; species Synechococcus sp. WH 8109. The sequence goes on along the minus strand of NZ_CP006882.1, from coordinate 1,992,140 downwards.
GCAGATCGCTCAGCATCGGTCGCTTGTTGGTGCGTGACTCCACACCCCGGCTCAGCTGGGATAGGGCAATCACCGGCACATTTAGTTCCCGGGCCATCTGTTTCAGACCTCGGGTGATGCGCGACAGCTCCTGCACCCGGTTGTCGGAGCCTGATCCTTCCATCAGCTGCAGGTAGTCGATCATCACCAGCCCCAGCTCCTTGCCCTGTTCGGCCATCAGCCGCCGGCAGAGCGAGCGCATCTCCAGTACGCCGGAGTTGGGTTTGTCATCGATGAAGATCGGCAGTTGCCCCAGGCTGTTGATGCCCTGGCCCAGCAGCGGCCATTCCTCCTGCTGCAGGCGGCCGGTGCGCAGGCGGCCCGCTTCGATGCCCACCTCCATCGAGAGTAGGCGGTAGGTGAGCTGCTCCTTGCTCATCTCCAGAGAGAACAGGCACACCGGTAGGTCGTGCAGCTGGGCCACGTTCTTGGCCAGGTTCAGCACGATCGAGGTTTTGCCCATGGCTGGCCGGCCCGCCACGATGATCAGGTCGCTGCGCTGCAGGCCCTGGGTCATTGCATCCAGGTCGTAGAAGTTCACCGGGATGCCGGCCACCGAGGTGCCAAGCGAGCGGCTTTCGATTTCCTCAAAGGTCTGGGTGAGGATTTCGGCCGTGGGGGTGAGCCCTTTGGAGGGTTTCTCCTGGCTGATGGCAAAGATCTTCTGCTCCGCCTGGTCCAGCACCTGCTCCATCGGCAGGCTCTGATCAAAGCCCAGCTGGATCACTTCATTGCCGGAGCGGATCAGCTGGCGGCGCAGGAACTTGTCCATCACCAGCCGAGCCACCTGCTCGATCGATGCGGTGGACGGCACCCGCTCCACCAGCTCCACAAGTCGGTTGTTACCGCCCACCTTCTCCAGGGCGCCGGTGTCGGCCAGCCAGGCGCTCATCGCGGTGAGATCCGTCGGCTTGCCCTGGCCGTGCAGCATCAGGGCGGTGCGAAAGATCTCTCGGTGGGCGTTCAGATAAAACGCTTCTGGCTGCAGCACATCGGCCACACGCCCGATTGCATCGGGATCCAGCAGGATGCCGCCCAGCACCGCTTCCTCCGCCTCCAGGTTTTGGGGCGGAAGTGAATCGGGCAGAGCCTCGAAATTGGGCTCATCGTCGCGACGGCCCTGGCCAAAACCACGGCGTCCCCCATCGTTGTTCTCTGGCAGGGGGACGCTCACCATGGCGGCAGGGCGTGAAGCGAAGGGATCACACTCTGGCTCGAATGAGCCGTTTGAGTGTTAATTGACAGCGATCAGTAGCCGACCACTTCCAGGTTGATCTCAGCGGTGACTTCGCTGTGCAGCTTCACTGTCACGGTGAACTTGCCGGTGCGGTGGATCTCAGGCACCACGATGTCGCGGCGGTCTATCTCCTTCTTGGTTGCTGTTTCGATGGCTTCTGCCACGTCACCGTTGGTGACGGTGCCGAACAGCACGTTGTCTTCACCGGTCTGCTTCTTCACGGTGAAGCGACCAATGGTGGAGAGGGCGGTCTTGAAGTCGATGGCTTCCTGCTTCAGAGCGGCCTGACGCTCAGCTTCCTTGGCCCGGCGGTGCTCCACCTGCTTCATCACCGCAGGGGTGAGGGGCACAGCTTTGCCGAAGGGCAGCAGGAAGTTACGGGCGTAACCGGGAGCCACTTCCACCAGATCTCCGTCTTTTCCGAGGCTGAGGACGTCCTCATTCAGAACGACTTGTACACGCTTAGGCATGGGACCGGTATGAAGGATGGAAACGGGTGCGATCGATCACGTTACGACGTGGCCTGTCGTAGGAGGTTGCTTCGAGACTCAGGAGGCTCCGGGGACGTAGCGGGCCGTGCGAATCCGGCTGGCCAGTCCGAGGCGCTTGAGCAAGCGCACGTGCTGCCAGGTGAGATCGAACTCGAACCAGCGCAAACCATGCCTTGCACTCGCCGGATGGGCGTGGTGATTGTTGTGCCAACCCTCACCGAAGGAGAGCAGTGCCACCCACCAGCAGTTGCGGGACAGGTCGGGGCAATCGAAATTGCGGTAGCCGAAGGCGTGAGTGGCGGAGTTAACCAGCCAAGTCACGTGGTACACGACCACGAGGCGCAGAGGAATGGCCCACAGCACCAGGCCAAGGCCACCGCCGTGGACCTGGGCGGCTTCACCGAACCAATAGAGCCCAAGGCCCAGGGGGATCTGCAGCAGCAGGAACCAGCGGTCGAGCCAGCGGTAGAAGGGGTCGCACTGAAGGTCTCCGGCATAGCGGTCGAGTTCCTTCAGCGCAGGGATGTCGTGCAGCATCCACTCGCTGTGGGCCCACCACAGACCACGGCCAGCGTCGTGATGATCCGTGGGTTGATCCGAAAAACGGTGGTGATGGCGGTGCAGACCCACCCATTCGATCGGGCCGCTCTGGCAGGCCAGAGTGCCCATCAGCACCAGGATGCGCTCAACCCACACCGGCACCACCAGGCTGCGGTGCGCCACCAGACGGTGCAGGCCCAGAGTGACGCCCAGCACCGTCATCCAATAGAGAACGCCGAAGGCCACAACGCCCTGCCAACTCCAGAAGCGCGGCAGCAGCGCCACGGTGGCGAGCACGTGCATCACCAGCATGAAGCTGGTGGTTCCCATCTTGAATTTGCGCTGACGTGCTGGCAGTCGGTCGCGCGGTGCCATCACCGCGGCCCGCTGCCGAAGCTCGCGGGTGTCAGCTGTTTGCGAGGAAACCAAGCGGATTCTCCTTGGATTGACAAAGCCGCTCAGACAGGAAAACCAGGGAGCGGATGGTGCCGTTAGTGACAGAAATCTAAAGGAGTTGCCGCATCGCAGCGTCCTTCCGGGTTGTGAATTCTGGCGTTTGCCAGGGTTTAGGAAGGCATGACATCGTTCAGGCAAGTGGTGATCAGTGCGTTTGCAGAGGACCTGATCAACGCGGTGGCGCGGGATCAGGCCGACCTGGCTGCGGCGAGGACGGCGGCGGTGGGGCACCGCCTGCAGCGCGTGTTGGAGGCCCTGGCGGCGGAGCGCGTTGGCACCCAGCACTTTGCGTCGCTCACCGGTTACGGCCACGGGGATCAGGGCCGTGAGGTGGTGGATCGGGTCTTTGCCCGGGTGCTGGGGGCTGAAGCCGCCGCGGTGCGCCTGCAATTCGTCAGCGGTACCCACGCCATCGCCGCTGCGCTGTTCGGCGTGTTGCGGCCCGGTGATCGTCTGCTCTCAATCACGGGTCGTCCCTACGACACCCTTGAAGAAGTGATTGGTCTGCGCGGCCAGAGCCAGGGTTCCTTGGCGGAGTTTGGGGTTGCCTACGACGAAATCGATCTGCAGCCGGATGGAGCGGTGGACGAGGCGGCCTTGAACCAGGCCCTGGAGCAGCCCAGCCGGATGGTGCTGATCCAGCGCAGCTGCGGCTACAGCTGGCGTCCGTCGGTCACGGTTGAGCAGATCGCCGGGCTGTGTGAGCGCATCCATGCCCGCCAGCCCGACTGCGTTGTCTTCGTCGACAACTGCTACGGCGAGTTGGTGCAGGAGCAGGAGCCGACGGCGGTTGGGGCGGATCTGATTGCTGGATCGTTGATCAAGAACCTCGGCGGCACCATCGCCCCCACCGGCGGCTACATCGCAGGACGGGCCGATCTGGTGGAGCAGGCCTGCTGCCGGCTCACCGCGCCGGGCATCGGCAGTGAGGGCGGCACGGGATTTGATCTGCAGCGCCTGGTGCTGCAGGGGCTGTTCCTGGCACCGCAGATGGTGTCGGAGGCCTTGATTGGTGCCGATCTGGTGGCAGGGGTGTTTGAGCGGCTGGGTTTCCCCGTGAATCCAGCGCCCGGGGCCGTGCGCAGCGATTTGATTCAGGCGGTGCGGCTGGGCAGTCCGGACGCCCTCAAGGTGGTGTGCCGTGCCTTCCAGGCGATGTCGCCGATCGGGGCCTACCTCGATCCAGTCCCGGCCTCGATGCCGGGTTATGCCTCGGATCTGGTGATGGCCGGTGGAACCTTCATTGACGGCTCCACCAGTGAATTTTCGGCCGATGCGCCGCTGCGGGAACCGTTCAACCTCTATGTGCAGGGCGGCACCCATCGCGCCCACATCCGCCTGGCCCTCTCCCGTGCCTTGTGTGACCTAAATGCGGCAGGACTGATCAATCTCCCGCAGACTGGGACCACCTGAAACTGCCTCGATGGCGTTCGCGTTCCCCGACTCTTTTCGCTTCGCCGACAGCCACGAGTACGCCAATGCCGATGGTGAACTGGTGCGGGTGGGCATCAGTGCCTTCGCCGTTGATCAGCTGGGCGACATCGTGTTTGTTGATCTGCCGGATGTGGGCGCCAGCCTGGCGAAGGGCACCAGCTTTGGCTCGGTGGAGTCGGTGAAGGCCGTAGAAGACATGTATGCACCGATTGCCGGTGAGGTGATGCAACGCAATGAAGCGGTGCTGGCCAGTCCGGAGGAACTGCAGAACGACCCCCACGGTGAGGGCTGGCTACTGGTGTTGCGTCCGTCGGATCCCTCCGAGCTGGACAGCCTGATGACCGCTGATGCCTACGGCGCCAAGGTCAACGCCGGCTGACATCAACGCTGGCTGTCATCAGCGCCGGGGCTTCGCTCTTACGATCATCCGGCGGCTGTGCATTCGACGTTGACTTCTCCTTTTGCGCAGCGGCACATCGGCCCTAGTGAGGCGGAACAACTCCGCATGCTCAATGCCCTGGGCTACAGCGATCTGCAGGAGTTCATCTCTGATGTCGTGCCCGCCGACATCCTTGATCCCAAGCCGCCGGTTGAGGCCTTGCCCGAGGGTTGCGGGGAGGCGGAGGCTCTCCAGCAGCTGAAGCAGTTGAGCGAAACCAACACGCTGCGTCGTTCCCTGATCGGGCTGGGTTACTACGGCACGGCAACCCCGGCCCTGATCCAGCGCCACGTTTTTGAGAATCCGGCTTGGTACACCGCCTACACCCCCTACCAGGCGGAAATCGCCCAGGGTCGTCTGGAGGCCCTGCTCAACTTTCAAACCCTGATCAGTGAGCTCACGGGCTTGCCGATCGCCAACGCGTCGCTGCTCGATGAAGCCACCGCCGCTGCAGAGGCAATGAGCCTCAGCTTCGGGGTGTGCCGACGCTCTGAAGCGACAAGGTTCCTGGTGGATGCCAATGTGCTGCCTCAGACCTGGGCGGTGCTGCAGACCCGCGCCGAACCCCTCGGCATCAGCCTTGAGCGGATCGACCCGGCCACGGCGCCAATCGATGCGTCGGTGTTTGGTGTTCTGCTGCAGTTGCCCGGTGCCGATGGATGCCTTTGGGATCCATCCGCCGTGATCGAAGCGGCCCACGCAGCCGGTGCCTTGGTCACCGTGGCGATCGATCCCCTGGCGCAGACCCTAATGGCCCCCGTGGGATCCCTCGGAGCCGACATTGCTGTGGGCAGCGCCCAACGCCTGGGGGTGCCGATGGGATTTGGTGGTCCTCACGCCGCCTTCTTCGCCACCGTAGAGGCCTACAAGCGCCAGATCCCTGGTCGTCTTGTGGGGCAGTCCAAGGATGCGGAAGGCCGTTCGGCCCTCCGCTTGGCGCTGCAAACCCGTGAGCAGCACATCCGTCGCGACAAGGCCACTAGCAACATCTGCACGGCCCAGGTGCTGCTTGCTGTGATGGCTTCGTTTTATGCGGTGCACCATGGCCCTGATGGTCTGCAGGCCATCGCCCAGCGCATTGCTGGCCTGCGCAGCCAGTTGGAGCAGGGTCTGCGGGCCCTTGGTTATCCGCTGGAGCTGGCCGACCGCTTCGACACCGTCACCGTGCACTGTGCGTCGGCACCGGCTGTGCACCGCGCTGCCGCAGCTGCTGGTTTCAATCTGCGGGTGATGCCCGATGGTGCAGCGCCGGCGGACGCCACCGGATTCGGCATCAGCCTCGATGAGCTCTCGGATCAACAGGAGCTGCAAGCCCTGCTCGTACTGCTGGCGGAGGCCTGCGGTCAGGCCACGCCGCAGCTCGAGGCTGAGCAGCCGCCGTCCCTCTCCCTGCCGCAGCGCAGCCAGCCCTGGCTGAGCCAGCCGGTTTTTCACCAGTACCGGAGCGAATCAGATCTGTTGCGCTACATCCAGCGGTTGGTGAGCCGTGATCTCTCGCTGGTGCACGGGATGATTCCGTTGGGCAGCTGCACCATGAAGCTCAACGCCGCCGCTGAACTGCAGCCGGTGAGCTGGCCTGCGTTTGCGGCCTTGCATCCCTTTGCCCCAGCCGATCAGGCCCAGGGCTATCGCCGTCTGGCCGACGATCTCGAGCAATGGCTGGCCGCCCTTACGGGCTTTGCCGCCGTGTCGTTGCAGCCCAATGCCGGTTCCCAGGGGGAATATGCCGGGCTGCTGGTGATTCGCGCCTGGCACCGCTCCCGCGGTGAAGCCCATCGCGACATCTGTCTGATCCCCACCAGCGCCCACGGCACCAATCCCGCTAGTGCCGTGATGGCCGGCCTGAAGGTGGTGGCTGTCGCCTGTGATAACGAGGGCAACATCGATCAGCAGGATCTGGCGGCGAAGGCGGCCGAGCACGCCGACCGGCTGGCGGCGCTGATGGTCACATACCCCTCCACCCACGGCGTGTTTGAAACCGGCATCCGTGAGATCTGCTCGGTGGTGCATCGGCACGGGGGCCAGGTGTACCTCGATGGGGCCAACCTCAATGCCCAGGTGGGGCTGTGCCGTCCCGGTGTCTTCGGTGCCGATGTCTGCCACCTCAACTTGCACAAGACCTTCTGCATCCCCCATGGGGGCGGTGGCCCTGGTGTGGGGCCCATTGGTGTGGCGGCGCATCTGGCCCCCTTCCTTCCGGGGCACCCCTTGCAGGCCGGCGCCGCATCGGCCATCGGTCCAGTGTCCGCATCTGCGCTCGGTAGCGCCAGCATCCTGCCGATCAGCTGGATGTACCTGCGGATGATGGGGGCGGAGGCCCTGCGGCAGGCCAGTGCCGTGGCGCTGTTGTCGGCCAACTACCTCGCCCATCGGCTTGATGCCTCGTACCCCGTGCTGTTTCGCGGCAGCACCGGCCGGGTGGCCCACGAATGCATCCTTGACCTGCGCCCGCTCAAGCGGGATGCGGGGATCGATGTGGATGACATCGCCAAGCGTTTGATGGACTACGGCTTCCATGCGCCCACCGTCAGTTGGCCGGTGGCCGGCACGGTGATGGTGGAGCCCACCGAAAGCGAAAGCCTGGCTGAGTTGGATCGTTTCGCCGATGCCCTGGTGGCGATCCGCGAGGAGATTCGCGCCATTGAAACCGGCACCAGCGACCCTCAGAACAACCCGCTCAAGCGTGCTCCCCACACCCTGGCGGCCGTCACAGCGGATGACTGGGATCGTCCCTACAGCCGTCAGCAAGCCGCCTTCCCGATGGAGGGGCAGCAGGAGAGCAAGATTTGGCCCGCCGTGGCACGGATTGATAACGCCTTTGGTGATCGCAACTTGGTGTGCACCTGTCCGTCGGTGGAAGCGGTGGCTGTGGCGGCTTGAAGCCCTGGTGCAATGGGTTCAGAGCGTGTAAATTTTCACTGAAAGTGGAAAAATTGGTTTGATTCTGTTCATCGCCCTTGCGAGTTCGGTCAAACTGTTCGACAACTGATTCGTCTGTCGGGGGACACCATGGATCGGGACAACAACAAGAAATCTGCGCTCAGCAGCGTTGAAGGGCCTGCCCTTCCTCAAATTCCTGAGGGTCTGGAATCGGCCTTCAATCGCGGCCATACCTTGTCAATTGAAGGAACCAATGTGATTCGGGTTCCCTTTGGCACGCGCCGTTCCCGTCGCAGCCGCCCCGAGCGGCCCGATCACTGGGCCACCCTGGTGATCCCTTTTCAACCGGTGGGCGATCCCACTCCACCGCCGGCAGCGGCCTGACTTCAGGCCACGCCGATCTCTGATTGTTCCTGGGCCAGACGCCAGTCCAGCAGGGCTTTGACGTCGGCCAATGAGCAGGTTGGTGTGCGGAAGGGCAGCAATCGCATCGGGCTGCGTTCCGGCCTCACCAGCCAGCTCCGGTTGGTTTGAGGCATCAAGAGAAAGCCGCGGTACCGAACCGAGGCCTCCTGGCCGTTCATGAATCCCATCGCTCTAGGGATTGTTTGGAAGTGACCTCGTCATTTCAGGGCACAAGATCTGGTGTCGCGCACTTGCACCAGATCTTTTCCGGATTGCTTCACGCCAGGGCAAACAGCAGCACGTCGGCGCGTTCACTGAGGCCGATCAGCTCGCTTTGTGCTGCTGCGTCCTGGATCAGGCCCATCCCATCGCCCCGCCGCAGCGACTGCTTGGGGGAGCCCTCACTGTTGAGCGCCAGCTCCCCGTCAATCACCTGAAGCCAGAGCCATCTCTCCTTGGTGTCGGGCAATGGCAACTGCTGTTGGCGTAGCGGTTGGGCACGCCAGAGGCGTACGGGACGTTCGATGGCCATCGCTTCGCCGGTGGCGTCGGGCTCAATCAGGGGCGTCCAGCCCTCGCCGATGGTGAAGGGTTTCTGCTCGTAGGCGGGCTGGATGCCCAGCTGTGCTGGCTCAATCCAGATCTGCAGCAGCCTGCAGGGCGTGCCGGTCTGGTTGATTTCGCTGTGAACGATGCCGCTGCCGGCACTCATCCGTTGCACCTCGCCGGCGTGCAGCACCGCGCTGTTGCCCATTGAGTCGGCATGGGTCAGGGCCCCCTCCACCATCACCGTGATGATTTCCATGTCCCGGTGGGGGTGCATGCCGAACCCATGGCCTGCAGCGATGGTGTCGTCGTTGATCACCCGCAAGGGGCCGAAGCCCATCCAGTTCGGATCCTGATGGCTGCCGAAGCTGAAGCTGTGCCAGGAATCGAGCCAGTCCAGCTGGCTGTGAAAGCGCTGGTCTGCGGGGCGCAGGATCACGGTTGACGTGGTGGCGTGTTGATGTGTTTGCGGGGCCGTCCGGCACATCGAGGTGCTCAGAGTTGGAGCGGTTGCATCTGCAGCAGCCGCTGCACCAGGTCGTTGATGCTGTCGTCCTGGGCTGGTTTGGCGTGGTTGCTCAGCAGCTGACGCCCCACCACCTGAGCCCCGAGGTGGGTGAGCTGGATGCGCAGCGACACGAGCAGTTCCATGCCGCCACCGCCGGAGAAGGTGGCCATGGCGATCGGCCGCCCGTTGAACAGGGATCGGAAGTCGTCGTCGGTCACTGAGAGCCAGGCAATGGCATTGGTGAGCGACGGCGGAATCGAGCCGTTGTATTCCGGGGCGCAGATCACCCAGCGTGGGGTTGCGTGCAGCTGGCCGTGCAGGGTCGCCAGGTCAGGGCCCGCCCCTGCGGCCTGGACCCGTGGCGTGAACAGGGGTAGGTCGAGCTGGGTGAGATCGATCAGTTCGGCGCTGGCGTTCTGAGCTGCGGCGGCCTGCACGAAGCGTTTCGCCAACTTGCGGTTCTCGCCATTGCTCGCCGTCAGAACGATGAGATCAGAGGGCATGGAGACGAAGGCTCTTGATGGAATCGTGCAAGGGCGTCAGGCCGTTTTCAATTCAGCTTCGCGGTAGGGAGCAAAGCTGGCTTTGCGGGCGCCGCAGATCGGGCAGTGCCAATCGTCGGGAATCGCCTCGAACGGGGTGCCTGGGGCGATGCCGGAATCGGGATCCCCCTCGGCGGGGTCGTAGATCATCGAGCACACCTTGCAGATCCACTTGCCCGGGATCGGTTGGTCAGCCTGGCCTGCGCTGCCCTTGCCTTGCAAGGCCTCGAGGGCAACGCCATAGGTTTCGGCGTGATGCTGCTCGATCGGGGTCAGCAGGCCGAAGTTCTTGGCGGCGGTGCGGAACAGGCCCGCATGCTCCTTGGATTCGCTGCTCTGCTCGGCGAATTCCGCTGCGGCTCCCCTGTCCCGGTCCTGCCGGGCCTGGGCGGCGAACTCCGGATACATCGTTGTGTACTCGTAGGTTTCGCCTTCAATCGCCAGGTCCAGCAGCGGCTCAGAATCTCATGCTTCTCCTCGTTGCTGAGCTGTTCGGGATCGTTCACCACCAACTCAGGATGCAGCAGGCGGAAGTGGGCGAAGGCGTGTTCCGTTTCCTGTGCTGCGGTGTCCCGAAACAGCTTGGCCAGGTCCTTGTGGCCCAACTGTTTGGCCACCTCTGAAAAGAACAGGTATTTGCGGTTGGCCATGCTCTCGCCACCGAAAGCGGCCTCGAGGTTGGCGTGGGTGGAAGGCTTGGAAAGGTCCATCGATGGCGCCAGGGATCGTTCCATCAGCCTAGCCCTAACTCATAGTGAGTATGAGTTAGGGGAGGGTTCGGTTGGCCGGCTCAGGCCGTCAGCTCAGTAGTTGGCGCCGCTGCGGCGCTGGTGCACCGCGGTGCTGCCCTCTGCATCCAGCACCCCGCCGCGATCCACTTCGGCATAGATCAGCCAGTGGTCGCCGCATTCCATCCGCTGGCTCACCTTGCCGTCCAGCCAGGCCAGAGCATCCGGCAGCAAGGGCTGTTCGGCGGGGCTGGTGTCCAGCTCGAGGCCTGCAAAGCGATCGGCACCGGGTTCGAAAGGTTGCAGGAACTGCTTCATCAGGGCGGTTTCGCGGCCTTCGGCCAGCACGTTCAAGGCGAAGCGATCGCCTTTGTGCAGTAGCGCTTCCACGGCACGGTCCTTGGCCACTGCCACGGTGATGCCGGGGGGATTGAAGCTGGCTTGGCTCACCCAGCTGGCCACCATGGCGCCGCTCAGATCCGCTTTGCGGGTGGTGAGCACGCAGAGGGAGCCGATCACACGGCCCAGGGCCAGCACCGCTGGATCGCTGCGGCTTTCGCTCAAGCCCCCCGCACTGCGCCGTTGCGCCCGTTTCTGGCTCTGCAGCAGCTGGCGGGCGAACCGGGTGCCGGTTTCTTCCAGCTCCTTCACCCGGGCGGCATCCGGACTGAACTTCACCCGGATCGGCTCGAAACCAAAGCTGAAGCCGCCATCCCGCAGCTTCGTTTCCAGAAGGTCCACCGCCTCGCCGCTCCAGCCGAAGCTGCCGAACACCCCCACGGGCTTGCTGCGATCCCCCTCCGCCAACAGGGTTCCCAGGGCCGAGACGATCGGTGTGGGGGCATGGCCCCCCAGGGTGGGTGAGCCGATCAACACGGCGTCGGCCTGCTGGATCGTGCTCACCAGTTCATCGGCGGGGGTGAATTCGCAGTTCAAGCTGTTCACCCGGATGCCGGTGCGGCTGACCCCGCGGGCCAGGGCATCGGCAATGGCTGCGGTGTTGCCGTAGGCGCTGGCAAACAGCAAAGCCACCGTCAGGCTGGCGTTCTGCTGGCCTTCTCCCCAGCGGCGGTAGTCATTCAGCAGGCTGCGCCAACTGGCTTCGATGGCCGGGCCATGGCCCGGCGCAATGGTGCGGATGTCGAGTTCTTCGAGCCGTTCCACCAGGGCATCCACCTGACGGGCCATGGGGGCCATCAGGCAGTCATAGAAGTGACGGCGTTCTTCTTCGGTGCTGCTGCGGTTGCTTTCGGCCCAGCTGTCCGTGCAGAGGTGGGCACTGAAGAATTTGTCGCTCATCAGCAGGCCCAGGCTTTCCTCGAAGGCCAGCAATCCGCCGGGCCAGCGGGGGGTTGGGGCCGGCAGCAGCATCAAGCTGCGCTGATGGCTGAGCGGAAGTGTTTGCTCCTGGCGGATCACTCGTAGTGGCGGCAGATCGGGCAGTGGTGGTTGCTCGCTCGTCTCACCGGGAGGGGTCGGCTTGCGTTGGCTCCACAGTTCTTCGATCAGCTTGGCGCCGGGGTTGGAGACGATCAGTTGCAGGCGGGCGTAGGCCTCTGCCAGATCCCGCAGAAGGGCAACGCGGTTGGGGTTGACGTGGCCCACCACCACCAGCAGCGGTGCGTCGCTGCTGGGCAGGGCTTCGGCAAGCACCGGCAGAAAGGCCGCGCTGTAGGCCACCCCCGGGGGGTGGACCAGCACGGCAGGGGCGCCATCACCAGCCTGAAACAACACACTGTTGGCGGTGCTACCCCGCTCCAGGGCGTATTCCAGTTCGAAGCGGTGCCGTTGAGGGCTCAGACCGCGCAGACCAACGACCCCATCGTCGATCGGCAGCTGGATCGTGCGACGCGAGGTTGCGGTGCTGGTCACGCTCATCAGTAGTGGTTCCCCACTTTGCGGTGGTGCACCGCCGTGCTGGCCTCGGCATCGGCCACGTTGCCCTGCTCCACCACGGCATAGATGATCCAGTGATCGGGGCCTTCCATCCGTTGCTCCACCCGGCAGCCAAGAAACGCCAGAGAATCGGCGAGAACCGGGCCGCCATCGGCGGTTCCCTCCAGCACGTTCACCCCCGCGAAACGATCGGCACCAGGGGGGAAGCGCTTGAGGAAATGGCGCATCAGCTGTTGGTGGTTGTCCTGCCGTAGAACATTCAGCACGAACCGGTCGCCAACCTGCATCAGGGCTTCGATCGCACGGTCTTTGGCGACGGCGATGGTGAGGCCCGGGGGGGTGAAGCTGGCCTGGCTCACCCAGCTGGCCACCATGGCGCTACGGCGTTGCGATTCGCCCTCTCCCTGGCTGGCGGTCACCACATAAAGGCCACCGCTAATGCGACCCAGGGCCTTGTCGAGGTCGCCATCGAGACTTTTCATCGCCGCGATCGTCTTCTCTTTGGTCAACAGCTGGCCGAGGTCGGTGCCCGACTCCTCACAGCGTTGGTAGTCGCTGCCCTGGGGCAGCTGTTTGATTCGCAATGGGCTGAAGGCTTGCTTCTGGCCCTGGCTGCGCAATTGATCTGCGACGGCGTCGATCGGTTCGTCGTTGCCCCCGAAGGCGTCGTAAACCCCCACCAGTTGTTTGGGATGCAGGGCCGCCAGCAGGGTTCCGATTGAGGCCTGGAGATCCGGTTCCGGTTCCGCGGGCCAGGTCGGCACCACAACAGCTTTGGCATCGCCCACCAGGGCGGTGAGTTCCTGGGGGTCGGTGGCCCGCAGATCCACCAGCTGCACCTGGGAATCAGCTTTGCCGATGCCGTGGGCAATGGCCTGGCTGATCCGATCGGAGAAGCCATACTGGCTCAGGTAACAGACGGCGGCATAGCTCTCGCCTTTACTGCGCTGGCCGCTCCACTCGCGGTAGTCGCTGATCCAGTGGCTGAGGTGATGCCGCAACAGCGGCCCGTGTCCAACGGCGATGGTGTTGATCTCTGGTAGGCCATCCATGCGCTTGAGGGCCTGCAGCACGCTGCGGGCATTCGGGCCCATCAGGCAGTCGTAATAGAAGCGGAAATCAGGGGCGATGGCGCCGGGGTCGGCGTCGAAGACGTCCTCGGAGCAGTAGTGGAGGCCGAAGGCATCGCAGGTGTAGAGGATGCCTGTGCCGTGATCGAAGGAAAAGATCGTGTCCGGCCAGTGCAGGTTTGGAGCACTGAGGAATTCGAAGCGGTGCTGGATGCCGCTGTCGGGGTTGGTGCCGAGATCCAATTCCTCGCCTGACTTCACCGCACGAGATTTGAACGGCCTGTGCACCTGGTCCTTGAGGAACTGCAGCGCCACCTTCGATCCCACGATTTCGATCTCGGGATTGAGATCGATCAGGTCACCGATCAATCCGGAGTGGTCGGGTTCGGTGTGGCTCACGATCAACACATCGATCGTGGTTGGATCGATCTGCTCCTTGAGCAGCGGGATCCAGGTGTCGCGGAACTTGGCGTGGCTGGTGTCGATCAGGGCGGTGCGTTCTCCCCGCACCAGGAAGGCGTTGTAGGTGGTGCCGTTGCGCAGGCCGAATTCAATGTCGAAGCGGCTGCGATCCCAGTCGAGGGAGCGAATCGTGGAGGTGTCGGCGGCGATGGCCTCGCACTGCAGCGACAGCTTCGTAGCAGCGGGAGCAACGACCATGAAACCGACCGTGACGGAAGTCGACTCTACGGAGATTTAGCGGGGCAAGGCGGCGGAGACTGGTTTCAACCGCAACCTTGTGATGGCGTCATCGACGCTGCGACGCAGCATTGGACCCGGGATCCTCTTGGCCGGTGCCTGCATCGGTGGATCCCACTTGATGTCGTCCACCACGGCGGGCGCCCGATTCGGCTTTGCGCTGGTGGGCCTGATCCTGCTCACCAATCTGATCAAGTACCCGTTCCTGCGCGTGGGCACCCGCTTCACAGCGGCCACCGGGTTGTCGCTGCTGGAGGGTTTCCAGAAACGCAATCCCCTCTACCTGCCGCTGTACCTGGTGGTGAGTCTGGTCACCGGCACCTTCACCATCGCGGCGGTGAGTTTTGTGGCGGGGCTGCTGCTCACCAATATTCCTCTGCTGGCGGGGCTGGACCCCTACGGACTATCCATCGCCGTGCTGGCGGTGAGTGGCCTGGTGCTGCTGCTGGGGCATTACCGGGCGCTCGACCGTCTCTCCAAGCTCTTGGTGGTGCTGCTCACCCTGCTCACGGGGGTTGCGGCTGCATCACTGCTGATCCGCGGCCCCGTCGGCGATGTGGCGGCCAGTTGGGTCAGCACTGATCCCAGCCCCTGGACCCTGGCCAACCTGGCCTTCTTGATTCCCCTGATGGGCTGGATGCCCGGACCAGTGGAGATGTGCGTCTGGCCATCGTTGTGGATGTTCTCCCGTGCGCGCGACACCGAGCACACCGCAACGCCGAAGGAGGCCGAGTTCGATTTCAACCTCGGCTATGGCGTCACCGTCGTAACGGCCATGTTCAGCACCACCCTCACCTGCCTGGATGCCTATCCCCGCAGCATTGCGGCGATCCAGGGCTTGCTGCGTCATCACGACAGTGGGGATTCAGCACCTGGGCCCATGCAGCGTCGCTTCGACATCTGGGTGATCGTGCATTTCCTGGCCGCTGTGCTCGCGCTGGTGGTGGCCAAGAGCGGCGGGATCGGCGTGAAGGATTTCGTCTTTGGGGCGATGACCGGCAGTTTCCTCACCGCTCCTCTGTTCGCCTGGATGGCGATGGACACGATCAACAGCCCCTTGGTTCCTGTGGATCACCGTTATGGTCGGTTCACCCAGGCCTTCTGCTGGTTTGGCCTAGTGTTTTTCAGTGGCTTCAGCCTGCTGTTCATCGGTCGCTTCTTCCTTGGCCTCGGCGGCTGATTCCGCCCTGGCTTCAACAAAAAACCCCTGCCATGGGCAAGGGTTGGGCTTCCGTTCTTCTCGTCTTCGTGTGTTGGGCTTGTCCAGCCCAAGCCTCTTGAGTGCTCGGGTCCTGATCAGCTCTCCACCTTCACCGAAACGCTGGTGTGTTCCACCGCTTTGCCGGCGTTGATTTCAAGAATGCCGTCCCGATAGCTGGCCTTCAGCTGGTCGCGATCGAGGCTCTGGGGGAAACGGAAGCTGCGGCTCCAGGTGCCGCTGCGGAATTCGCTCAGCAGCGGTGCGTTGCTGTCGTCGCTGCCTGTGGCTGGGCGTTCGGCGCTGATCACCAGGTTGCGATCGGTGGCCTTGACGTCGATCGAATCCCGGTCCACCCCGGGCAGTTCCAGCTGCACGGTGTAACTGGTTTCGGTTTCGCGGATTTCGGCGTTGGGAACGCGCTCAGCGGTGGCCAGTTGCTGCTCGAGACGCTCGAACAGATCGAAGGGGGATTGGCGAAGGGTCAGCATGATGGTGGCTCCGAAGAATGAACATCTGCGGACTGGGTTGATCGCCCGCCATCACAATCTGGGCCGCTTGGATGAGAACCAGAAGCGTGAGAACCGTCCGTTTTGATTCGGTCTCTACCACCAGGTTCGGCTGGCACCACAGGGATGGCGTTGAAACCGAATCTCCTTAAAGCCACCACCAGTCGCTGAAGCAGGCCGCCTGGCCGCAGACCCGCTCTTCTGCATTCCGAAGGGTCCAGATCCGGGCCTTGTTGATCATGAATCGCCGCCCTTTGCGGCTGATGCGAATGCCGCGATAGTTCTGAACGGCTTCGAGGCGTTTGGCCTGCCCCAAGGCTTTGCTGCGTTGCCCCCGTTCGCTGTTTGGTGCAGTCAGCCGTGAGTGCATGCCGATCAGTTCATTCCAGCGTGTTTCCCACAGCTGCAGGGCCGCAGCGTTGGCGTAACTGAGCTTGGGATCCTGCTCCGTGCCGTGGGCCAGCACTGGAAAGCCGCAGGCGAACAGGTTCTGGCAAAGCAGCTGCTTTGGCTGGCCCGGTTGGGCGGAAGCGATCAGCGGCCTGCTGAAGGCCTGTTTATGCGATTGAAGCAGCACCGCGGCGAGACCTTGTTTTTCGGCGGTGAGCCAGGCGGCTTCATGGGCCATGGCTCCGCTCGGCGTCAGCTGCCGGCTGCCATGGCCTGCAGCATCGCCTTCTGGGCACTGGCCTGACCATGGGCCTTGAGGTTGTTCAGGAAGGTGCTGCGCGCATCGGCGAAGCGTGGGTCTTCCGCCAGCGGAAGCTCACCGGCGGCATCGAGGCCCGTGTCGCCCTCCATCGCTGGAGTGATCACCACCAGGTCGCCATCGAGGCTGCGGTTGTAGCGCCACCACAGGGCCGGGTCCTGCACCGCCGCATGGGGCGGCAGCGGTGTTGCCTCTTCAGCTGTGCTGGCTTTGCTCTCCTCCTTGGCTGCCGCCGCCCGCTCCGCCAGGGCCTTGCGGCGGTGTTCCGCCAGATCTTCCAGCAGCCGAGCCCGGTTGCGGCCCCGCAGTTGGAACAGCACGAAGGGGTCTTCGCTGAAGCGATCCCCCATCAGGAAATACACCGCGCTGATGTGTTTGCAGGGGTTGGCTTTGTCCGGGCAGCTGCACTCGCTGCGCACCTCCTGCAATTTGAACGGGAACAGGCGTTTGCCGCTGGCGGCGAAGGCCCGTTCGATGTCGGAGGGCATGATCCCCGCCAGCAGCTGGGCCGACCAGCGGGCTTTCTGGGTCAGCGCTTCCAGCACATAGTCCCAGTCCTCATCGTTGAGCACGTCCAGCCAGAGCTTCACCTTGTAGGGCGCTTCGTCGGTGCCCTGGACGCGGGCATGCACGCGGCGGCCTTCGAAGCGGATCGAGGTCACATGGCCTTCTCGGGCGTAGCCCCAGGCCCGTTCCAATCGTTTCTTGAAGCGGTAGCCGTTGATCAGCTCCATCCACTGCTCCACCCACCAGGGCTGTTGGCCCAGGCCGTCGTCACCGATGGCGGTGATGCCGTTGCTGTTGCCGTTGCTGAGGGTCATGGTCAGGTGTCCTCCAAGGCGACGAGATCGCGCAATTGATCGCCACCGAGGCTTCCCAGCCAATCCTCGCCGGAGCCGATCACATCCTCAGCCAGGCGTGATTTCTCGCGGATCATGCGATCGATTTTTTCCTCCACCGAGCCGCTGGTGATGAATTTGTGCACCATCACCCGGTTGGTCTGGCCGATCCGATAGGCCCGGTCGGTGGCCTGGTTCTCCACAGCCGGGTTCCACCAGCGGTCGATGTGGAACACGTGGCTGGCCCGGGTGAGGTTGAGGCCCACACCACCAGCTTTCAACGAGAGCAGGAACAACTGCGGACCTCGGGGATCCTCCTGGAAGCGATCCACCATCGCCTGGCGCTCGCTCTTGCGGGTGCCGCCGTGCAGGAAGGGCACCTCTGATTTCCAGCGCTGCTGCATCCAGGCCTGCAGCAGATGCCCCCATTCGGCGAACTGGGTGAACAGCAGGGCCCGATCCCCCGCTTCGATCACCTCATCGAGGATTTCCTCAAGCCGCTGCAGCTTGGCCGAACGGCCTAGGAAGCCATCGTCCACGGCCCCTTCGCTCATGGCCAGGGCGGGATGGTTGCAGATCTGTTTCAGCCGGGTGAGCAGGGCCAGCACCTGCCCGTGGCGCTGCCCGCGCGGTGCCCGCGCAATGGCATCGAGGGTGTCTTCCACGGTCTTGCTGTACAGGGATTTCTGCTCTTTGCTCAACCCCACCCATTCGCTCAGCTCTACCTTCTCCGGCAGGTCGGAAATGATCGTTTTGTCGGTTTTCAGCCGGCGCAGGATGAACGGACCCACGCGGCCTTTGAGGTCCCGCAGGGACGACATGTCGCCATACCGTTCGATTGGCATCCGGTAGCGCTGGCGGAAGAAGTCCTCTTCCCCCAGCACCTTGGGGTTGAGGAAGTCCATCAAGGCCCACAGTTCGCTCACCCGGTTCTCCACGGGGGTGCCGGTGAGGGCGATGCGGAAGCGGTTGCTCTTGCTGCGGCCGGCGCGGGCCAAATCCCTGGCGGCCTGGCTCTGTTTGGCGCCGGGATTCTTGATCGCCTGGGCTTCGTCAATCACCACCCCCTGCCAGTCCTGGGTTTCCAGCAGTTCGCTGTCCCGCTGCAGCAGTCCGTAGCTGGTGAGAACCAGATCCACCTCCTTCAACGTTTTTTTGAGTTCGGCGGGTGTGGAGGGGCGGCGGGGGCCGTAATGCTCGGTGACCTTCAACTCCGGGGTGAACGATTCCGCCTCCCGTCGCCAGTTGGTGAGCACCGAGGTGGGAGCCACCAGCAGCACAGGGCGCTTCAGTTCCTGCTCCGCTTTGAGGTGCTGCAGAAACGCCAGCAGCTGGATAGTTTTGCCCAGGCCCATGTCGTCAGCCAGGCAGGCCCCCTGGTCGAAGCGGTGCAGGAAGGCGAGCCAGCCGAGGCCACGCTCCTGATAGGGCCGCAGCTGACCGCTAAATCCCTCGGGAGCCGGCAGGGGGTCGGGGGCCTTCTGCTGGTGGTATTGCTCCAGCACCGATTGCAGCCGCGGGCCGGCCTCGAAGCGGTGCACCGGCATCCGCATCAGCAGTTCCCCTTCCGTTCCCGTCAGCCGCAGCGCGTCGTCGAGGCTCAGTTCCGGTTTCGCTCCACAGAAGCGTTCGGCGTTCTTGAGGTCGTTCGGCCGCAGTTCGATCCAGGCCCCCTTGTGTCTCACCAGGGGGCTGCGCTTGCCGCTCAGGCGCTCCAGTTCCCGCAGGGTGAGCGTCACCCCGCCGATCATCAGATCCCACTCCCAGTCAAGACATTCGCCCAGGGTGAAGCCGCGAGAGCGTTCTGGAAGTTCGGCCTTGATAGCCAGGCCCAGCCGGCTGGCCAGGCCGCCGGAGAGGCTGGGCGGCAGCTCCACCCCAACGCCGGCATCCCGCAGCTGACGGGCAGCCGTGCGCACCAGCACGAAGGCTTCGGCCGGGGTCAGCTGCATCGTGTCCGGCGTCGCGCTCTCCAGCCCCCGTTCGATCGGTGGGAACACCGTCAGGGCCCGTCCCAGGCCCTCCAGCAGCACTTCGCCCGGTTGATCCACTTGGATCTCCCCCAGTTGCAGCATCTCGGCGCCGGAGGCCCAGGCTGCGGCGGCCGGGAGTTTCAGGCTGGGGTCGGCTTCCGCCTGCAAGCCGAAGCGCAGCTCCCAGAGATCCTCCCCATCCGTTGGGGTGTGCAGTTCAAGGCAGGTGCGGGCCGCGGCAAATCCGCCGGCGATGCCCTCCCTCCAGTGATGGCTGGCGGTGGCCAGGCGTTCGGCTTCTTCATCGCCGATCTCGATCACTCCGGTCTCCGACCCCAGGGCCTCCTGCCAGAGGGTCAGCAGGGGATCGAGTCCATCCGTGGATGGTTCAAAGTCCTTGCGCAGCTGCGCGTCCACCAGGTCTTCCAGCAGCGTCGCCACCCGCAGGCGTCCGCTGCGGGGCCGGCAGCTGGCCACCGGGTTGGCGGCCCGCATGGCCTCCGGTCGCAACCGGGTGGTGCGGTTGCTGCGGCGCCCCAGGGGTTCCCGCCAGGGCAAGGCACAGGTGGCCACCAGCGGCAGGCTGGCTGCCAGATCCTCCAGTCGTCGCCGGTCTTCTTCCCGGTTGAGCAGCGGCACCCAACGGGCTCGATGGGGATAGCCCTCCCCTTTGCTGAGCTCCATCTGGGGAATCCAGCGGCCCCGGGCCACCAGGCTCAGGGCCCAGCGCTGCAGATGGCTCCACCAGCGCAGTTCGTCAGCCAGGTCTGGATTGGTGCCCGAGAGGGGCAATCTGGACAGCCACTCCGTGGCAGCCGATGGTTCCACCGCGAGCCCCTGCACCTGCCAGGGCCACCATTCGGTTTGCTTGGGGATCGGTTCGCCGGCCTGCATCGGTAGCCCGGTCCAGCCCGATGGTTCCGGCGTTGGCTCCTCTTTTTTGCTCCGGCTTTTGCGCGGCTTCACCGTGCGGCTCGGCAGAGTGAGACAGGCTGTGGCATCAATGCTGCCGCCCGGCAAAAGGTCGCGTTCGCTCAGCCAGGCCCTGAGGTCGTCATGGCTGAGGGTGAATGGGTGCAGCGCGGGGGTGAGGCCGGGGCCTTCCGGTGTGGCCACCCGCCAGGTGTCAGCCCAAACGAGCAGTGCCGGTTGACCGGAACTGCTGGAGGTGCGGATGGCGGGAAGCCAGGTGGCGTGCAGCAGGCTCATGGCCGCGACGCGGGCAGGAAGCGGAGGGTGCCGTGGAGCAGGAGAGCACTACCGATCAACGGCAGCCAGGCCTGAAGTAGCTCCAGTAGTAATGATGTCAGGCCATCGACCTGCCAGTTGTCAAGGGGTAGGGGCATACCGAGGCTGCGCAACCCGCAGACCGCCCCCACCAGACCCGCCTGCAAATGCCCGTCATCAGGGTCCACCCGTTGCAGGTGGAAGGCCAGCAGGCCGTAAAAGAGGCCACAACCGCCGGAACGCACCGCAGCTTCCAGACCACAGGGCAAGCTCAGCAGCCCTGCGCTTATCCCGGCAGCCAGCGCCCAACCGATCGACTGCAGCCGCAGTCGCTGGCGAATCTCGGGATCACTGGGTGGAACGGCCACGGGCGCCGGCGGTTCAAAGGCGATCATGACGGCAGGATCCCCCTTTCCTGTCATGGTTGCCGCCGCATCGTCGTCTTCTGCAGCGTCTGCACCGCGCAGTGGGGAGGAGATCCGTGAGGCCTTTCTCAACTTCTATGCCGAGCGCGGCCACAAGCGGATGGCCAGCGCCTCATTGATTCCCGAAGACCCAACGGTGCTGCTCACCATTGCGGGAATGCTGCCGTTCAAGCCGGTTTTTTTGGGCCAGCAGGAGCGACCCGCGCCCCGGGCCACCAGTTCGCAGAAGTGCATCCGCACCAACGACATCGAGAACGTGGGGCGCACGGCCCGGCATCACACCTTTTTCGAGATGCTCGGCAACTTCTCCTTTGGGGATTACTTCAAGCAGCAGGCGATTGAGTGGGCCTGGGAGCTCAGCACCGGCGTTTATGGCATCGACCCCAAGAACCTGGTAGTGAGCGTCTTCCGTGAAGACGATGAAGCCGAGCAGATCTGGCGCGATGTGGTGGGGGTGAACCCCAAGCGGATCATCCGCATGGATGAGGCCGACAACTTCTGGGCCTCCGGCCCCACAGGCCCCTGTGGCCCTTGCTCGGAGATCTATTACGACTTCAAACCCGAGCTCGGGAATGAGGGCATTGATCTCGAGGACGACGACCGTTTCATCGAGTTCTACAACTTGGTGTTCATGCAGTACAACCGCGACGCGGAGGGCATCCTCACGCCGCTGGCCAACCGCAACATCGACACCGGCATGGGCCTTGAACGGATGGCCCAGATCCTGCAGAAGGTTCCCAACAACTACGAAACCGATCTGATCTTTCCGCTGATTCAAGCGGCCGCGGATCTGGCGGGGGTCGATTACCACCACCTCAACGACAAGGGCAAGACGTCGTTGAAGGTGATCGGCGACCACAGCCGCGCGGTGACGCAGCTGATCTGCGATGGCGTCACCGCCAGCAACCTGGGCCGCGGTTACATCCTGCGGCGCCTGCTGCGCCGGGTGGTTCGCCATGGCCGCCTGTTGGGCATCGACAAACCCTTCCTCGTCACCATGGGCGAGGCGGCGATTGCCCTGCTGAAGGGGGCCCACCCCAGCGTGATTGAGCGGCAGGAGGTGATCCTGGCCGAGCTCCAGCGGGAGGAAGCCCGCTTCCTCGAGACCCTTGAGCGCGGTGAAAAGTTGCTGGCGGAGGTGCTGGCCTCCAAGCCCACCCAGATCAGCGGTGCCCAGGCCTTTGAGCTGTACGACACCTATGGCTTCCCGCTTGAGCTCACCCAGGAAATCGCGGAGGAGCAGGGCCTGGCCGTTGACCTCGATGGGTTCGAGGCGGCGATGGAGGAACAGCGCCAGCGGGCCAAGGCGGCCGCGGTGAGCATCGATCTCACCCTGCAGGATGCGATCGACCAGGTGGTGGCGGATCAGGCGGCCACCTGTTTCGACGGATATGAAGCTCTTGATCACGACTCCTGCGTGCAGGCGTTGGTGGTGAACGGTGAACCAGCCAGCACCGCCAAGGCGGGCGATGCGGTTCAGGTGGTGCTCGACACCACGCCTTTTTATGGAGAAGGCGGCGGTCAGGTGGGCGATCGCGGCGTGCTTTCGGGCAGCGATCTGATTGTTCGGATTGAGTCGGTGAGCCGCAGCCGTGATGTCTTCGTCCATGCCGGGCGGGTGGAACGCGGTGAGCTCGCCTTGGGCGACACCGTGAAGGCTCAGGTGGACCGTGCCTGCCGGCGTCGGGCCCAGGCAAATCACACGGCCACCCACCTTCTGCAGGCAGCGCTCAAGCAGGTGGTGGATCCAGGCATCGGCCAGGCCGGATCACTGGTGGATTTCGATCGCCTGCGCTTCGACTTCCACTGCCCCACGGCGGTGACGGCGGATCAGTTGCAGCAGGTTGAAACCCTGATCAACGGTTGGATCAACGAGGCTCATGCGCTGCAGGTGCAGGAGATGGCGATCGATCAGGCCAAGGCGGCCGGTGCCGTGGCGATGTTCGGCGAGAAATACGCCGATCTGGTGCGGGTGGTCGACGTGCCCGGTGTGTCGATGGAGCTCTGCGGTGGCACCCACGTGGCCAACACCGCTGAGATCGGCCTGTTCAAGATCGTGGCGGAAAGTGGTGTCGCCGCCGGTATCCGCCGGATTGAAGCCGTCGCTGGTCCCGCTGTGCTCGCGTATCTGAACGAGCGCGATTCAGTGGTGAAGCAGCTGGGGGATCGCTTCAAGGCCCAGCCGGCCGAGATCGTGGATCGTGTGGCGGCCCTTCAGGAAGAGCTCAAGGCCACCGGCAGGGCGCTGGCCGCAGCTCAGGCGGAACTTGCGGTGGCGAAAGCAGGCGCTCTGGCCGCTAAGGCCGAGGCTTTGGGCGACTTCCAATTGCTGGTGGAACGCCTCGACGGCGTGGATGGCGCCGGTTTGCAGGGCGCAGCCCAGAGCCTGGCGGATCAGCTGGGGGATGGTGCGGCCGTGGTGATCGGCGGTCTGCCGGATCCTGGCGAAATGGGCAAGGTGATCCTGGTGGCGGCCTTCGGCAAGCAGGTGATCGCCGCCAAGCTTCAGGCCGGCAAGTTCATCGGCGGCATTGCCAAACAGTGCGGCGGTGGCGGCGGTGGGCGCCCCAACCTGGCCCAGGCAGGGGGACGCGATGGTGCTGCCCTCCCTGCTGCTCTTGAGTTCGCTCGCTCCGAGCTGGCGGCAGCGTTGGCTCAGTCCTGAAGGTACGTGGTCTGTCGCAGGCTGCTTTCGATGTGATCCAGCAGCCGGCGTGACTCGTCGATGCGGAGCTGGCCGTTGTTGATGGCCACTTCCGCCGCCACCCGCAACCGCTCTAGCAAGGCAAGGGGGTCGTGCTCCATGGCCTCCAGCACATCGGCATTGGTGTCACCACGTACGACGTGGTCAATGCGATAGCTACCGCCGGGGCTGAGGCGAATGTGCACGGCGTTGGTTGTGCCGAACAGGTTATGCAGATTGCCCATCACCTCTTGGTAGGCCCCGCTGAGGAACAGGCCGATCAGATAGGGGTTGTCGTCGTCGAGTTCGTGCAGCTCCAGCAGCTGTTTCGGTTGTCCTTCTCCGATGAAGCGATCCAGACGACCATCGGAATCACAGGTGAGATCGGCGAGGTTGGCCAGTCGGGTCGGCCGTTGATCCAGCTGCTGGATGGGCACCACTGGAAACAGCTGGTCGATGGCCCAGGTGTCGGGTGCTGAGCGGAAGATCGACAGGTTGGCGTAATACGTTCCCGCTAGAGCCTTGTTGAGGGCTGCAAGCTCTTCCGGGATGGCTTGGTCCTTGGGCAGTCGCTGCGCAATCGCATCGGCACAGGCCCACGTCAGTTGTTCAGCGGTGGCGCGGTCAGGCAGCCCCATATACCCGAGCCGGAATGCGGCGAGCGCATCCTGTTTGAACTTCAAGGCATCGTTCCAGGCTTCCTGCAGACGCACCAACTGCGCATCCGCCGTTGCTGATAACTCTTGAATGGTGTTGAGGGTGTCCCTGAGGTTGCGAACGGTGAGTGGTTCATCTCCGCTGGCGTCGGGGATCGATGCGGGCAGTGCGCTACTTCCCAGCACGTCGAACACCAGAAGGGAGAAATGGCTGGCAATGGCGCGGCCGCTTTCGCTCACCAGCGTGGGCACAGCAACATCATTGGGTTCGCAGCATTCGCGCACCGTGGCCACAACGTCGTTGGCGTAGTTCTGCAGCGAGTAGTTCGTGGAGGCCGCCGAGGCGGTGCGGCTGCCGTCGTAGTCGATGCCAAGTCCACCACCTACATCCAGGAACCCCATCGGAGCCCCAAGTCGGGTGAGCTCCACATAGATCTGCCCCGCCTCCTGGAGTGCGTCTTTGAGAACGGCGATGTCGTTGATCTGGCTGCCGATGTGGAAGTGCAGCAGGCGCAGATCGGGGAGCAGGTTGTTCTCCCGCAGTCGTTCCACCGTTGCCAGCAACTCGGGAATGGAGAGGCCGAATTTGGCTTTGTCGCCAACGGAACTGCCCCAACGTCCCGTGCTGCGGCTGGAGAGCTTGGCTCTTATGCCGATGTAGGGCGCCGCTCCCAGGCTCTTGCTCGCATCAATGATTCGGTCAACTTCGTCCGGCTGTTCAATCACCACAACTGGTTGGCGTCCTAGGCGTCGCGCCAGGATTGCCGTCTCGATGTAGAGCCGGTCCTTGTAACCGTTGCAGATCAACAACGCCTCGGGGTCGTCTAGCAGCGAGAGAGCGATTAGCAGTTCCGCCTTGCTGCCTGCTTCCAGTCCAAAGTTCCAGCGTTTGCCGCAGCTCACCAACTCCTCCACCACGTGGCGTTGTTGGTTGCACTTCACCGGAAAAACACCTTGATACCGGCCGGGGTAGCTGTACTGCGCGATGGCGCGCTCAAAGGCGGCGTGGAGCTGTTCCAAGCGGTCTTCGAGGATGTCGTCGAAGCGAATCAGCAACGGCAGTGCCAGGTTGCGGCTTTTCAGTTCCGACACCAGCTCCACCAGATCCAGGCTGCCGCCACGATCTCCCTGGGGTTGAACGCTGATGTGCCCGCGTCCATTGATGGAAAAGTACGGGTCGCCCCAGCGCTCAAGGCCGTATAGCGCAGCACTGTCTTGAATCGACCAGTGTTCGCTGTCTGGCACCTGCGTCTGCATGAAGTGAATGGCTGGAATCTAGGGACATTCCTTGCGCTGCCCAAGGCCTTTGCTTGCCAAGCGGGGTGGCCAGCACTGACGATGGCTGCGCTTTTTATTCACACCAATCCATGGCCGAACGCACGTTCATCGCCATCAAGCCCGACGGCGTCCAGCGCGGCCTGGTGGGCGAGATCCTCGGCCGCTTTGAGCGCAAGGGCTTCAAGCTGGTGGGTCTGAAGCAGATCACCCCCAGCCGCGCCCTGGCCGAGCAGCACTACGGCGTCCACAAGGAGCGTCCCTTCTTTGCTGGTCTGGTCGACTTCATCACTTCCGGCCCTGTGGTGGCCATGGTCTGGGAAGGCGATGGCGTGATCGCCAGTGCCCGCAAGCTGATCGGTGCCACCAAGCCCCTAGAGGCCGAGCCCGGCACCATTCGTGGCGATCTGGCCGTCAACATCGGCCGCAACGTCATCCATGGTTCCGATGCTGCGGAAACCGCTGCCTTCGAGATCGGCCTCTGGTTTGAAGCCTCTGAGCTGAACGACTGGTCTCCTTCTGATCAGGAGTGGCGCGTCGAAGGCTGATCGCTCAGTTTCCGAACCGGTTCCAGCGGAATGCCCCCAACAACGCCCCTTCGGCGGCGTTGGGGGCTTTTTTCATGACGCCGCTCGCCGTGAGCTCAGCCGTGATGGCGGCAAGTAGAACGCCATTGCGGTGATGTCCACAGGCCAGCCACAGGCCAGGTAGCGGACCAGGTCCGAGCAAGGGGCCTTCATCGGGTGTGCAGGGCCGGAACCCCCACCAACGCTCCATCGGGGGCCATGTGGCCGCTGTCGGCAGCAGGCTGGCGATGCCTGCTTGCAGTTGTTTCTGGCCATCGGGCGTGAGCCCTTCGGCAAATCCGGCGTCCCGTTCGCTGGTGGCGCCCACCACGATCAATCCGTCTTCGCGTGGAACCAGATAGATGCCAGGGCCGAAGATCACCCGCTTGAGTGCCTCCCGCGGACCCTGCAGAGACAGCATTTGTCCTTTCACCGGGAACACGGGCAGTTGCTGCACCAGTTGTTGGCTCCAGGCGCCACTGCAGAGCACCGCTTGCTGGCAGCGCAGTTGCTGCTGTTCCCCTTCGGCGCTGCGCAGATGGATTCCGCAGAGCTGTCCGGCGGTATCCCGCTCCAGATCAAGCACTTCGGCCCCTTCCATGAACTGCACGCCCAGGGACACGCAGGCCCGCTCCAGAGCCCGCATCAACTGCCTGCGGTTGTCGATCTGGCCGTCCTGCTCGAACAGCAGCCCGGTGCTCCACTCCGGCCCCAAGCCTGGGATTTCCCGCTCAAGGCCGGTGCGGTCCAAGGTTTGCCCAAGGTTGGCGGTGGGGTAAGCGTCACGCTCGGTCGCTGTTCGGAACGGCACCACGATGCCGCTTGTGCGCAAACCGCAGCTCAGGCCGCTGTCAGCTTCGATCTGCGCCACCCAGCGGGGGATCAGCGCGAGGCTCGCTTGACCCAGTTCCAACAGGTTGCCGCTCAAGCCTTCGGCATGGGGCGCCAGCATCCCTGCAGCCACAAAGCCTGCCGCTTCGCTGCGGCGGCGGCTGATCACGGTCACGCTCTGCTCGCGACGGGCAAGCTGATGAGCAACGGCTAAGCCCATCAGTCCCCCGCCCAAAACACAGACGGCTGAGGCAGAGGCGGCAGTCATGCGCAAGAAAGGCCCTTGCTAGTCATGCTGTCAGGAGAGGGCTTCATCCTGATTCCATAGGATCCCGGAATCTGCTTCACATCACGGGCGCATGGCCGACGCAGCAACCCAACCGGCCTGGGAGGCCGTGATTGGTCTCGAGACCCACGTGCAGCTGGGAACGGACAGCAAAATTTTCACAGCAGCGTCCACCACCTTTGGTGATGACCCCAACACCCATATCGACCCGGTGGTTTGCGGTCTGCCCGGCACCCTGCCGGTGCTGAACCAGAAGGTGCTCGAGTACGCCGTGAAGGCCGCGATGGCGCTGAACCTCAACATTGCTGAACACAGCAAGTTCGACCGCAAGCAGTACTTCTATCCCGATCTCCCGAAGAACTATCAGATCTCCCAGTACGACCAGCCGATCGCTGAAGAGGGCTGGATCGAGGTGGAGGTCGCGGAAAAAGGCAAGGACACTTATCTAAAGACCATTGGCATCGAGCGTCTGCACATGGAAGAGGACGCCGGCAAGTTGGTGCATGCCGGTAGCGACCGCCTGGCGGGTTCCACCCATTCGCTCGTGGACTACAACCGGGCTGGTGTGGCCTTGGCGGAAATCGTCAGCAAGCCGGACCTGCGCACCGGCCGTGAAGCGGCCGAATACGCCTCGGAGATCCGCCGGATCATGCGGTATCTGGGGGTGAGTGACGGCAACATGCAGGAGGGATCCCTGCGTTGCGACGTCAACATCTCCGTGCGCCGTGGGCCGGATGCGCCCTTCGGCACCAAGGTGGAGATCAAGAACATGAACTCGTTTTCGGCCATTCAGAAGGCCTGTGAGTACGAGATCAAACGCCAGATCAAGGCGTATGAGACCGGTGAGCCGATCGTGCAGGAAACCCGGTTGTGGGATGAGGGCAAGCAGCTCACCAAGAGCATGCGCAGCAAGGAAGGTGCCAGTGATTACCGCTACTTCCCGGATCCCGACCTCGGCCCGATCGAGGTGAGCGCGGATCAGCGGGAGTCCTGGCGCGCTGAATTGCCTGAGCTGCCGGCGGTCAAGCGGCATCGGTACGCCGATGAGCTGGGTCTCTCCCAGTACGACGCACGGGTTCTCACCGATGAGCGGCCGATGGCCGACTATTTCGAGGCCGTAGTGGGTGCTGGCGCTGACGCCAAGCTTGCGGCGAACTGGATCACCGGCGATATCGCCGCCCATGTGAACAGCAATCGGCTCAGCTATGCCGAACTGCCCTTCCGGCCTGAGCAGTTGGCCGAAATGGTGCAACTAATTGGTGGCGGCAAGATCAGTGGCAAGATCGCTAAGGAGATCCTTCCGGAGCTGCTCGAGGAAGGCGGTTCACCCAAGGCAATCGTCGACGAGCGTGGCCTCGGCATGATCAGCGATCCGGCGGCGATCGAAGCCATCGTTGATGAGTTGTTGGGGGGCCACCCCGATGAGGTGGAGGCCTTCCGCGGCGGCAAGACCAAGCTGCAGGGCTTCTTCGTTGGACAGTTGATGAAGAAGACCGGTGGTAAGGCGGATCCCAAGCTCGCCAACCAGATTCTCAGCAAGAAGCTCAAGGGTTGATGAGCGGAGCGGCAGCCATTCCCGATGCCTGGAAGGAATGGCTGCTGCAGAACCGGGATCGCGGCTGTAATCCTGAAGGGTTGATGCAGCGGGCCCTCGACCAGGGGTTTGCGCGAGAGGCGATTACGGCAGTTCTCGATTCATCGTCCCTTGGGCTCACAGCCATGGATTCACCATCGCCCGATTGGCTCGCCTGGTTCGAGGCCCCCCTCACCCGGCAAGAGCACCGTCCTCGCGCCTGGAGGTTGGATACTTCATTGGCCCAGGTCTATGAGCTGCCAGGGCTGCTCAGCCACGAGGAATGCGAGCAGGTGATCGACGCCATCAACGGGTCATTGCAGCCGTCAACAGTGACCCGCGGCAGCAGCGATTACCGCACCAGCCGCACCTGCCATTTGCGTCAGAACCATCCCAAGCTGGCGGCAAGCCTCGATCAGCGCTTTGCGGTCTTGTTCGGCGTGGATCCGCGTCTCTCGGAACCGATTCAGGGGCAGCGCTACGACCCCGGCGAATACTTCAAGGAACACACGGACTGGTTTTCGCCGGGGACGGAGGAATACGCCACCCACACCGACAGCGGCGGGCAACGCACCTGGACGGTGATGGTTTACCTCAACGCTGTTGAGCGGGGTGGAGAGACGTTGTTCCGCCGCCTTGGGCGCTCGTTTACGCCGGTGCCAGGCATGGCGTTGGCCTGGAACAACCTTCAGGCCGATGGCACCCCCAATCCCTTCACGCTGCATGAGGCCTTGCCGGTTGAGGCGGGCCACAAATGGGTGATCACCAAGTGGTTCCGTGCCGACTTTGGACGGAACGGCTAACCGGGCATTACTTCTCCTGTTGCGTTGAGTAAACCCATGGCCTGTGCTTGCCAAGCGCCGGGTTGACCTCGATTGGCAAGGACGTGATCTGCTAAGACACGTTTCCGGCTTAGAGGCCATTGGGCGGCAATGCGGGCTTGAGCAGCGTCAGGGCTCAGCCCGTCCCGCGCGATCAAGCGCTCTAGCTGCTGGGATGCATCGCAGTCGACCAGCCAGATTTCGCTGCAGAGCGACTCCAGCCCCGCTTCGAACAACAGCGGAATCATCAGCACAACGGCTGGTGTCTTGGCATGGAGGCTGAGTGCTTGGTCGAAGCGCTCCCGCACGATCGGGTGAATCAGTTGCTCGAGCCACCGCCGCTCCGCGGGGTCCTGGAACACGATCCGACCCAGGGCAGCTCGGTCGACGGCTGCGCCCCCTTCAGCCTGGACTCCAGCGCCATACCGCTGCATCACGCTGGTCGTGGCCGGGCGACCGGGTGCGAGGGCCTCTCGGGCGAATTGATCCGCATCCAACACCGGCAGACCTTGCTGCGCCAACCAATGGCCCAGGCTGCTCTTGCCGCTGGCAATCCCGCCCGTGAGCCCTATGCGTCGTTGCGAGAACGGCTCGCCAGGCGCCATGGTGTCGGAGCAGGATGCACCCAGTGTGTCGCGGCGGATCAGCGGTGGTGATGGCTTCCTCTTGGCAACCGATTCCGGGTGGTGTGACGGCACCGAATGGGTTCCAGGCGGCAGGCATCGTGGCCGGCCTGAAGCCCTCGGGCAAACCTGATCTGGCGCTGGTTTTGGCCCCAGAGACGGCGGTTTGTGCGGGCACCTTCACCACCTCCTTGGTGCGGGCGGCCTGTGTTGATCTCTGCCGTGATCGCCTCTTCAGCCAAGGCGGCCAGGCCCGTGCCGTGTTGATCAACTCCGGTCAGGCCAATGCCTGCACCGGGGATCGCGGCTTGGTCGACAGCCAGCGCGCCACCCAGGTGCTTGCCGATCAGATCGGCGTCGATGCGGAGTCGGTGTTGATCTGCTCCACCGGCGTGATCGGTGTGCCGATTCCGATGCCCACCCTTCTGGCTGGGTTGGCTCCCTTGGTGGAGGCCTTGGATGACGCGGGTGGCGATGCTGCAGCCAACGCCATCCTCACTACCGATTTGGTGGACAAGCAGGTGGCGCTTGAACTGGAGCTGGAGGGGCGCCGAGTGAGAATTGGAGGGATGGCCAAAGGCTCGGGAATGATTCATCCCGACATGGCCACGATGCTCGGCTTTTTCAGTTGCGATGCCGGCGTCGATGCCGGCGTTTGGCAGGGGATGGTGCTGCGTGCGGTGCAGCGTTCCTTCAACGCCATCACCGTTGATGGAGACACCAGCACCAACGACACCGTGCTGGCCTTTGCGGCAGGCCCACCGCTGGGCCAACAACACCATGCCGTTCTGGAACAGGGCCTCACCCAGGCCATGCAACAGCTGGCCCAGGCCATTGCCCGGGATGGCGAAGGGGCGACCTGTCTGATCGAGGTGCAAGTGGAGGGTGCGGTTGACGAGGCCGCGGCGTTGAGGGTGGCTCGCACGGTCTGTGGTTCGTCCCTGGTCAAGACCGCAGTCCATGGCCGGGATCCGAACTGGGGGCGGATCGTGGCGGCTGCGGGTCGCTCTGGTGTGTCCTTCGATCCGGATGCGGTTGCTCTTTGGATTGGTCCCCATCAATTGATGGCGGCTGGTCAACCCGTGGCCTTTGATCGCGCTGCAGCCAGCAACGTTCTGCGGCAGGAGCATGTTCCGATTCGCCTCGGCCTAGGGCATGGTTCCGGCTCTGGTCATGCCTGGGGATGTGACCTGTCGGATCAGTACGTGCGCATCAACGCCGATTACACTACGTAAGCCAAGAACCCTGTGGCCGTGGCCTTTCTTAGGGATTGAGTTCTTCGGGTAACACCCCGGTAACACCCTTCAGCAACGTAACTGTTGCCTACTCCAGTCTACCGAAAGCAACAAGAACTGCAGTCAATATCGCGGAACAACGCTTACAGATAGAGAACCAATGATTCCCGTGAGATGTTCATTGGGATACAAAGGTTCTCGAGATAGCGCTTCTGTGCTGGCAATAAGTACGGCAAAGTAATACTTGCCAGGCATTATCTACTTCTAGTTAACATAATTCTTCCCAATTAAGTGCTTGGATGTGTTGGTATGGGGGCAATAGTATGTACAAGGATGTATTTAATGCACTTCAGAAATTTCTGCCGTTTTTCTAGGTGCCCTTTATTTCCTTGTGCATCCACATAACTTTTTAGCAAAATGGAGTTGATGTGGTTGCTGCGCTAAGCGGCTTCAGCACATGAAAAGACTTCTCGACATCTCTATTGCTTCTGCATCTATCGCCATTAAGCATGGAGATAAAAAAATACAAAAATTCTTTCCGAGATCACGACTAGAAATTATTATGAGTGAAATCTGCAAAAGATAGTGACAACGCTAACTAAAGCCATTGCCAACTCCTTGATTGCTGAGCAAGGCTTGAATATACATATACCAGAAAATTATACATCTATCGAAGGCGGAGCATTTCAGAATGTAGGCCTGCAAACAGTATTTATCCCCGACAGCATTGCTTCAATTGGAGCATACGCATTTGCGAGAAATTCTTTGACGAGTGTAGAAATTCCTATTGGCGTCACATCAATTGGCGTAGGCGCTTTTTATGATAATAAAATCACTAGTCTTTCGTTCGGCAGCAACCATACTCTTACGACTATTGGTGAAAACGCATTTGAAAAAAATAATATCAATAGGATACTGATACCAGAAGGTGTTAGCTCAATAGGTGATTATGCATTTCTAGGGAATTCCTCGACATACCTGAAGATACCGGACAGTGTAACTACTATCGGAAATTCATCATTCTATGGAAATAGTTTTGAATTCATTAGTGTCCCCAGTGAGCCAGCCTTTCAACTGTCTAAGCTTCCATCCGGCGTTGATATCAAAAAAAGAAACCAAGGAACAATTCTCACAAAGTCTCTTGCTCAATTACTAATCAATGAGCAAGGATTAGACGTCATTATACCTGATACTTATACAATTATTGATAACAATGCTTTCAAGGGAAAAGGAATCAAAAGTGTTGTTATCCCTGAAGGCATAACAGTCATAGGAGAATACGCTTTTTCGGAAAACTCGCTTACAAGCCTGTCTGTGCCGAAAAGCGTCAAGCATATATGTCAGAATGCTTTTTACAAAAATAGTCTTGCAAGTATAGAGCTGCCGACTGGGCTTATTAGCATTGGGAGAATGGCTTTTGATACTAATTCTCTGAAAGAAATCAGCATACCAAAATCAGTAACATATATCGGTCAATTCGCCTTTTATGGCAATAATTTTGAAAGTGTAAGCATTCCAGATAGTGTATTTGCGTTGGGCACATATGCATTTAGTCGCCCAGAAACTTTTATCGTTCCCCAGAATCCATTATTTAGTCTTGAGGTACTCTTGGAAGGCATAGAGGGTACTCAAGTTACGTATAGAACCTCACAAGACACCTCAGTTTCTTTATCTGATGATCGCACTCTCCCAGTCATACCCTCTTCTCCTGGAATAGATGAAAATGTATTAACTAAGGAGTTGGCACAAGCGTTAATTGATGAACAAGGACTGCATATCGTAATACCTGAAATTTATACTTCAATTGCCGATGAGGCTTTTTACAATAAAGGCTTGTTGAGCGTTGAAATTCCGAATTGCATAACAACAATCGGAAGACTTGCTTTTGGTAGAAATAACTTGCATACCTTAGAAATTCCGTATGGAGTGAAATCTCTGAGTGGTCATGCATTTTCTAATAATAATCTCTTACATGTTAAGATTCCTCATGGAATTAGCACTATTGGAGAACAGACACTTACCTATAATCCACTATTAAGCGTGGAAATACCAAATAGCGTGACTACTATAGATTCTGCTGCTTTTTGGGACTCCAATTTACTTAAAGTAGACATCCCAGATAGTGTGACTGCAGTTTCAGTGACTGCGTTCAACTATAACAACAACTTGCAATCTATTAGTGTTTCGGCTGAGCCATCTTTTGACCTTTCTGTACTTCCATCTGGCGTTGAGGTTGTGAAAAGAGGTACTAGTTCTATTTGCAGGCTTCATAACACCTCTGAAGGCAAGCATTTATTTTCATCCAATCAGAATGAAATAGACATATTGACAGGCAGTGGATGGGAGAACGAAGGTACTGTCTACTATGAACCTGGGGTAGCAACAGCTGATATCTTCCGTTTTTATGTATCTTCGGAAAATCGACACTTTTACACGGCTCTTACGAGCGAAAGAGATCTTATTATTAACAATCAGACACTAGCTGATGCAGGCTGGCAATACGAGGGAAAGGCTTTTACTGCTTTCAATACAATTGAATACATCGACAATGCGGTTGCTGTTGTTCGATATCTCAATAAAGGAACTGGCAGCCATCTTTATTCAACCAGTACTTACGAACAAAGCCTTTTGGATCAGGATGCAAATTGGCTAAATGAAGGTATTGCATGGTATGGCAATCCAATGACGTGAAATTATTTTAATCAACCCTGAGATAATTTCCAAAATCCTGCAAGTTATATAATCATTTGTTTAATTGAAGTCAATAAAGATGCGGGAAGTTATACCTGTGCTGCTCTAACCCATACGCCACAACTGCATCCATCTCCTTTTGAGTTGGATTGTCGCCAAGAGCAGTACGACGAATTAGATATTCACGATTGCGCTCATCATCTTCTGGAGATGGTGAATGTGACTCTTCTACTCCTTCCACAATCGCTCCTAACGGTGTTGAATCCTCGATTGGTACATCGTCATCATCAAGAGGATTCAAAGGCATTACAGACGATTCTGGCGATGCCTGAGGCAATGCATCAACGCCTACTACACCACCTGAAGCTTCTGTTCTGAATCCCTGTCACAATCCGAGTCACCGTCAGACCCATCAGTGGACAATCCCAGCTCCCCTGAAGCTCCCGTCGAGGCCAAGGCAAGTTTCTGGGTGGGGCCCCTGGTGGCTGGTTGTTGTTTCGCCCTGGGTTACGGCATCACCGAGCGGGTGCTGACGCTGCAGCCCAATGCTGAGAACCCTGTCCCTGAGGCCTTCACACCGCTCGCGTTTCCAGGGGATTCCCTGCGGGAGATTCGGGCCCGGTTCAGTGACGACGATTCATCTCTGCAAGTGGATGTCACAGCCCTAGAAGCCGCCGAGGCTGAGAGCCGACCGGCCAAGCCACCGGTCAAGGAGACGCCCAAGCCCTCGGTCTGGACAGCCCCCGCCTGGTCGGACCCTCAAACCATTGCCCCCGAGCTTGAGGAAGACAACGGACCCGCCCCCTCATCGGCCCAGGAGCCTGAACTCGAGCTCGATGACAGCAACGTCCATTCCCAAGCGCTGCTTGAGGAGTCCATCGAGGTGATGCCTGCTGTGGTTGTT
This sequence comes from Synechococcus sp. WH 8109, assembly GCF_000161795.2. NCBI lineage: Bacteria > Bacillati > Cyanobacteriota > Cyanophyceae > Synechococcales > Synechococcaceae > Synechococcus > Synechococcus sp. WH 8109. The sequence continues at coordinate 1,957,206 of NZ_CP006882.1, read as the reverse complement.
CCAAACGGTGATTCACCGGTGTTGGTGGCTGAGCCGGAACCTGTTGTGCTGCCTCATGGCGCGGAAGCCTTTTTCGAAGTCATTGAGCCCGTGACCCCGCCTCAGCCCTGATCTCCGGTTGGATCTGCCACAGTTGAAGCTGTCTGCAATCGGTCCATGGGCTCGTCGGAGGCCTTGATTCGCGCCACGGTGAACCGCATTAGTGCGCGCCTTGGTCACGGCTTTGCGGACGCGGCAGCGGAGTTGGCGGTCCTGGCGCAAGACGCACCGCAACGGCTGCGCCAGGAATGGGATCTGTTTCAGGATGAGGTGCATGCCGAAGCGGAACGACTTGAACGGGGTGATCAGGCCTCGGTGAACCCAGATGGGGCGTCGGCATCGGAACCGTCGGACAACCCGCAAGAGGTCATCGATCGTCTTCGGGCCACGGTGGCTGATCTGAGCCAAGCGATCGAGGCACGCCCCTGATGCTCGGCCTGCTGCGAGCGCTCCGCATCTGGCGCGCTGTCCTGACGCTGCTGCTGCTGCTTTGGTGTGATGGCCAGTCCTGGACCTACCGCGGTGGTGTCACCGCCGAACGTCGTGCGCGCCGTCAGCAACAGCGAGCCCGTTGGCTGACGGCTGAGCTGCTGTCTCTGGGCTCCGCCTTCATCAAGCTGGGGCAACTTCTCTCCGCCCGCCCCGATATCCTCCCTGCGGGCTGGGTGGCCGAACTGGCCGCGCTTCAGGACAGCGTTCCGGCCTTCAGTTTTGATCAGGTGCAGACCGTGCTCGAGCGAGAGCTGGGGCCGCGCTGTGCCGAGGTGATCGACCTGGATCCCGAGCCCCTGGGTGCAGCCTCGCTGGCCCAGGTGCATCGCGCCAGCCTGCGCAGTGGCCGGCAGGTGGTGCTCAAGGTGCAGCGCCCTGGGCTCGATCGTCTGTTTCGCCTTGATCTGGAGGTGATGCAGCAGGTGGCAGCTGTGCTGCAACGCAATCCCAGTTGGGGGCGTGGTCGTGATTGGCCGGCGATGGCACGGGAATGTCGACGTGTGCTTCTACGTGAGCTCGATTTCCGCGTTGAGGCGCAATACGCCGCTCGTTTTCGTCAGCAATTTCTGGATGACGAACGCATCAGGATCCCTGGTGTGATCTGGGAGTTGAGCACGCGCCGTGTGCTGTGCCTCGACTACCTGCCAGGCATCAAGGTCAACGACCGTGAGGCGTTGATCGAAGCCGGCGTTGATCCGGCCGCGGTGGCTGAAGTGGGTGCAGCCAGTTATCTCAAGCAGTTGGTGCGGTTTGGTTTCTTCCACGCCGACCCCCATCCCGGCAACCTCGCCGTGGCGAGTGATGGAGCGCTCATCTACTACGACTTCGGGATGATGGGGTTGTTGTCAGACGGCTTGCGTCGACGTCTGGGAGCCATGGTGCGCGCTGCTGCTGCAAGGGATTCAGCGGCGTTGGTGGAGGAGATGCAGGCGGCCGGGGTGATCTCCGGTGGCATTGATATTGGTCCGGTTCGCCGTCTCGTGCGGTTGATGCTTCAGGAGGCCCTCACCCCACCCTTCACGGCCAACGTGATCGACAAACTCTCCGGCGATCTCTACGACCTGGTGTATGGCCAGCCCTTTCGGCTTCCGGTTGAGCTGATCTTCGTGATGCGGGCCTTGTCCACCTTCGAGGGTGTTGGCCGCAGCCTTGATCCAGCTTTTAGCTTGGTAGCGATTGCCAAGCCTTATCTCCTTCCACTCATGACCTCCAGCGGCTCCGGCAGCAACGATCTGTTCAACGAACTCGGCCGTCAGGTCGGGGCCCTTAGCAGCCGAGCTGCTGCCTTCCCGCGGCGGTTGGATGAAAGTCTGGAACGCCTGGAGCAGGGAGATCTTCAGCTTCAGGTGCGGCTGGGCGAATCTGATCGTCAGTTCCGCCGGATGGCCCTGGCCCAGCAATCGATCGGACAATCGGTGTTGCTCGGATGCCTGGCTTTAGCCATCGCGATTGTGGGTGCCAGTGCCCGCCCGCTCTGGTCACTTCTTCCGGCTGCCGCTGCCTTGCCGGTTGGCTTGGGCTGGTTCCGAATGCAGGTCAAGATCCGTCGTGATCAACGGTTGGAGCAGTTGCCCGGTTCCAACCGTTGAACGTTCGTCGGGGGCCTGTGATCAGGCCTTGCCGCGGGGGCCCTGGCCAACAGCACCGGCGTAGACGGCCTGGCTGCCCAGCTCGTCTTCTATGCGAAGCAGCTGGTTGTACTTGGCGACCCGCTCGCTTCGGCTGAGGGAGCCTGTCTTGATCTGTCCGGCGCGGGTGGCGACGGAGAGGTCGGCGATGGTGGTGTCTTCGGTTTCGCCACTGCGGTGGCTGATCACGCTGGTGTAGCCGGAGCGGCCTGCCAGGTCGATGGCCTGGAGGGTTTCGGTGAGCGAACCGATCTGGTTCACCTTGATCAGGATCGAGTTGGCCGTGGCGCTATCGATGCCCTGTTGAAGACGCTTGGTGTTGGTCACGAACAGGTCGTCACCCACCAGCTGCACCTTGCCGCCGAGGCGTTCGGTCAGCAGCTTCCAGCCATCCCAGTCGTCTTCCGCCAGTCCGTCTTCGATTGAAACGATCGGGAATTTCTCCACCAGTTGCTCGAGTTGGCCCACCATCTCGGCGCTGGTGTAGCTGCCGCCATCGAAGGCATAACGGCCGTTCTCGAAGAATTCGGTGCTGGCCACGTCCAGGGCCAGGGAGATCTGTTCGCCGGGCTTGTAGCCCGCCTTGCTGATCGCTTCCACCAGGATTTCACCGGCTTCAACATTGCCCAGATCCGGCGCGAAACCGCCTTCGTCGCCCACGGCGGTGCTCATGCCCTTGTCGCTGAGCAGTTTCTTGAGCGTGTGGAACACCTCGGTGCCCATCCGCAGTGCTTCGCGGAAGCTCGGAGCCCCGTGGGGCACCAGCATGAATTCCTGGAAGTCCAGGCTGTTGGCGGCATGGGCGCCACCGTTGATCACGTTCATCAACGGCACCGGCAGCAAGTTGGCCATCGGCCCGCCGAGGTAGCGGTAAAGGGGAATCCCCAGCCCGTTGGCAGCAGCGCGGGCGGTGGCCATGCTCACCGCCAGGATCGCGTTGGCTCCCAGGTTGGATTTGTTGTCGCTTCCGTCCAGCTCCAGCATCGCGGCGTCCACAGCCGCCTGATCCAGGGCGGAAAGGCCGCAGAGGGCCGGTGCGATCCGCTCTTCGATGTGGTTCACGGCCTGGCCCACACCCTTGCCCATGTAGCGATCGCCGCCGTCACGGAGTTCGTGGGCTTCGTGTGCACCGGTGCTGGCACCACTGGGAACGATGGCCCGTCCCATGGCACCTCCTTCGAGCAGCACCTCGGCTTCAACCGTGGGGTTGCCGCGGGAATCGAGCACCTCTCGGGACACGATGGTGTCGATGACGAGGTCGAGGGAATCGATCACGTTGTGACGGACGCTTAACCCGGGGATCTTATGGGTCGCCCCTCTCTCTCGTGTTGTGACGGGTCATACCTGGCCAGAATGACGGCAGGTTCACGCTCCACGACGCTCACCCATGCGGATGCTTCACACCATGCTCCGGGTCGCTGATCTGGAGCGGTCTCTGGGCTTCTACACCGAGGTCCTGGGCATGCAGCTTCTGCGTCGAAAGGATTACCCCAGCGGCCGCTTCACCTTGGCGTTTGTTGGCTACGGCTCGGAGAGCGACCACACGGTCCTGGAACTCACCCACAACTGGGACACCGACAGCTACACCCTGGGTGATGGCTACGGCCACATCGCGCTGGGGGTGGAGGACATCCACAGCACCTGCGCCGGCATTGCCGACAAGGGTGGTCGTGTGGTGCGGGAACCTGGTCCGATGAAGCACGGCACTACCGTCATCGCCTTTGTTGAGGATCCGGATGGCTACAAGGTGGAATTGATCGAGATGTCCTCCAAAGCCCACGCCTGAAAAACCGGATGACTTCATCGCCAGCGTTGAACGGCAGCCTCACCCATGAGCCGGATCGCTTCAGCGACGCGGCCTGGGATCTGCTGCTCAGTGGTCAGGACGTTGCCCGTCGCTGGCGCCATGAGCAGTTGGACGTGGAGCACCTAATTCAGGTGCTGTTCACCGATCCCGCCTGCCGCCACCTGGTGGAGCGCTTGCCCCTCCCCATCGATGCGCTCTTGGATCGCTTGGAGGATGTGCTGGCTGATCAGCCCTCTGGGCGAGGTGATGAGCTCTTCATCGGTGATGATCTGGAACAGCTGCTCGATTCGGCTGATGCCATCCGCCGGCGCTGGAATGGCGACGTCATCGATCTGCCGGAAGTGTTGATGGCCATTGGCGCCGATCCGCGGATCGGCGCTGATTTGTTTGCCGGCTTTGGTTTGTCGGCAGATGCCCTAGAGCAGCTGATCCAACGCGGCATGGACCCACGGGTTGCTGGGGCTTCCGTTCCACCCCAGGAGCGGTCGGTGCCGCGGTCTCAGCAGGAGGTGCAGCAGGAAGCGCCCCGTCGTGAACGGGTGGCGCGCGTTCCCTCCTCCTCCCGTGCGCAGCGCGAGTCAGAGCCTGTCGCCCCTGTCGCCCCTGTCACCCCCCAGTCGTTCGCCCCTGAGGCCCCCTCACAGGAGCCTCCCGCGGCCTTGGAGGCCTATGGGCGGGATCTCACCGAAGAGGCGGAAGCAGGCAGCCTCGATCCGGTGATCGGTCGTGATTCTGAAATTCGCAACCTGATCAAGGTGCTCTCGCGCCGGAGCAAGAACAATCCGGTGCTCATCGGTGAACCCGGTGTAGGCAAAACAGCGATTGCGGAGCTGCTGGCGCAGCGGATCGTGGCGGGTGAAGTGCCGGAGTCGCTACAGGGTCTGCGGCTGGTGGCGCTGGATCTCGGTGCTTTGATCGCCGGTGCCAAGTTCCGGGGTCAGTTTGAGGAACGCCTGCGCTCGGTGCTCGAGGAGGTGAGTGGTTCCGATTCCGGGGTGGTGTTGTTCATCGATGAGCTGCACACAGTTGTTGGCAGTGATCGCAGCAGCACAGATGCCGGCAGCCTGCTGAAACCAGCCCTGGCCCGAGGCGATCTGCGCTGCATCGGTGCCACTACGCCGGAGGATTACCGGCTCACGGTGGAAAAGGATCCGGCCCTTAACCGCCGTTTTCAGCAGGTGGTGATCCGGGAGCCGGATCTGGAGTTGAGCCTCGAAATTCTGCGTGGCTTGAAGGAGCGCTACGAGCTGCACCACGGTGTCAGCATCACCGATGAGGCCATTCAGACCGCCAACCGTCTCGCCGACCGCTACATCAGCGATCGCTGCCTGCCGGACAAAGCCATTGATCTGATCGATGAGGCGGCGGCACAACTGAAGATGGAGGTCACCTCCAAGCCGCAGGTGGTGGAGGAGGCCGAAGCGGATCTACGCCGCGTTGAACTGGCCTTGCTCGCTGCCGAGCAGGCGCCTGAAGCGGAGCGGATTCAGCTCCAGCGCAACCGGCTTGAAGTGTCCACGCGACTGGATGATCTGCGGCGGCGCTGGCAGGAGGAGCGCGGTCAGCTCGAGGAGCTCGGCCAGTTGCTCCAGCAGGACGAAGACCTGCGCCATGCCATCGCTGAGGCCGAGCGGGATGGTGACCTTGAAGAAGCGGCTCGCCTCCAGTACGACCAGCTGCATCGGGTGCAGCAGCGCCGCGATGAATTGGAGGCGTCCAAGGCGGAGGCCCAGTCCGCTGGAACGGCCCTGTTGCGCGAGCAGGTTGAGGCCGGTGACATCGCTGATCTGGTGGCCCGTTGGACCGGAATCCCCGTGCAGCGGCTGTTGGCGGGCGAGCGGCGCAAACTCCTGGATCTCGACGCCCATCTCGCTGAACGGGTCATTGGTCAGGGCGAGGCGGTGTCGGCCGTTGCTGCTGCCATCCGCCGGGCCAGGGCCGGCATGAAGGATTCCCGTCGACCGGTGGGTTCCTTCCTGTTCCTGGGGCCGACCGGCGTCGGCAAGACCGAGCTAGCGAAGGCGCTGGCGGGGTCGTTGTTTGATGAAGAGGAGGCGCTGGTTCGCCTCGACATGAGCGAGTTCATGGAGCGAAACGCTGTGGCTCGGCTGATCGGTGCTCCTCCCGGTTATGTCGGCTACGAGGAAGGGGGGCAACTCACGGAGGCCGTGCGCCGCCGGCCCTATGCGGTGCTGCTTCTCGATGAAGTGGAGAAGGCCCATCCCGATGTTTTCAACCTGCTGCTGCAGGTGCTGGATGACGGCCGGCTCACCGATTCCCAGGGCCGCACTGTTGATTTCCGCCACACCGTGGTCGTGATGACCAGCAATCTGGCGAGCCCGGCGATCCTTGAGCATGCCCGCTCGGGATCAATGGATGAGTCAGCCCTGCAACAGCAGGTGGATGCAGCGCTCTCCAGCCAGTTCCGGCCTGAATTCCTCAACCGGATTGATGAGGTGATTCGTTTCCGTCCGTTGGAAGTCTCCGATCTGGTGCGGATTGTTCAGTTGCAGCTGAAGGACCTCGCGGCTCTATTGGCCGAGCAGGGCTTGGCCCTGCTCGTGGATGACGCTGTCGCTGAGGCCATGGCCCGTCAGGGCTATGAACCGGAGTACGGGGCGCGGCCGCTGCGTCGGGTCTTGCGGCGCCAATTGGAAAATCCGCTCTCCACCCTGCTGCTTGAGGAGCGCTTTGCCGGAGCTAGTGGCGTGACGGTGCGGCTGGGGGAGGCCGGCACGGATGCCCTGGTGTTCGATCCGGTGGGGGTTTGAGGGCATCCGGTAGGGTGTCTGTTTGGCGAAGTGCCTTCAGGCACCGTTGTCAACTTCCGGTCCCATCCCCGTGACCAGCCCCATCTCTGAGGACACCACCACTTCCGACGGCTCAAAAGCCGCTGCCGATTCCACCAAATCCGGTGGTTTTTTGGCAGACACGGTTGATGAGCTGAAACTCGTGGTCTGGCCCAGCCGCCAGCAACTGTTCAGCGAATCCATCGCTGTGATCCTGATGGTCAGCCTTTCGGCCGCCACCATCGCGGCTGTCAGTCGCTTCTTTGGGTGGGCTTCGTCCCAGGTGTTCCGCTGACTCGATATCACCTTTCTCGCCGTGCCCGACGACCTGACCACACCGGACGCCCCTGAGGTGCTTGATCTGCCGGCCCCGAATGAGGGGGAAGAAGGCACCTTGCCTGCGGCGGCTGTCGCCAACACGGCCATCGCCCGTTGGTACGCCGTTCAGGTGGCTTCCAGCTGCGAGAAGAAGGTCAAGGCCACGCTCGAGCAACGGGCCGTCACCCTCGGGGTGAGCAACCGAATTCTCGAAATCGAGATTCCCCAGACCCCTGCCGTCAAGCTGAAGAAGGACGGCACCCGTCAGTCCACCGAGGAGAAGGTCTTCCCCGGTTATGTCCTGGTCCGGATGGTGCTGGATGAGGACACGATGATGGCGGTGCGGAGCACCCCGAACGTGATCAATTTCGTCGGTGCTGAAGACCGGCGCGCCACCGGTAAGGCCCGTGGTCACATCAAGCCTCGTCCCCTCAGCCGCTCTGAGGTGGATCGCATCTTCAAGCGCGCTGCCGAGAAGAAGACCGTCGTCAAGGTGGATCTCACCGAAGGGGATCAGATCCTGGTGACCGCTGGTCCGTTCAAGGACTTCCAAGGCGAGGTGATCGAGGTGTCCGGCGAGCGCAACAAGCTCAAGGCCCTGCTCTCCATCTTCGGTCGCGAGACCCCGGTGGAGCTGGAGTTTTCTCAGATCAGCAAACAGAACTGACCTGGCGGCGGCCGTCTCCCTGCGGAGGGCGGCCTTAGGAGTGGGTAACCATTCCGCCGCACCCGACCCGAGGGTCTGGTGATCCGCAGCTGTCCAAACCCCCCAGCCGATGGCCAAGAAAGTCGTAGCTGTGATCAAGCTGGCCCTAGATGCCGGCAAAGCCAACCCCGCGCCGCCGGTGGGCCCTGCCCTCGGTCAGCACGGTGTGAACATCATGATGTTCTGCAAGGAGTACAACGCTCGGACGCAGGACAAAGCCGGTTATGTGATTCCGGTGGAGATTTCGGTCTTCGAAGACCGCAGCTTCACCTTCATCACCAAGACGCCTCCGGCGTCGGTGCTGATCACCAAGGCCGCAAAGATCCAAAAGGGATCCGGTGAGTCCGCCAAGGGCAGTGTTGGATCGATCAGTCGGGCTCAGCTCGAGGAGATCGCCAAGACCAAGCTCCCCGACCTCAACTGCACCAGCGTTGAGTCCGCCATGCGGATCATCGAAGGCACCGCCCGCAACATGGGCGTTTCCATCAGCGACTGACGTCGCTGCATCGCTTCTCCAACCCATACGGGGGAGGCATCCCTGATGTCGCCTGAACCCCAACTCTGAACATGCCCAAAATCTCCAAGCGCCTGGCCAGCCTGGCCGGCAAGATTGAGGACCGTGCCTACGCACCCCTCGAGGCGATTGCCCTGGTCAAGGACAACGCCAATGCGAAATTCGACGAGACGATGGAGGCCCATGTGCGCCTCGGCATCGATCCGAAGTACACCGACCAGCAGCTGCGCACCACCGTGGCTCTGCCCAACGGCACCGGTCAGTCCGTGCGCATCGCCGTGGTGACCCGCGGTGAGAAGGTGGCTGAAGCCAAAGCCGCCGGCGCCGAACTCGCCGGTGAAGAAGACCTGGTTGAAAGCATCAGCAAGGGCGAAATGGATTTCGACCTGTTGATTGCCACCCCCGACATGATGCCCAAGGTGGCCAAGTTGGGTCGGGTTCTCGGCCCACGTGGCTTGATGCCCAACCCCAAAGCTGGCACCGTCACCACGGACCTCGAGTCCGCGATCAAGGAATCCAAGGCCGGCAAACTGGAATTCCGTGCCGACCGCACCGGCATCGTCCACGTCCGCTTCGGCAAGGCCAGCTTCAGTGCCGATGCCCTGCTGCAGAACCTCAAGACCCTGCAGGAAACCATCGACCGTAACAAGCCCAGCGGGTCCAAAGGCCGCTACTGGAAGTCCCTGTATGTGACCTCCACCATGGGTCCTTCCGTTGAAGTCGATTTCTCTGCTCTGCAGGACATCGAGCAGGGGAGCTGATCAAGCTCTCCTTTACAATTGAAGATTGGCGAAAGCCAAATCGGGCACGCGCCCGGCCAGAGACAGCAGGATGTACCTGGGTATGACGTCAGTTATTCCCAGGAACGTAATCCCTGCCGAGGCAGACGCGACACGGTTTTGTCCCATTCCGGATTTGATCGGCACGCGGCCTCGTCTTCCTTTAGAAGACTCGATCGGCCGTGTGCCCAGCTTGTTCCTTTGATCCGATCCAATCCCTATGGGCCGCACGCTGGAGAACAAGCAGCAGATCGTCGGAGAGCTCAAAGAGCTCCTCGCCGACGCCGAACTGGCACTTGTCCTTGATTTCAAGGGCCTGTCCATCAAGGAAATGTCTGACCTGCGGGATCGTCTGCGGGCCAGCGACAGCGTTTGCAAGGTGACCAAAAACACCTTGATGCGCCGTGCCATTGATGGTGACAGCAACTGGGCCAGCCTCGATTCCCTGCTGACCGGAACCAACGCCTTCGTCCTGGTGAAGGGCGATGTTGGTGCCGGTGTGAAGGCCGTTCAGACCTTCCAGAAGGAACTCAAGAAGTCCGAGACCAAGGGCGGCCTTTTCGAAGGCAAGCTCTTGTCTCAGGACGAGATCAAAGCCATTGCAGATCTCCCCTCCAAGGAGCAGCTCATGGCTCAGATCGCCGGTGCCATCAACGCCGTGGCCACGAAGGTCGCTGTGGGCATCAACGAGGTTCCCTCTGGTATGGCCAGGGCACTCAAGCAGCACGCCGAAGGCGGCGAAGGCTGATTCGGCCCTGCCGAAACCACTGTTCATTGATCTGTTGCTTCCCCTTTCAAAACCATGTCTGCAAAAACCGACGAAATTCTCGAATCGCTGAAATCCCTCTCCCTGCTTGAAGCTTCCGAGCTGGTTAAGCAGATCGAAGAGGCCTTCGGTGTTTCCGCCGCAGCATCTGCTGGTGTTGTGATGGCTGCCCCTGGCGCTGCTGGTGGCGGTGGCGATGCCGTTGAAGAGAAGACCGAATTCGACGTGATCCTGGAAGGCTTCGACGCCTCCGCCAAGATCAAGGTCCTCAAGGCCGTCCGTGAGGCCACCGGTCTGGGTCTGGGCGACGCCAAGGCTCTGGTCGAGGCTGCTCCCAAGGCCGTCAAGGAAGGTGTCTCCAAGGAAGACGCCGAGGCTGCGAAGAAAGCCATCGAAGAAGCAGGCGGCAAGGTCACTCTCAAGTGATTTCCTTCGGAGAGGGCTTGCCCCTCTCACCCTGTTTGTGTTCAGTCACCGGTCCTTTCGAGGACCGGTTTTTTTGTGGTTTTCTCTGGCTAATGAAAAACCCCGCCAAAGGCGGGGTTTTTTAGAGAGGAACACGTTCAGGAGTCTGTCCTTGTTTCGACCCTGAAGAGGCGCTAAGCACTCCTCACACATGCACAAAATAAGTGCGGGAAATCCGTTGTCATCCCTTGTCTGGTCGCCCTCTCAACTGGCACTGTGACGGTTGGTCCTCAGCGGCGATAAGGGATCACCTGCAGTCGGATCGGGGCATTGCTGGCCAGGCGTGTGTTACGTCGGTGTGTTGCTCTTGCAGTGGGCAACGGCGGTGGTGCGATCGGCGCTATCGGCGCTCCCAACCGCTGAAAGCCTGAACGTTGGCCGCGGCTGCTGGCCAGCGCGAGCAGCCGGTTCACCGGGTCGTGATGCGCGAAGTACAGGTGGTTCAGCTGGCGACCCTGGTAAATCCGACGTTCCAAGGCCCAGCCCGGTTCCAGCTTCAAGGTCACGAACCCGTTGGGATCGCGGCGAGCTGGTATTGAAGCCTGACCCACCAGCAGTGGTGCCCGTTGCTGGGGGTCGAGGGCCTCGAGCCTCAGCGATGCGCCGGATGGCTTGAGCCGGAAGCGAAAGCGGGTTCCAAGGTCTTGGCCACCGCTGCGCAGCGAGTAGCCATTGCTGTCCAGGTAGCGCTTGCAGATACCGCTGAAGTTAAAGCGATTCAGGCTGGGCTCCACCAGTCCGTCCTGGCGTGCCCTCCAGCAGCGCGGTTGGGCTTTGATCTGTTCCAGCACCAGCAGTTTCCACTGGGCTCTGCCAATGGGTTGTGCCAGCACAGCGAAGTGCTCCTCCGGCACCGCAGCGCTGTCAAACAAGGCCCTTGCGGTGCTCTCCTGCGACAGACCGGCCGCTACGAGCCCCACGGCAGTCAGACCAGCCGCCCGCAGGTAGGTTCGGCTCATCCACGGTGACGCCAGAAACCGTGTTGTACCGAACAGTGTTGGGACCGATCAATGGCGGAAGGACGGGGACGGGTGGTGGCTGCAGCAACGGATGGTGCCTGCAGCGGCAACCCAGGTCCGGGAGGTTGGGGCGCGTTGTTGCGTTTTGAAGACGGCAGTGTCGAGGAATTCGGTGGCCATGCGCCCGATACCACCAACAACCGCATGGAACTGCAGGCGGCGTTGGAGGTGTTGCAACGGCTTGAGCAGCTGCCCCGTCATCCGGATCTCACCCTGCGCACCGACAGCAAATATCTGATTGATGGCCTGGGCTCCTGGATCAAAGGCTGGAAGCGCAAAGGCTGGAAAACGGCTGCGGGTAAGCCCGTGCTCAACCAGGACCTCTGGAAGGCCTTGGATGCGGCTCGTCTGGATGATGTTCCCCTGCGCTACGTCAAGGGCCACAGCGGTGATCCAGACAACGAACGGGTGGATCGCATCGCCGTGGCGTTCTCCCATAACGCCCAGCCCGGCTTGGCTCTGAAGCAGGGATCTTCGGAGCTGTCTGCCGCCGAGGTCGCGCCAGAAGCCCCATCTGAGGTTGCCCCCAAGCCTTTGCTGCAGCTGTTGTCCCGGTTGGAGCTGGCTGATCGTCTGGCGCAGGGTGGCTACAGCTTGTCGCTGCTGGAGCTGGAGCAGCTGGTGGAAAAGCCGCTCAAGCAGCTGGAAACCAAGGCTGAGAGCTGGATCTGGAGGGATTGGATTGTCGAGCCCCAGGCGGAAGGTCGTTGGACCCTGCAACGTCGCGAGGCAGGATCAGAAGAGTCCTGAGCCAGAGCATGTCGCCGTCCTCTTCGGCCGGACCGCTCAGCAGCGGTGCCTTTTATCAGCGTTGGCTTGGCCCGGTGTTGGCACGGGATGACGGCCTAGACGCTGAACAGCTGTCGCGCACTGCCCTCACGGCGCTGGGTCAGGCAAGCCTGCGGCGCCGCTGGCCAGGGGTGTCCACGGTGCTGGATGGCCTTGCGGCGGATCTGCAACGGCGTGATCTGCGCCTGGAACAGGTGCTGTTTGGCTGCCGCTTCCCCAACCCGGTGGGTTTGGCAGCGGGGTTCGACAAGAACGGTGTGGCGGCTGGTATCTGGGATCGCTTCGGCTTTGGCTTCGCCGAGGTGGGCACGGTCACCTGGCATGGCCAGCCGGGCAACCCCAAACCACGCCTGTTCCGTCTGGCGAAGGAGCAGGCCGCGTTGAACCGAATGGGATTCAACAACGATGGCGCCAAGGCGCTGGTGAAAACGCTGGAGCGTCAACGCTTGGACCCGCCCGGCCGGCGGCCGGCGGTGCTGGGGATCAATGTGGGTAAATCCAAGATCACGGCCCTGGAGCAGGCACCGGACGACTACGCGGCGTCCCTGGAGTTGTTGTCCTCCTTGGCGGACTATGCGGTGATCAACGTCAGCTCTCCCAACACCCCCGGATTGCGGGATCTGCAGGACACAGCCCAGTTGCGGCGTCTGGTGGAACGGCTACGCCGGCTGCCGGCCTGCCCGCCTCTGTTGGTGAAGATCGCGCCGGATTTGGACGATGAATCGATTGATGCAGTAGCCCGATTGGCCTTTGAGGAGGGTCTGGCTGGGGTGATCGCGGTCAACACCAGTCTCAATCGGCTGGGCCTGGAGCAACGGCGGCTGACGCAGACCGGGCGCACTCTGGCGGAGGAGGCCGGTGGTCTCAGCGGTGCCCCTCTGCGTCAGCGGGCCCAGGAGGTGATCCGCCGCTTGCGGGCCAGTGCTGGTCCGGCGTTGCCGTTGATCGGTGTGGGTGGGATTGACTCGGCACAAGTGGCTTGGGAGCGCATCACCGCAGGGGCTTCATTGGTGCAGCTCTACACCGGCTGGATATTTCAGGGGCCGGATCTTGTGCCGCGGATTCTTGACGGTCTTCTGCTGCAGTTGGACCGCCACGGTCTGCGCACCATTGCAGAAGCATCCGGCAGCGGTTTGCCCTGGCAAGAGTGAACCTGTTGCTTGAGAGGCACTTCATCTGCTCGATATTTCGCTCTTGCATGGCTCTTCTGCGGAGTGATTCAAGGGGTGATCGTCGGAAGCGTTGGATCAATGGGCAAAGCCGCTTGCCACTGCTTGCTTTTGGTGGGCTGACTCAATTCATAGCGGTCAGCTTGGCTTGAACTCGGCTGTGAGCGACGCTGGTGATGTCTATGCGTTTTGTCGGGAGTCGGGATGGGCGTCGACATGCGCCATGGCGGCAATCGCGAAGCTGTCGCTGCAAGATTGAATTGCCGGCCTTCGCAGCTGCTGGATGCCAGTGCCTCTTTAGCCCCCTGGAGCCTGCGTTCCGTCCGTATTCCCCGGGACGCTATCCGCGACTATCCAGATCGGGGTCAGACGACCTTGTGCCAGGTGATTGCACGTCTGCATGGGCTCGATCCTGACGCTTTGCTCCCCGGAAACGGGGCGGCAGAGTTGTTCACTTGGGCGGCCCGAGATGCGGCGGCGGCGGGGGTCAGTGCTCTGCTGGCGCCTGGGTTCTCCGACTATCGGCGGGCTTTGCAGTGCTGGGGTGCCTCCTGGATTGATACCCCCTCTCTTTTGAGTTGGAGACACACCGGCCCTATGGCGCATCCGCGGTTGGAGGCGCCGGTGGCCTGGATCTGCAACCCTCACAACCCCACAGGACAGCTTTGGAGTCGTGCGTCATTGGAGCAGCTGGTGGCAACCCATGCGCTGGTGATTTGCGATGAGGCTTTTCTGCCGTTGGTGCCCAATGGAGAGCAGCAGTCGTTGATTCCCTTGGTGGCTGAGCATTCGAACCTGGTGGTGATCCGCAGCCTCACCAAGCTCTATGGCATTGCTGGCTTGCGTTTGGGCTATGCCGTTGCGCAGCCCCAGCGTCTGCAGCGTTGGGCCGAGTGGCGGGATCCCTGGCCCGTGAATGGCATCGCTCTGGCTGTTGGCGAACGGTTGTTGTCATCGCCGCGGCGTTACCGCTCTTGGTGCGCGCGCGTGCAGCGTTGGACGGCAACGGAGGGGGCGTGGATGCAGCGGCAATTGGCTGCGTTGCCGGGCATTACCCCGACGCCGTCGGCGGTTAACTACTTGCTGATTCGGGCGAACCGATCCCTCGTGCCATTGCGGGAGGCATTGGAGCAAAGGCATCGCATTCTTGTGCGTGATTGCCGTTCCTTTGAGGGTTTGGGAGAGACCTGGCTGCGGATCGGATTGCAATCGCGGTGCAACAACCGCCGTATCGTGAGGGCAATGCGTAAGGAGTTGAAGCGCAGCCCTCTGGCTTGACTTAGGCCACCAGGCTGTGAAGCAAGCCGGCCAGTTGCCTTTCGGCATCCCGTTCCGCCAAGGCAGCCATTCCTTCACGCATCTGGGCGAGTGGATCATCTGTAGTGCTGGCGTGTCCGAGCTGCGCTGCCAGGAGCCGCTGCACGGTGTTGAACAACACCGGCTGCTCCGGCTCGTGTTGATGCACGATCACGGCCGCACCAAGCGATGCGGCGCAGGCGGCATTGGCCTCCTGGTGTTTGTCCGCCGCCTGCGGGAATGGCACCAGTACGGCTGGGGTACCGCAGACCGCAAGTTCACTGAGGCTGCCGGCCCCCGCGCGGCTGATGGCCAGGTCGGCATGTTGCAGCAACCCGGGAATCTCATCGCTGAAGCGTCGCTCCACCAGTTGTGGGTGCTGCAGCTGCCCAAAGTTGGGATCGTTGTCGCCGGTGAGGTGAACCACGTGGCAGCCCTGCTCCAACAATGCCGGCACCGCGGCGCGCACCATCCGGTTGAGGCCGACGGCGCCTTGACTGCCGCCCATTACCACCAGTAGCGGCCCCTCCCCGGAAGGGACCCAGCCCGGGAGGGGTTGTGGGGCCAGAAAGCTGGAACGCACCGGTGTGCCAGTCAGCACCGGCTGGCTGCGAGGGATGCGGTTCGCAGCCGCGGGGAGGCCAATGGCCACCGCACTGCAGAAGCGACCCAGCAAGCGAGTGACCCGCCCCGGGATGGCATTGGATTCATGCAGCACCACGGGAATGCCGCACCAACGCGCCGCGAGGATCGCGGGGGCGGCGATGTACCCACCAGTGGTGAACACTACATCGATTGCGTTTCGGCGGATCACCCGCCGCACGCTGACGCTCGCCAGCAACAGCCGCAGCAGCTGCAGCAGCTTGGTGAGTCCGCGTCCCTGCAGCCCGCCGGCGTTCACGCACACCAAACCAAAACGCTTCGGCACCAGCTGCGTTTCGAGCCGATCGGGCACCCCAAGCCAGCGTACGGGCCAATGACTTTCAACGGCTTCCGCAACTGCCAGGGCGGGAAAGAGATGGCCGCCGGTGCCGCTGGCGGCGATCAGAAGCCGGGTCATCGCGTCGGTCGTCACCGCACACTAGGCCTAATTTAATTGGGTTGTTGTGGTCTGGCCCGTGCGTCGTTTCCTGGGAGTCACGCTCGTCTCGGCCATGGCATTGGTTCTGTCACCGGTTCAAGCCCTTGGTCAGTCCGGACGCGAGGGCAGTGCCGTGGCACGTTTTGGCGATCGCCTGCAAACGGCGTTGAACAGCGGCAGCTCTTCGGCGTTCGACACGCTGGCCAGCCTTGAGCTGCAGCCTGTTTTAGCCCAGCGCCTGGAGCGTTTCCGGCAGGATTTTCCCGAGGTCACCTGGCAGGTGGCGCCCGCAGCACCCACACCAGATGGCCGTCCAACCCTCAGCCTTCAGGTGCGGGGTGCCGCCGAATCCCAGGGGCTCATCTATTTCCTTGAGGCCAGCGAACAGATCGCGATACGTCTGGACAATGGCCAGCTCGTAGGCCAGGAACTGCTGGCGCAGCAATCGTTGCTGCGCAGTGGTGAGCGCCTCTTGGCGGTCGACGTCGCCATTCCCGACGTGGTGCTCACCGGCAGTCGTTATGACGTCGACTTGATCGTTGAAAAACCGCTAGGCCAGGCCCTGGTGGCGGGCGGTTTGATCGACCTCACCGATGAGCAGCTGTCGGCTCAGAAGCGCCCCAACCTGCCGTTGTCGCCTCAGGCTGGGGGTGGATTGTTTAAAAGCGTCCAGGCACCCCAGCAACCCGGTTCGCAGACCTGGGCCGTGATGCTGGTGCATCCCGATGGCGTTGTGACGGCCACCAAACGGGTGCGCGTGGTCAGCAGCTACTAGCTCCGCTGTCTTGTTTGGTTCCAGCGGTGCAGGGCGGACACGTCCTCATCGCCGTGGCCGTTCTGGATCAGATCCAGTTCCAGCTGTTCCACCAGCGTCGTGACTGGGAGATCCAGCTGGACGGCCTTGGCTGCATCGAGGGCGATGCCGAGATCCTTGCGATGCAGGCTCAGCCGGAAGCCGAGGGGATAGCTGCCCTCCACCATGGCGGTGCTGCGATGTTCGAGGGCCCAGGAGCCGGCTGCACCGTTTTTGAGGGCATCGATCACCTGGGGCATGGGCAGCTCCAAACGCTGGCCTAGGGACACCGCCTCAGCTACGGCGGCATAGCTGCCAGCCACCAGCACCTGGTTCACCGCTTTCACCTGCTGCCCCCGCCCCACGCTTCCGAAGTGATGAATGGTGCCTCCAATTACCTCCAGGATGGGCCGTACCCGCTCTAAAGTTTCGCTGGCTCCTCCCACCAGCACCGTGAGGCAGCCGCGTTGGGCCCCTTCCGTGCCGCCGGTGACCGGGGCATCCAGGTAGTGGACGTTCTGGCGTGCCAGGCGCTCCGCACAGTGTTGGGCTGTGGCGGGAGCAATGGTGGAGCAATCCAGCACCACGCTGCCGGTGCCCAGCTGTGATGCGGCCCCGTTGGCTCCGAACAGCACCTCCTCAACGGCTGCATCGTCGCTGACGCAAAGCAGCAGCACATCCACGCCGGTGCTCGCTTCTGCTGGGCTGGAACATGGGGTTGCACCCTCGAGCTCCGGATTGGTTTCGGGTTTGCGGCTGCGGGTGTGCACCCGCAGTGGAAAACCAGCGCGGTACAGGTTGATCGCCATGGGCAAACCGAGTGCCCCCAGTCCAATGAAGCCGAGGCTCAGGTCACCCTTGGTCATGACGCATGGCGAAGCATTTGGATCCTGATCGACGGATGCGCTGCAGCCCTGCCTTCAGGACATAAAAAATCCCGGAAGTCCCTTCTGAGGGACGACCGGGACGAGATCGATGAAGGCCTGCAGTGCCAGGTCCAGCCGATGATCAGGCGGCGTCGAGGGCAGCCACGCCGGGTAGCACCTTGCCTTCCAGCAGTTCGAGGCTGGCGCCGCCGCCGGTGGAGATGTGCGACATCTTCTCGGCCAGGCCAGCCTTCTCGACAGCAGCCACGGAGTCACCGCCGCCGATGATCGTGCAGCAGCCCTTGCCGCTCAGGTCGGCCAGGGTGGTGGCGATGGCGTTGGTGCCAGCAGCGAACTTGTCGAATTCGAACACGCCCATGGGGCCGTTCCAGATCACGGTCTGACAGTCGGCAAGGGCGTCCTGGAACACCTTGATCGAATCGGGACCGATGTCGAGACCCATCCAGCCGTCGGGGATGGCGTTGATGTCAGC
Organism: Synechococcus sp. WH 8109; assembly: GCF_000161795.2. Classification (NCBI taxonomy): domain Bacteria; kingdom Bacillati; phylum Cyanobacteriota; class Cyanophyceae; order Synechococcales; family Synechococcaceae; genus Synechococcus; species Synechococcus sp. WH 8109. The sequence continues at coordinate 1,939,397 of NZ_CP006882.1, read as the reverse complement.
GGTCTGGCTATTGGCATCGGGAGCGAAGTTGTCAGCCAGCACCACGTCGGCGGGCAGCAGTAGCTGCACGCCCTTGGCCTTGGCCTTGGCTTCGAGCTCCTTGGCCAGTTCCAGCTTGTCCTCTTCCACCAGGCTCTTGCCCACCGAGAGGCCGCGGGCCTTGTAGAAGGTGAAGATCATGCCGCCACCGATCAGTACCTTGTCGCACTTGTCGATCAGGGCTTCGAGCACGCCGATCTTGGAGCTCACCTTGGAGCCCCCGACGATGGCGGCCAGGGGACGCTTGGGCTCATCCACAGCACCCTGCAGGTACTGAAGTTCCTTCTCCATCAGGAAGCCGGCGACGGAGGGCTTGAGAAACTTGGTCACGCCCTCGGTGGAGGCGTGGGCGCGGTGGGCGGCGCCGAAGGCGTCGTTCACATACACCTCAGCCAGGCCTGCGAGCTTCTCAGCGAAACCGGCTTCGTTCTTCTCTTCCTCGGCGAAGAAACGCACGTTCTCCAGCAGCACCACATCGCCGTTGGCCATGGCGCCCACCTTGGCTTCGGCGTCGGGGCCGATGCAGCTGTCGGTCTTGGCCACGGGCTTGCCCAGCAGTTCGCTCAGGCGAGCAGCCACGGGGGTGAGACGCATGGCGTCGTTCACCTGGCCCTTGGGACGTCCGAAGTGAGCGGACAGGATCACCTTGGCTCCCTTGACGATCAGGTCGTTGATTGTGGGCAGGGCGGCACGGATGCGGGTGTCGTCGGTGATCGCACCGGCATCGTTCAGGGGCACGTTGAAGTCAACCCGCACGAGAACGCGTTTGCCGCTCAGGTCGCCGGCGTTGAGGCTGGCCAGGGAACGCTTCGCCATAGGGTTGTGTCGTGCGGTAAGAAAACGGGGTGAGATTAACCCGTGTGAATGACGTTGGCGCCAGCGAGTTCAAAGTGAATTCGTTCCGGCTGGCCGTCTGTTCTGTGCGTTTGCCTTTGTGAGCACCCCAACGATCCAGTGGTACCCCGGCCACATCGCCAAGGCGGAGCAGCAGCTCAAACGCCATCTCGACAAGGTGGATCTGGTGATTGAGGTGCGTGATGCCCGCATTCCTCTGGCCACGGGCCACCCCCACCTCAACCGCTGGTTAAAGGGCAAGCAGCATCTGATGGTGATCAACAGGCGCGACATGGTCACCGCGGCGGCGAAGGAGGCCTGGGAGGCCTGGTTCAAGGCCCAGGGGCAGCGGACGGTTTGGTGTGATGCCAAGGCCGGCACCGGCGTGAAGCAGGTGCAGCAGGCCGCGATCCGTGCCGGGGACCACCTCAACGAACGCCGCCGCAACCGGGGCATGCGTCCCAGGCCGGTGCGGGCGCTCACCCTGGGCTTTCCCAACGTGGGCAAGTCGGCATTGATCAATCGCCTGGTGCGCCAGAAGGTAGTGGCCAGTGCCCGGCGGGCCGGAGTGACGCGAACCCTGCGTTGGGTGCGTCTTGGGCAAGACCTCGACCTCTTGGATGCCCCTGGCGTGCTCCCCCCCCGTCTTGATGACCAGCAGGCCGCCCTGCGGCTGGCCCTTTGCGACGACATCGGCCAGGCCGCCTACGACGGTGAGCTGGTGGCTCAGGCCTTCCTGCAGTTGCTGCTGGATGTGGAATCGCAGGCTGCGGCCGGGGTGACGATTCCGCTTCTGCAGGAGCGTTACGGCATTCCCCTGAGCGGTGAAACGGCCGACCCGGCTCTCTGGCTGGATGCCGCAGCGGCCCGCCACACCTCCGGTGAGACGGCGCGCATGGCCCAGCGGCTTCTTGATGATTTCCGCAAGTCAGCCCTTGGCAGCATCGCTCTGGAGCTGCCGGCATGAGCCCGCAGTGGAAACGTCCTCCGCTACCGGAGGAGACCTTCACGGATCGCTTTGGCGAAGGTGAGGGCGAGCTGCTGACGCTGGCCTATCCCAAGCCGTTGCCGATGCGGCTGGACCGTTGGTTGGTGAGCCAGCGAACGGAGCAGAGCCGCGCCCGGATTCAGAAGTTCATCGACGCAGGCTATGTGCGCGTTAACGGCAAGACCGGCAAGGCCAAAACACCCCTGCGCCAGGGCGATGAGGTGCAGCTTTGGATGCCGCCACCGGAACCGCTGTCCTACCTCAAGCCGGAGCCGATGGATCTGGATGTGTTGTTTGAGGACGACCATCTGATCGTGCTCAACAAGCCGGCCGGACTGACTGTGCATCCCGCGCCGGGCAACAAGGACGGCACCCTGGTGAACGGCCTGCTGCATCACTGCCCGGACTTGCCCGGCATTAGCGGCAAGCTGCGGCCGGGGATCGTGCACCGCCTTGATAAGGACACCACCGGCTGCATCGTAATTGCTAAGAGCCAAGAGGCCCTGGTGCGGCTGCAGGTTCAGATCCAGAAACGGATCGCGTCCCGCGAATATTTCGCCGTCGTCCATGGCGTGCCTGCAGGCGACTCGGGCACGATCGTCGGGCCGATTGGCCGTCATCCGGCGGATCGCAAGAAGTACGCCGTGGTTAGCAGCGAAAACGGTCGGTATGCCTGCACCCACTGGACCTTGGTGGAGCGTCTCGGCGATTACTCTTTGCTGCGCTTCAAGCTCGACACCGGGCGGACCCATCAGATCCGCGTCCACTGCGCCCACATGAATCACCCCGTGGTGGGGGATCCCACTTACAGCCGCTGCCGCAAGTTGCCGATCGAGCTGCCCGGTCAGGCCCTGCATGCCGTGCAGCTAGGGCTGGACCATCCGATCACCCGCGAGCGGATGGTGTTCGAAGCTCCCCTTCCTCCGGTGATGGAGAAGTTACTGGGGGTGCTGAGGCGACGCGCCGCGTCGGGCTGAGGACTTAACGGGGCAGCCTTGGGCAGGTCTCCACGAGGGTCCGGCTGATCGGCGCCTGAGGTGCGCTGAAGATCCGATCCCCTGGCCCCTCTTCCACTACTTTCCCCTTGTCCAGCACCATCACCCGGTGGCAAAAACCACTGGCCACCGAGAGGTCGTGGGTGATGAACACGATCGCCAGGCCCAGCTCCTGCTGCAGCTCCCGCAGCAGTGCCAGCACATCCGCCTGCACTTCCGCATCGAGCATGCTGACGCTCTCATCGCAGATCAGCACCTTGGGCTTCAAGGCCAGGGCGCGGGCGATCGCCACCCGCTGCTGCTGGCCGCCGGAGAGCTGCTTCGGCAGGCGATCTTGAAACTGCTCAGCCGGGCTGAGGCCGACCCGTTCCAGCAGGCCGCGGGCTTCCTCACGGGCTGTCGCTTTCGAGCAGAGGCCATGGATCAGCAAGGGATCGGCGATGGCATCGGCCACCTGCAGGGCGGGATTGAGACAGGCCAGAGGGTCCTGAAACACCATCTGGAGGGACCGGCGGGCTGTCCGCAGCGCCTCTCCACGCAGGCTCAGCAGGTCCTGGCCCAGCAGATCCACGCGGCCGCCGCGGATGGGATTGAGCCCCATTAAGGCACGGCAGAGGGTGCTTTTCCCGCAGCCGGAGGCCCCCACCACTCCCAGGCTTTCCCCGGCCCTGAGCTCGAAACTCACTCCATCCACCGCCTTCAGCCAGAGGGGTGCCCAAGGTGCGCCACCCATGGCATGCCAGCAGCGCATCTCCTCCACCCGCAGCACGCTGCCGTTGTCGGGACGTGCCGGTGAGCGTCCCCCTTCCCTGGCCTGGGCGGAGGCCACCAGCCGTTGCCCCACCGGCGACTGCGGCCGGGTGAGCAACTGATGGCTGGGGCCGTCCTCCACCTTGCGTCCGCCGTCGAGCATGGCCATGCGGTCGCACCAGCGGGCGGCCATGGCCAGGTCGTGGCTTATCAGTAGCAGGGCACTGCCCAGTTCCTGGGAGAGGCCGCTGAGTTCCGCCATCACCTGCCCGGCCACCGCCACATCCAGGCTGGTGGTGGGTTCATCGGCGATCAGCAGCGCTGGTTCTAGGGCAATCGCTAAGGCAATGGCCAGGCGCTGTCGCATCCCACCACTGAGCTCATGGGGGTAGGCGCGGAAGCGGTTGGCGCCAATGCCCACCCGCTCCAGCAGTTCTCGGGCCCGTTCCTGGTGGGCCGCGGCACTGGTTTGAGGTCGGTGGGCCCTGAGGGTGTCAAGCAGATGGCCTCCCACGCTCATCAGCGGATTCATCCGCGTCATCGGGTCCTGGAATACCAGGCCCACGGCTTCACCCCGCAGCTGCCGCAGCTGCGGTCGCCTGAGTTGGCGTGGATCCTGGCCGGTCAAGGCCAGCCGTCCTTCACAGATCGTTCCCTGGGGCAGCAGCTGCATCACAGCCCGCGCCACCGTGCTTTTGCCGCAGCCCGAAGATCCCACCAAGGCCAGGGTCTCTCCCGGCTCGAGGCTCAGATTCAGCCCATCCAGCGTCCAGGAGTTGCTGCCGGGATAGCGCAATCGCAGCTGTTCGAGTTCCAGAACAGGCCGGCCCATGAACAGTGCTGCGGGAGCGACAGGGGGTCCTGCACTGAATACCATGGATTGACCCGATGGGTCGGATGCTCAACGCTGCCTCCACACCCAAAGAGCCCCGAACCAGCATGGGTTCGGCCAAGGTGGCCTGCGCGTTGCCTGAAGTAAGGCGCCATCCCGTCCGCCATCCGGACGATTACGGCATCGCTCTGCCGGACTGGTTGAGGGAGTGCATCGCCAATGTGCCGCCTGGCATCGGCCAGAGCTGCCCCACCGATGCCGAGGCTCTGCTGGTATCGGCCTTTGATTTCGGCTTTCAGCTCCACGAAGGCCAGTTCAGGGCCAGTGGAGACCCGTACATCGTCCATCCGGTGGCGGTGGCTGATCTGTTGCGGGATATCGGCGCCAGCGCCCCGGTGATCGCCGCAGGGTTCCTCCACGACGTCGTCGAAGACACCGACGTCACCCCCGATCAGATCGAGCTGCACTTCGGTTCCGAGGTGCGTGAACTGGTGGAGGGGGTCACCAAGCTCGGCGGCATCCACTTCAACGACCGCACGGAAGCTCAGGCGGAGAATCTGCGCAGGATGTTCCTGGCGATGGCCAGCAATATTCGTGTTGTGTTGGTGAAGCTGGCGGATCGCTTGCACAACATGCGCACCCTGGGTGCGTTGAAGGAGGAGAAGCGTCAGCGGATCGCCCGCGAGACCCGTGAGATCTATGCCCCCCTCGCCAACCGTCTTGGCATCGGCCGCTTCAAGTGGGAGCTGGAGGATCTGGCCTTCAAATTGCTGGAACCGGAGGCCTTCCGGGAGATTCAGGAGGAGGTCGCCACCAAACGCAGCGAACGGGAGCAACGGCTAGGCGTCACGGTGGGGCTGCTGAACGAGCGGCTGGAACGGGCCGGCCTAGAGCACTGCGAGGTGAGTGGTCGCCCTAAGCATCTGTTCGGCATCTGGAGCAAGATGCAGCGCCAGCAGAAGGAGTTCCACGAGATCTACGACGTGGCGGCGTTGCGGATCCTCACCCCCAATGTCGAGAGCTGCTACCGCGCCCTAGCGGTGGTTCACGACACCTTCCGCCCGATTCCCGGTCGCTTCAAGGACTACATCGGGTTGCCGAAACCCAACGGCTACCAATCCCTGCACACGGCTGTGATCGGTCGGCATCGCCCGATCGAAGTGCAGATCCGCACGCTTGAGATGCACCATGTGGCCGAATTCGGGATTGCGGCCCACTGGAAATACAAGGAAGGCGGCTCACCGGCCAGCAGCGGCAGTGATGCGGAGCGCTTCAACTGGCTGCGTCAGCTGGTGGATTGGCAGCAAGAAGGCGGCAACGACGACCACAACGACTACCTCTCCTCGATCAAGGAAGACCTCTTCGACGAAGAGGTGTTTGTGTTCACCCCAAAAGGTGATGTGCTCGGTTTGCGTAAAGGGGCAACCGCCGTCGACTTCGCCTATCGCATCCACTCCGAGGTGGGCAACCACTGCCATGGCGTTCGCATCAACGATCGGCTGTGTCCGTTGGCAACACCGCTGCAGAACGGTGATTTCGTTCAGGTGCTCACCAGCAAGACGGCCCATCCCAGCCTTGATTGGCTGAACTTCGTTGCCACGCCGACGGCACGCAACCGCATTCGCCAGTGGTACAAGCGCAGCCACCGTGACGAAACGATTGAACGGGGCAAGGATCTGCTGGAGCGGGAGCTGGGGCGTGATGGCTTCGATGCCCTGCTCAGCAGCGAGGCGATGCAGCGGGTGGCGCAGCGCTGCAATGTGCCTACCACCGAAGATCTGCTGGCGTCACTGGGATTCGGAGACGTCACGCTGCAGCAGGCGCTCAACCGTTTGCGGGAGGAGATGCGTCTGCTGGCGGAACAGCAGCAGGCCCCACCCAGCAACGAAGATGTGGCCGCGGCGCTGCTGCCATCGCGGGATATGGCGCCGGACCGTTCCGTAGGCGAAGGGGCGATCCTTGGGCTGGAGGGCTTGGACTACCGCCTCGGTGGCTGCTGCAGTCCGCTGCCGGGTGAGTTGATCGTGGGCACGGTGGCCCTCGGCAACCACGGCATCACCATTCACCGGCAGGACTGCTCCAATGTGGAGACAATTCCACGGGAACGGCGGCTTCCCGTGCGCTGGAACACCGCCCATGCCGAACAGGAGAAACAGCGCTTCCCGGTGCAGTTGCGGATCGAAGTGATCGATCGCGTCGGCATCCTCAAAGACATTCTGCTGCGTCTTTCCGATGGGGCCATCAACGTCAGTGATGCCCGGGTGACCACTGCCTCTGGCAAGCCGGCCCGCATTGATCTCCGGGTTGAGCTGGAGGGTGCCGAACAGCTCAGCCGCACCATGGATCAGATCCGCTCGATGGCGGACGTTATCGGGATTGCCCGGTTGGGCACGAGCTAGCTGCCTCGGCTCACGACCGCACGGGCTTCACGCCGCAGAAACAGGCGGTAGGCCATCCAGCCGCTCACCAGCGCCAACAGCATTCCCACAACGGTGGAGCCGAGCAGGATGCGCTGGCTGAACTCCCACCCATGGGCCCACAGGCTGCTGCGATTCAGCTCCGAAAGGTTGATCCCGCCTTGGCCTGGGCCGAGCAGCCGACAGCCCACCAGATAGTTAAACCAGTAGAGGGGCAGATAGGTGAGGGGATTGCTCACCAGGGTTCCTGCGGCGGCGAGCAGGTGGTTGCCACGCATCACGCTGGCCACACCCACGCTGAGGAAGATCTGCAGCCCGAAGAAGGGGTAGCAGCCGCAGAACACGCCAGCGGCCAGGCCACGGGCCCGTTGGCCTGGGGTGCCTTCCTGTCTCCACAACCAGAGGACCCCGCGGCGCATCCGGATGCAACTGAGGCGCAGCAACCGGCGCATGAACCCAGCAGAAAACGGCTGGATCCTAGGTATGGATCACCAGCGACGACTGCTGTGCCCAGCACCGACACGATTGCTGCCGTGGCCACCGCCGTGGCCCCAGGTCAGGGCGGCATCGCCGTGATTCGTCTCTCCGGGCCGGCTGCGGAAGCGACGGGGCGCAGCGTGGTGCACTGCCCGGGCCGACAGGAGTGGGGATCGCACCGGGTGGTGTACGGCCATGTGATGGATGGCGAGGGCCGCCGTCTCGATGAGGTGCTGCTGCTGCTGATGCGCGGGCCCCGCAGCTTCACCGGTGAGGACGTGGTGGAGATCCACTGCCATGGCGGGGTGATCGCCGTGCAGCGGGTGCTCGAACAGGTGCTGCGGCAGCCGGGAGTGCGCCGGGCCCTACCGGGCGAGTTCAGCCAGCGGGCCGTACTCAACGGCCGGCTCGATCTCACCCGTGCCGAGGCGGTGAGTGAGCTGGTGGCGGCCCGCAGCCGCCGGGCGGCCGAATTGGCCATTGCGGGCCTCGATGGCGGCATTCAGGCCCAGATCACTGCGCTGCGGGAACGTCTGCTCGATCAGCTCACCGAACTGGAGGCGCGGGTGGATTTCGAGGAGGACCTGCCGCCCCTCGATGGCGAGGCCCTGCAGCAGCAGCTGCAAGCCGTGCGTTTGGAGCTTCAGCAGTTGGTGCGCGATGGCGAGCGGGGCGATGCCCTGCGCAAGGGCCTGCGGGTCGCCTTGGTAGGTCGCCCCAACGTGGGAAAAAGTTCCCTGCTCAATCGGCTCAGCCGCCGCGAGCGGGCGATCGTTACCGATCTGCCGGGCACCACTAGAGATCTGCTGGAGAGCGAGATCGCGCTGGAAGGGGTGCCGATCACCCTGCTCGACACCGCCGGCATCCGCAGCACCGATGACGCGGTGGAGCGCCTGGGGATTGCCCGCAGCGAGGAAGCTTTGGCCACGGCGGATGTGGTGTTGTTGGTGCTCGACGGCCATGCGGGCTGGACCTCTGAAGACGCCGCCTTGCTGGCGCGCATCCCCGAGCAGATTCCCAGGATCCTTGTTGCTAACAAGGCGGATCTCCCTGCGGGGACCTTCCCCCAGCCGGTGGATGTTCAGTTGTCGGCCTTGGAGGGCACGGGAGAGGCAGACCTGGTGCAGGTCCTGCTGGAGCGTTGTGGTGCTGCAGGAACCGAAGGGGTGCTGCTGGCTTTGAATCAACGCCAACGCGATCTGGCCGCTCAAGCCGCCGAAGCCCTGGCCTGCAGCCAGGAGGTGGCGGCCCAGCAGCTCCCGTGGGACTTCTGGACCATCGATCTGCGGGAGGCGATCCGCGCGCTAGGGGAGATCACCGGAGAAGAGATCACCGAAGCGGTGCTGGATCGGGTGTTTTCGCGCTTCTGCATCGGAAAATAGATTCAGCGGACGTCTGAAACGGTTTGGACTGGCAATCCCCGACACTCACCGCTGCCTTGGAGGCCTGGCTGGCGGAAGACATCGGCCGCGGTGATCTGACGGCGGCTGCCTTGCAGGGCCAGCAGGGGCAGGCCCATTGGGTCGCCAAACAGCCTGGCCGCTTCTGTGGTGGGCCGTTGGTGCAGCGCCTGTTCCAGCGTCTGGATCCCGGGGTGAGCTTTCGTCTGCTGCTGCAGGACGGTGACGCCGTTGAGGCCGGGGACTGCCTGCTGGAGCTGCGGGGGGCGGCCACGGCTTTGGTGGCTGGGGAACGCACCGCCTTGAACCTGGCCATGCGCCTCTCGGGCATTGCCACCGCCACCGCTGCATTGGTGGCCCAGCTTGAGGGCACTGGTGTGCGTCTGGCCGACACCCGCAAGACCACCCCTGGACTTCGTCTGCTGGAGAAATACGCGGTGCGTTGCGGTGGCGGCATCAACCACCGCATGGGGCTGGATGACGCGGCCATGCTCAAGGAGAACCACATCGCCTGGGCGGGGGGCATCACAGCCGCCATTACGGCTGTGCGTGAGCAGGCCCCTTGGCCCACGGCCGTGATTGTGGAAGCGGAGAGGGAGGCTCAGGCGCTGGAGGCGGTGCAGGCGGGCGCCAATGGGGTGCTGCTTGATGAATTCAGCCCTGAGCAGCTCACGCAGCTGGTGCCGCGCCTTCGGGACTGCAGCACCGGTGTGGTGGTGCTGGAGGCCTCTGGCATTCAGCCCGAGCAATTGCATGCCTACGCCGCCACCGGCATTGATCTGATCTCCACCAGCGCGCCGGTCACCCGCAGCCGCTGGCTCGACTTGAGCATGCGTTTCACCTGAGGAGGGATGATCAGAGCCGGATTCCCCCGGCCACGCACTGCCCATGCTCAGCCTGTCCCAGTCCCTGGATGCCCAGCTGCGGGCGGCGATGCAACGGGCCTTCCCGGAAGCCGATGCGGGGCTTGACCCCCAACTGGCCCCTGCCAGCAAGCCGGAATTCGGCGACTTCCAGGCCAATGGCGCGTTGCCCCTGGCCAAGCCCTTGAAGCAGGCTCCTCGGCAGATCGCCTCGGCGATTGTGGAGCAGCTGCAGGCCGATCCCGCCTTCACCGACCTCTGCCTGGAGCCGCAGATCGCCGGGCCTGGCTTCATCAACCTCACGATCCGCCCGGAGCGGCTGGCGGCGGAGGTGTCGGCACGGTTGGGGGACGAGCGTCTCGGCGTGCCTGCGGTCAGCAACGCGGCGCCGGTGGTGGTGGATTTTTCCAGCCCCAACATCGCCAAGGAGATGCATGTGGGGCACCTGCGCTCCACGATCATTGGCGATTCGCTGGCGCGGGTGCTCGAGTTTCGCGGCCATCCGGTGCTGCGACTCAATCACGTGGGCGACTGGGGCACCCAGTTCGGCATGCTCATCACTCACCTCAAGCAGGTGGCGCCGGAAGCCCTGGACACCGCCGATGCGGTGGATCTGGGAGACCTGGTGGCTTTCTACCGCGAGGCCAAGAAGCGCTTCGATGACGATGAAGCTTTCCAGTCCACCTCCCGCGATGAGGTGGTGAAGCTGCAGGGGGGCGATCCGGTGTCGCTCAAGGCCTGGGGCCTGCTCTGCGCTCAGTCGCGGCGCGAGTTTCAGAAGATCTACGATCGGCTCGATATCCGCCTCAGCGAACGCGGGGAATCGTTCTACAACCCCTTCCTGCCAGCAGTGATTGATGGCTTGAAGGCCGCTGAGCTGCTGGTCACCGATGACGGTGCCCAGTGTGTGTTCCTTGAGGGTATGCAGGGAAAGGACAGCAAGCCCCTGCCGGTGATTGTGCAGAAGAGCGACGGCGGCTTTAACTACGCCACCACTGACCTGGCGGCGATCCGCTATCGCTTTGGAGTGGCTCCGGAAGGGGATGGTGCCCGCCGCGTTGTGTATGTCACTGATGCCGGCCAGGCGAACCATTTCGCCGGGGTGTTCCAGGTGGCCGAACGGGCCGGCTGGATCCCGGACGGTGCGCGCCTCGAGCACGTGCCCTTTGGCCTGGTGCAGGGAGAGGACGGCAAGAAGCTCAAGACCCGTGCGGGAGACACCGTACGTCTGCGGGATCTGCTCGATGAAGCCGTCGAGCGCGCCGAAACCGATTTGCGTTCACGCCTGAAGGAGGAGGAGCGCAGCGAGTCGGAGGAGTTCATCCAGCATGTGGCGGGCACCGTGGGTTTGGCGGCGGTGAAATACGCCGACCTCAGCCAGAACCGGATCACCAATTACCAGTTTTCCTTCGATCGGATGCTGGCGCTCCAGGGCAACACGGCGCCCTATCTGCTCTATGCCTTGGTGCGCATTGCTGGCATCGCCCGCAAGGGGGGTGACCTTGCGGGCACCAATGCCCAATTGCAGTTCAGCGAGCCCCAGGAGTGGGCCCTGGTGCGGGAGCTGCTCAAGTTTGATGCCGTGATCGCTGAGGTGGAGGAGGAGCTGCTGCCCAACCGGTTGTGCAGCTATACGTTCGAGCTCAGCCAGGTGTTCAACCGCTTCTACGACCAGGTGCCGGTGCTCAAGGCCGATCCTGAAGCGCTGGCATCCCGCCTCGCCCTCTGCCGTTTGACGGCCGACACCCTCAGACTGGGGCTCGGACTGCTGGGCATCGCCACCCTGGACCGCATGTGAGCGACAACACTCAACCGTTCACACCTGGTGGTGCTCCCGCGGCCCGCGCCGCCGTTGAGCAGCTCAAGGCCTACAGCGCGCCGTTAGAGGGCCGCCGCCAGATGCTGCGGCTGGATTTCAACGAAAACACGATTGGCCCCAGCCCCTTGGTGGCCCAGGCGTTGCGCAACTTCAGCACTGAAGAATTTGCTGTTTATCCGGAATACGACGGCCTGCGGGACGCGTTGCTCCAGAACCTGGAGGAAACCGGCTCCCGGCCCGGATTGAAGCCTGACCAGGTGGGCCTGTTCAACGGTGTGGATGCCGCCATCCATGCGGTATTTCAGGCCTATGGCGATGCTGGTGAGACGTTGCTCACCACAGCGCCCACCTTCGGGTACTACAGCCCCTGCGCTGGGATGCAGGGTATGACGATCGAGGCGATCCCCTATGAGGGCGAGACGTTCGACTTCCCGTTGGCAGCCATTCAGGAGGCATTGGCAGCTTGCGCGCCGCGGTTGCTGTTGATCTGCAACCCCAACAACCCCACCGGCACACGCTTGCCAGCAGATCAGGTGATCGCCTTGGCGGCCTCAGCCCCGGGCACCTTGGTGGTGGTGGATGAGCTCTATGAGGCTTTCACCGGAGACAGTGTGCTGCCCAGCGCAGATTTCACGGCCACACCGAACCTGCTGGTGTTCCGCTCCCTGGCAAAAACAGCTGGTTTGGCGGGGTTGCGGATTGGCTTTGCCATTGGTCACGCCGATGTGGTCGATCGGGTGAGTCGCGTCACGGGGCCCTACGACGTCAACAGCGTGGCCGTGGCCGCGGCCTTTGCCGCCTTGGCGGATCAGTCGTATGTGGATGCTTACGTAGCCGAGGTGCTGCGGGCTCGCGACTGGACCCTGCAGGCGTTGCGGGACGCGGGGGTTCGGCATCACTGCGATGGCGGCAACTATCTGCTGATCTGGCCCCAGCGACCAGTGGATGCCGTGGATGGGTTGTTGCGCGAGGCGGGAATCCTGGTGCGTTCGATGGCAGGCAAGCCCCTGATCGATGGCTGCTTCCGGGTGAGCATCGGCACCACCAGCCAGATGCAGCGCTTCATGGAGGCGTTCCTCCCCCTGGAGCGATGAACCGCCTGCTGCTGCTGGCCACAGGCGGCACCATTGCCGGTTATGCGGAGAACAGTGCAACGCTGAACGATTACACCGCGGGCGTGCTCGGGGGTGATGCCCTGCTGGCGGCGGTGCCACAGCTGCAGGAGCTGGCGAGGATCAGCGTTGAGCAGGTGACCAATGTCGACAGTGCCGACCTGTTGTTTGCCCATTGGCGCGCGCTGGTGGTGCGCATTCGTGCTGCCTTTGCGGCAGACCCCGAGCTGGCTGGGGTGGTAATCACCCACGGCACCAACACGCTTGAGGAAACCGCCTGGTTGCTGCAGCTGTTGATCGACGATCCACGGCCGGTAGTGCTGGTGGGGGCGATGCGGCCGGCCACGGCCCTTAGTGCCGATGGCCCCCTCAATTTGTTGCGGGCGGTGCAGGTGGCCTCAAGGCCAGAAGCGCGCGGTCAGGGCGTTTTGGTGGTGATGGATGGTCAGATCCATTCCGCCCAGCGGGTCACCAAGCTGGCCACCCAGGGGGTGGGTGCTTTTGCCAGTCCCGGTCGCGGGCCCTTGGGCTGGGTGGACGACTTTGGCGTTCATCTGCCCATGGCGAGTGGATCTCGGCAGGTGCCCTTTGCTGGGCTCGATTTGCCGGAGCAATGGCCCCAGGTGCCGATCGTCTACGGGTGTGTGGAGCCCGAGCCGCTCCTGCTCACCGCTTGCCTCAACGCCGGCGTTGAGGGCCTGGTGTTCACTGGGACGGGCGCCGGCCAGTTGTCGGCGGCTGAGCGTTCGGTGCTTGAGGCTTGGCCAGGGAAGCAGCCGTTGATGCTGCGGGCCAACCGCTGCGGATCAGGTCCTGTGCACCATCATCCCGAGGACGAACGGCTCGGGCTGCTGCCTGCAGGCAGCCTCAATCCCCAGAAAGCAAGGGTGGTTTTGTTCTTGGCTGTGCTAGCGGGCTGGGACAGAGATCAGCTGAAGGCGCTGGTTACTGCATCACCGTGATCACGGTGGTGTCGTCGAGCTTGCCCGGCAGGGTTTGGGTCCGGCCCACCCTGCGCACAGCGGTGCCGCCCACGGCCTCGAGGAAGGGCTGTACACCGTCCTGGTCGCAGCCTTCAGGTGCCTCGCCGTTGACATACTGCACAGGAATGACGCGCTTGGGATTCAACTGATTCACGACCGTCGCAGCTTCTTCGGCGGTGTAGATCTTGCTGCCGCCGCCCACGCCGATGATCAGCACATCGGGGTTGCCGAGCAGCACGCGGTCGGCAGCCGTGAGCTCACCAGCGGTGGCACCGAGATGGGCAAAGCTGAGGCCACCCTGCTGCCAGCGCCACAGGGTGGCGTTGCCAAAGCGGCGTCCGCCCACGCGATCGTGGGGATTGGCAAAGCCCTCCAGGCTCAGCCCACCGATGCGGTACGACCCCGGTTGGGCTAGGAAACGGCCGCCAGCCACGTCGCGGGCCCCTTCATCGGCGAGTTCGGAGTTGGCCAGAACAACGCCGGCCGTCAGCCGAGGCTCGGGCAGGCCTGCTGCACACCCGACGGCCTTGTAGGGGTTGAGCAGCACCGACTGGCCGCCGCCTTGGATCAGCAGGGCCCGTTGCCCATAGCTGCTGATCGACACTCCACCGCCCGCCAAGGCCGGAGACGTGAGGCTGAGTGCCAGGCCTGCAGCGGCGGTCACGGCGGAACGCAGGACGGACATGGGCGGGGTTGAACGTGTTTCGGACGCTAACAGCGTTATCCCTCAGCTTCCCGCAGAAAATTGGCCAGCAGTTGGTGGCCTTGATCGGTGAGCACGCTTTCGGGGTGGAACTGCACCCCTTGCAGGTGGTGATGCTCCCGGTGCCGCAGGCCCATGATCGTGCCGTCCTCGAGCCACGCAGTCACCTCGAGGCAGTCCGGCAGGGTGTCGCGTTCGGCGATCAGGGAGTGGTAGCGGGTGGCCGTCAGCGGTTGGGGCAGTCCCGCGAACACGCCGTCGCCCTTGTGCAGGACGGGTGAGGTCTTGCCGTGCATCTGCTGCAGGGCGCGCACCACCCGGCCGCCGTATACCTGGGCGATGGCCTGATGGCCCAGGCACACCCCCAGGGTGGGCACCGTTGCGGAAAGCTCTTTGAGGATGTCGAGGCAGACGCCCGATTGATCCGGGTCGCCAGGGCCTGGAGAGAGCAGGATCGCGTCGGGTTTCAGGGCACGGATCTGCTCGAGGCTTATGGCGTCGTTGCGATGCACCTGCAGATCGGCTGCCACCGGATGCTGGGCGGCGAGTTCGCCGAAGTACTGCACCAGATTGAAGGTGAAGCTGTCGTAGTTGTCGATGACCAGCAGCATCTGCGAATCGAGAGTCAGAGCCCCAGGCGGAGCAGGAGCGGCGGAAGCAGGAGAAACAGAGCGATCAGCAAGGAGCTGATGGCGGCTGTCAGCACGGCGGCGGCAGCACAGTCCTTGGCGATGCGGGCCAAGGGGTGATAGCGCCGGCCAATGGCCAGATCCACCACCGCTTCCACCGCTGTGTTCAGCAGCTCCAACACCAGAACGGCAGCCACCGTAAGCACCAGCACGGCCAGGCGGATCAGATCCAGTTGCAGCCAGGTGGCTAGGCCAAACACCACCAGCCCCGTCACCACATGGATGCGGAAGTTGCGCTGGGTGAGGAAGGCGTAGCCGAGGCCCTGGGCCGCGTAGCGAAAACTCGAGGGCAGATCACCGGCGATGCGCCAGCTGCCCCCTCGTCGCATTGCGTTGGGCACCATGGCCACCTCCTCTGAAGCTGCGTCTGCGAAGGGTGTCCGGGGCGATTCAGTGGTCATCGGAACGGAACTCGGACTCCGCAGGGCACACGCCCGCTCCTCGAAGACTACCCGGCTTGTTCAGACCACCCATCCCCAAGAAGCCTCTCCTGCAGGGCCAGCATTGCGGCAAGGCTGTCTTCATCGGGATGGTCCCAGCCCAGCAGGTGCAGCAGGCCATGGCTAACCAGCCAGCGCAATTCCCGATTAAGGCTGTGCCCCTGCTCCTGGGCCTGACGCCTGGCGGTCTCCAGGGAGACGACGATGTCTCCCAGTTCGATGCTGGGGCCTTCCATCCAGTCGCCAGCGTCGTCGAGGGCGGCAAACGACAACACATCCGTGGGGCCTGTTTTCTGGCGCCAGGCGCTGTTCAAATCCGCGATGGCGGCGTCATCGGTGAAGCGCAGCCCCAGGCTGAGCTCCTCCGCCGAACGCACCAAGGGTGGGCAGGCGAGGCTTGCATCCCCACAGATGCCGTTGAGCCAGCGATCAAACTGCTGGAGCCAGACCGTTTCATCGAGCAGATCGATGCTGTCGGAGGGTTGCAGCGTCACCCCCTCACGATCCAGTGCGAGGTCGAGCTCCATGCCTAACCCGGCAGGGTCGGCCGCCCCAGCCAAGCCACAAGGGTGATGAAGCCGAGGAATCCCATGGCGGTAAGGCCGAAGTGGAACAGGCTCTTGCTGCCCTTGCGCACCATGTTCCGCATGGCCTGTTTGACGAAGCTCGGCGGTGGGGTGCTCTCGCTGGCCATGGGATCAGGAATCGGCATCGGCGCCGGGGCTGTCGACACCCTGGCGCAAACAGGCATCGATGAACGGGTCGAGGGCCCCATCCATCACCGCTTGCACATCGTTGGTTTCTTCGTTGGTGCGCAGGTCTTTCACCATTTGGTATGGCTGAAACACGTAGTTGCGGATCTGGTTGCCCCAGGCCGCCTCAACGATGTCGCCGCGGATGTCGGCGATTTCGGCCGCCCGTTGCTCCTGCGCGATCACCAGCAATTTGGCCATCAGCAACGCCATCGCCTTCTCCTTGTTCTGGAGCTGGGAGCGCTCCTGGGTGCAGCGCACAAACAGCCCGGTGGGGATGTGCAGGATGCGCACAGCCGTTTCCACCTTGTTCACGTTCTGGCCGCCGGCGCCGCCGGAGCGGCTGGTGGTGATCTCCAGGTCCTTTTCGGGAATGTCGAGCTTGACGTCCTCTTCGATCTTGGGCATCACCTCCACACCGGCAAAGCTGGTCTGGCGCTTGTCGTTGGCGTTGAACGGCGAGATGCGCACCAGGCGATGGGTGCCCTTTTCGTTGCGCAGATAGCCGTAGGCGTAGCGCCCTTCGATCTCGATAGTGCAGCTCTTGATCCCGGCTTCTTCACCTTCGGAGAGTTCGTCCACGGTCACCTTCATGCCGTGGTCTTCGGCCCAGCGGGTGTACATGCGCAGCAGCATCTGGGCCCAGTCCTGGGCGTCGGTACCACCGGCGCCTGCATTGATGCTGAGAACGGCTCCTTCCTTGTCGTATTCGCCGCTGAGCAGGCGCTCCAGTTCCCAGCGGTCCAGCCCCTGGCGCAGTTGGTTCAGCCCGTTCTGAGCCTCCTGCAGCAGGTCCTCATCGGGGTCCAGTTCGTAAAGCTCAAGGGTGGCCTGGGCGTCGTCGACAGCACCGCGCCATCCGGCCAGCTGAGACAGCTGGGCCTTCACCTCATCCAGACGCCGCATCTGCTTCTGGGCGTTCTGCTGGTCGTCCCAGAAATCGGGCTGGGCCGCGAGTTGTTCGAGATCCTGCTGCCTGGCGTTCAGTGCAGGAACGTCAAAGACAGTCCTGAGCATTGCCCAGGCGGTCGGTGAGCTCAGAGAGATCGCGTTTGAAGTCGGTGAGATCCAGCAAGGACTCGGTCCTGATCGGCCTCTGACGCTATCAGCGCAGTAGCTGCATAGGATCCGACCACTGGCATCACCAACGCAATGGCCAAGGTTGAGATCTACACCTGGCAGACCTGCCCGTTCTGCGTCCGAGCCAAGGGGCTCCTGGATCGCAAAGGGGTGAGCTACACCGAACACAGCGTGGATGGGGATGAGCCTGCTCGGGATGCCATGGCGGCGCGGGGCGATGGTCGCCGCAGCGTTCCGCAGGTGTACATCGACGATCGCCACATCGGTGGCTGTGACGATCTCCATGCCATGGATCGCGCTGGTCAGCTCGATGCGCTGCTGAAGGCCTGATCGATGCGCCAGCTGTTCGTTCTGGATCCGCTGGGGCAGATCAATCCTGCCAAGGATTCCTCGGCTGCGCTGATGCAGGCCGCCCATCGCGCCGGAGACGAGGTGTGGGCTTGCACGCCTTCCGATCTGATTGCGCGGGGCGATGAACCCCTCGCGATTGCCCTGCCGGTGACGCCGGAGCCCTGGATCACGGTTGGGGTGGCGGAACGTCAGACCTTGGCTGGGTTTGATGTGATTTGGATGCGCAAGGACCCGCCGGTGGATGAGGCGTATCTGTACGCCACCCATCTGCTGGAGGTGGCGGAGCGGGCTGGGGTGCGGGTGCTCAATCGCCCCAGTGCGCTGCGCAGCTGGAACGAAAAGCTGGGGGCCTTGCGCTTCAGCCGTTGGATGGCCCCCACTCTGGTGGCGGGGAGAGTCTCTGAACTGCTGTTGTTTGCCCAGGATCAGCAGGAGATTGTGCTTAAACCCCTGGGGGGTCGTGCCGGCCTGGGGGTGATTCGGGTCAACGGTCAGGCGCCAGGCCTCCAAGCCCTGCTGGAGCTGGTGACGGAGCAGGAAAGCCTGCCGGTGATGGCCCAGGCCTTTCTGTCGTCCGTGAGTGAAGGCGACAAACGCATCCTGCTGGTGGACGGCGATCCCCTGGGGGCGATCAATCGTCGCCCGTCAGCGGGGGAGTTCCGCAGCAACTTGGCTGTGGGTGGCCAGGCGGAGGCTACGGAACTCACCAAGCGGGAACGTCAGATCTGCGCTGCCCTGGCCCCGGCGCTGCGGGCGGAGGGTTTGTTTTTCGTCGGCATTGATGTGATCGGCGGCATGCTCAGCGAAATCAACGTCACCAGCCCCACGGGGGTGCGAGAAGTTGAGCGACTTATGAACCAGCCCCTTGCGGATCAGACGATCGAACGGTTGCGCGCGCTGGTCTGAAGTTCCAGCTGGTCCGCCAGCACCGCCAGCTTCAGCCCCACTTCCTGCAGCTCGCGCTCGGCCACAGATCCCCGCACCAGGCCGGCTCCGGCGGTGAGGTCCAGCTCGCAGCCGCGGGCGTGACCGCAGCGGATCGCCACCCGCAGTTCTGCGTCACCAGCGCTGTCGATCCAGCCAATCGGCGCTGCGTAACTGCCCCGTTCGAAGGGTTCGAGGGTGCGCAACCAGGCCATCGCGTCGCGTCGCGGCAACCCGGCAACGGCAGGGGTGGGGTGCAGCTGTTCAGCCAGCGCGAGTACGGGCTGAGCCTGGGTTTCGGCCGTGATCGGGGTATGCAGGTGGGTGAGGTTGCCGTGGCGGGCCAGTTGGGGCTGGCTGCGGCGGCGTGGGCTCAGTCCGTTGCGGCGTAGTTGGTCGGTGATCGTTTCCACCACTAATTCATGTTCGCGGCGATCCTTGTCGGAGCGCAGCAGCTGCGCTCCGGAATCTCCTTGCCCCGCCGTGCCGGCCAGGGCATCACTGCGTAGCCAACCGGCGCGCAGGCTGAGCAGTCGTTCCGGCGATGCACCGAAAAAGGCATCGCCGGTGTGACGCTGCCAGAGAAAACGGCAGCTGCCGGCCTGCTGCCGCCGCAGCCGCTTCAACAGCGGCAAGGGGTCGAAGGTGTCGGCCAGAACAATGCGGTGTCGCACCGCCAGCACGAGTTTGTGCAGGTCGCCGCTGTTGACCAGATCAATTCCGCGGGTGAGGGCTGCGGCGTAGCGCTGCCGCCACGTTTCCGGTTCCGTTGCCGCCACCAGCGCCTGGGGCTTGAGGGGGGTTGGAGTGGATGGCGTCTTGAGCAGCTGTTCGTGCTTGAGCCAAAGCTGTTCCGCCAGCTCGCGGCAGTCCGCTGCACTACTCGTAATCCCATTCAGCCGCAGCCACCCGATGCGTCCCTGACGGCTGAGTTGCCAGCGGGGCAACACGGCCTGCACCGATGGCACCACCGCTTCACTGCGGCGGCGCTCACTCACCTGATCAAAGAAGCGGAAGCGCAGCAGCACCCGAGGCCGCGCATGTGCTGGGCTGTCCACTGCCGTATCGTGAAGCCGGCTCAGGCAGAGGTCGGCGAAGCGCTGGGCCTGCTCAAAGCGACGGCTGCCGGCGAGCTCCAGTTCCTGGCAAGGCCCTGCGGCAGCCAGGCAGAGGCCCGGCGCGCTGTCCCACAGCACCTGCAGGCTTTCCTGTTCCGCCAGCTGCGGCAAGGCCAAAAGCGGGTCGATCCCCTCGATCGGCAGGGCCAGGCTGAGCAGCGCTTCATCGCCGTCACAGGCCAACCATCCCCGCTGTGCAGCGGAGAGGAGGGTGCTGAAACAAAAATCAGCCGACATCCGCGGCGTTTCCGGCCAGGGTTACTGCTCAAATGTATGAGTCTTCGCCCTGCGGGAACGGATCCTGTCCATGTCTGAGCCGCAGGCTGTCGCATCCCGTTACGCCGATCGGCGCCGTTTGTGGAAGGCAGCGATCAAGTGGCCGATGTATTCCGTCGCCGTGATGCCTGTGTTTCTGGCGGCTGGATGGCAGTTCGGGGTGGCGGGCTCCCTGCGCTGGCTGCAGTTGGGGGGCTTTGTGCTGGCGGCCATCCTGCTGTTGCTTTGGGAAAACCTCAGCAACGATGTTTTTGATGCGGCCACGGGTGTGGATGCCACCGGCAAGCCGCATTCCGTGGTGAACCTCACCGGCCGCCGGGACCGTGTCGCCCAGGGGGCGACCGCTGCGCTGGTGCTTGGGTTGCTGGTGATGGCCGGGTTGGCCTGGAACAGCAGCGGGGCGGCGCTGGCCCTGGTGTTGGTGTGCTGTGGCCTGGGTTACGTGTACCAGGGCCCGCCGTTCCGCCTGGGCTACCGCGGGCTGGGTGAGCCCCTGTGCTGGCTGGCCTTTGGGCCCTTTGCCACCGCAGCGGCCCTTGTGGTGCTGCAGCCCCGGGGGGCAGCATCGATTCCTTGGGGCACGGCCTGGATCTTGGGATCAGGCCCCGCCCTGGCGACCACCCTGGTGTTGTTCTGCTCCCACTTCCATCAGGTGGAGGAGGACGCTGCCCATGGCAAACGTTCGCCGGTGGTGCGTCTGGGCACGGCCCGGGCGGCAGCCTTGGTGCCCTGGCTTGTGGCCTTGACGCTGGCGTTGGAGTGGGTGCCCGTGCTGCAAGGGGACTGGCCTCCGACGGTGTTGTTGAGCGCTCTTGGTTGTCCTGCCGGTGTGCAGCTGATGCGTCTGCTCCAGCGCCACCACGACCGGCCGGAGCTGATCAGCGGCAGCAAGTTTTTGGCCTTGCGCTTTCAGGGCTGGAATGGTCTGGGGCTGAGTGCGGGCCTGGCTCTGGCGCGCGTCTGGACAGGCGGATGACGCTCCGACTGCAGCGTCGCCGCTTCCGCTTTGCCCTGCTGCAGCCGCTGCGCACCGCAGCCGGCGAGCTGCGGGAGCGCTGCGGCTGGTTGCTGCGGCTGGATGACGATCAGGGGGCCGTGGGCTGGGGCGAAGTGGCTCCGCTTCAGCAGCAGCAGTTCACGGCCTGCGAGCAGGCTCTCGCTGCGCTGCCGGACGAGCTTCCTCAGGCTCAGCTGGAGGCTGTATTGCGGGTGGCTCCAGGGCCGATCGGTTTTGGCCTTGGGGCGGCCTTGGCGGAGCTGCAGGGTGTGGTGGGTGCTGCTTCGCCCCAGGGCTGGCTCAAGGCTCCTGCCCCTGCGCTGTTGCTGCCGGCTGGTGAGGCCATGCCTGCGGCACTTGAGGCTGCTGCGGCATCGATGGGTGGCCTGGAGAGCTGCGCCTTCAAGTGGAAGGTGGCCACGGCGCCGGATGGCCTGGAGCGGCAGCTGCTCGAGCAGCTGCTCCAGCGGCTGCCGCCCACGGCCCGATTGCGTTTGGATGCCAATGGCGGCTGGGACCGCAGCACGGCTGAGGCCTGGATGCAGCGGTTGCGCGATGACCCGCGCCTGGACTGGTTGGAGCAGCCGCTGGTGGTGGAGGATCAAGCCGGCCTGGAGCAGTTAGCGGCGCTGGGGCCGGTGGCTCTCGATGAATCCCTTGACCAGAACCCGGAGCTGCGCCGCAGCTGGAGCGGCTGGCAGGTGCGTCGGCCCGCGCTGGAGGGCGATCCCCGCCTGCTGTTGCGGGAGCTGCAGGCGGGGCTGCCCCAACGGATGCTGAGCACAGCGTTTGAAACCGGTATTGGTCGGCGCTGGCTGGAGCATCTGGCCGGTCTTCAGGCCCAGGGGCCCACGCCGGCGGCACCGGGTCTGGCCCCCGGCTGGACGCCAGCGGGGCCGATGTTCTCCAACGATCCAGAGCAGGTCTGGGCTGCGGCGGCATGAGCGAGCTCAAGCGGCTGGAGCAGGGGCTTGCGGTGGGGCAGTGGATGCCCCTATCGCCCGAGGCGGAAGCGGCCCCCATCGCTCAGTTGCCTCCGGGCCCGGGGGTGCTGGTGCGCAGTGGTGGCAGCAGTGGCGGCAGCCGTTGCTGCGCCCAGCCGTCGCTGCATCTGGACCGTTCGGCCGCCGCCACCGCCCGTTGGTTGACGGGCATCGGCGTGGACCCCGCGTCCACCCTGCTGCTCAATCCTCTCCCGCTGGCCCATGTGAGTGGTCTGATGCCCTGGTGGCGCAGCCGCTGCTGGGGCGCGGGGCATCAGTCACTGACGCCGGGGTTGATGAAAACCCCCATCGAACTGCTCGCGTTCTGTCAGGGTTTGCCGGCTTGGGGCAAGAACCCTGCCGTGCTGTCGTTGGTGCCCACGCAGCTGGCGCGCCTGCTGGTCCATCCCGATGGGGTGGCCTTTCTGCAGCGGCTGCAGTTGATCTGGATCGGTGGTGCTGCTCTCCCGGCGCCGTTGGCGGATCAGGCGCGTGCCTTGCAGCTGCCGCTGGCGCCCTGTTATGGGTCGACGGAGACGGCGGCGATGGTGGCGGCGCTCCCGCCGGACCGCTTTTTGACCGGCGAGCCCGGGTGTGGGGACCCGCTGGTGGATGTGGAGCTGCGGCTGGCCGCTGATGGGGCGCTTCAGGTGCGCACCGATCGGTTGGCTTTGGGTTGTTGGCGGGCGGATCAGCCGGATCGGTGGGAATCGCTCGGGGATGGCGATGGCTGGTGGCGCTCCGGGGATCAGGCCGCGTTGACCCCAGGCCTCCAGATTGCGGGGCGAATCGATGGCGCCATCCACTCCGGTGGAGAAACCGTGTTCCCCGAGCAGCTGGAGGAGCGCTTGATGGTGGCGCTGCAGGCGGCATCGCTCCCGGTGAATGCCGTGCTGCTTCTTGGTGTGGACGATCCGCTGTGGGGGCAGAGGTTGGTGGCCCTGATTCGCTTGGAGGAAGGGCCCGTTCCCATGGATGAATGGTCTCGGCTGGAAGTTCGTTTTAGGGCGATGACGGCTTCATGGATGCCAGCTGAACGACCAATGGCTTGGCATCACTGCGCAGGGTTGGAGCCAACGGAAGCGGGGAAATGGCAACGCCAGCGTTGGAAGAACTGGTTGCAGTCGCAAGACTCTGCAGAAATGCCTTAAGTACATTGCTGTTCTGTTAAGAACGAGATCAGCAATAAGAAGCTCGCAGCTGGATTGCTAGGGATTTTTTTAGGCTCATTAGGTATTGATAAATTTGTTCTCGGTTGCAACAATGTCGCGATCGTCATGCTGGTTGTAAGTCTCACGGGCGGCCTTCTTGCTTGCGGTGTCGCAACGGGTTTGATGTCAAAGATTGGCTTACTTGAGGGCATAATTTATCTCACTAAGGCCACAGATGAGGTCCGTGAGTCTTATTTAGACTAGCAAAAGCCTTGGTTTTAGTGGTGAGCTATTTCGGTCGTCACTCGGCTTCAATGGCTGGCTTGTTTCTGGCGGCTGTGTTCAGCTTTGTTGCCTGCTCTGACACTGCTTAGTCTGGCTTTCACCCTCTGGTGAGGGCAGCCTGTCTCCTGCCGCTGCGATGAGCTGCGCTGATTTGGGCTTTGCAGCGTGCGCCCGATTAAAGGCTGCTGAGTCGTCCCATGCCGGAGGCCTCGAGCCAGAGATCGATCGCTTCAGGCAGAGGGCAGCGCTGGCGCGTGTTCGTGGAGATGGCGACATGCCGGATTAAGCCCCGGGCTACATCGATCTCATCGATTTGGAACCGGCTTCGTACTTCAAAGGAGCCCGGGTCGAGACGCTGCGGCTCGAGCAGAACCTGCAAGCAATCACCGCCGTGCACCGGCCTGACGAAATCCGCCTCGCAGTGCACCACAGGCAGAGCGATGTCAGGCCATGCGGCTTGCCCTCGGCAGCCTGGGAAGACTGATTCAGCTGCAATTCCGTGGCGCTGGAGACTGTCTTCCCAGGCCTCATGACACCAGCGCAGCAGCTGGTGAAAGTGCATCACGCCTGCAGCATCGGTGTCGCCAAAGCGGACGTGGCGCTTGAGTTGAAGCCAGTGGTCGGGGGAGGGCACGGACTGTTGCGTTGGGATGGAACGGAATGTGTTCGATTCTCAATCTTGATCAAGGCTTCATCCGTGTGCGGGGAATCCGAGACCTCCCACAAATCCAAATCCGTAGCTCAGTCTCAACCGAACGATCCAGTAGGCGACCAGTGCAATGCCTATGCCGATGAAGGCTTTGCTTCGCGGCTGGGGTGGAACAGTCGGCGTTGATGGAGCGCGACTGCACTCCACAAGACCAGACCTCCGGCAACAACTGGGCCGAAGAGATGCCACTGCAATGAGCTGCTCAGGCCAGGCGGGCCTGGATGCAGTCACTTGATCCATAGCGCACCAGTGAAAGTCGCGGGCAGTGGGTATCCGGTGTATTGCAACCGCCGTAGAAACCGGTTCAGAGATCAGCGATCCACCGATCCCATGATCACGTCGATGGAACCGAGTATGGCCATGATGTCCGCCACCTTGTGCCCCTTGAGGATGTGGGGAAGGATCTGCAGGTTGTTGCTGTCGGCAGCACGGATCTTGAAGCGCCAGGGAGTCACGTCGTTGTTGCCCTGGATGAACACGCCGATCTCGCCCTTGCCTGATTCCAGCCGGGTGTAAAGCTCGCCGTTGGGGATCTTGAAGGTGGGCGCCACCTTCTTGGCCACGTACTGGAAGTCAAAGCCTGCGGCGTCGCTGCCCTTGCCTTCGTTGAGACGCTTGGCCTCAAGGTTTTCGGTGGGGCCGCCGGGGATCATGTCGCAGGCCTGGCGCAGGATCTTGAGCGACTGGCGCATTTCTTCGATGCGCACGCGATAGCGGGCGTAGCAGTCGCCTTCCTGCTCCCAGGCCACCTGCCAGTCGAAGTCGTCGTAGCACTCGTAGTGATCTACCTTGCGTAGATCCCAGGGAACACCGGAGGCGCGAAGCATCGGGCCGGAGAGGCTCCAGTTGATGGCGTCTTCCTTCTCGATCGTTCCCAGGCCTTCAATCCGGCGCCGGAAAATCGGGTTGTTGGTGATCAGCTTTTCGTATTCATCAATCTTGGGGCCGAACCAGTCGCAGAAATCACGGCATTTCTCCAGCCATCCCCAGGGCAGGTCAGCGGCGACGCCGCCAATGCGGAAATAGTTGTTGTTGATCAGCCGCTGGCCGGTGGCGGCTTCCCAGAGGTCATAGATCATCTCCCGCTCGCGGAAGATGTAGAAAAACGGGGTCTGGGCTCCCACGTCCGCCAGGAATGGTCCAAGCCAGAGCAGGTGGTTGGCAATGCGGTTGAGTTCCAGCATCAGCACCCGGATGTAGCTCGCCCTCTTAGGTACTGGGATGTTCGCCAGTTTTTCCGGGGCGTTCACTACGATCGCTTCGTAGAACATCCCTGCCGCATAGTCCATGCGGCTGACGTAGGGCACGAACATCACGTTCGTGCGGTTCTCGGCGATTTTCTCCATGCCGCGATGGAGATAACCGATCACCGGTTCGCAGTCGACCACGTCCTCACCATCGAGTGTGACCACGAGCCGCAGCACCCCATGCATTGAGGGGTGGTGAGGCCCGAAGTTCACCACCATGGGCTCCGTGCGCGTTTCCAGCTGCGTCATGGGAGCGGTGGTCCGATCAGTGTGTAGATCTTAAGGAGTCTTCCCCTGTGGCTTGTGCCCCCCTTCAGCCATGAGCCTGTTCTGGCCGATGCGGTGCTGGATGCGGCCCGGCAGATCCCGCGTCCGGATGGTCTGTTGATCGATGCCACTCTCGGCGGCGGCGGCCACAGCGCCCGATTGCTGCAGCAGCATCCGAGCCTGCGCCTGATCGGCTTGGACCAGGACGCTACGGCCCGGGCTGCGGCGGCGGAGCGTCTGGCCCCCTTCGGCGCTCGCGTCTCGATCGTGGCCACCAACTTTGCCGACTACGTGCCGCCCGAGCCCGCCGTGATGGTGTTGGCGGATCTGGGGGTGAGCAGCCCGCAGCTGGATGTGGCGGAGCGGGGCTTCAGTTTTCGCCTGGATGGTCCCTTGGACATGCGGATGAATGCCAGCGGTGAAGGTGAGACCGCGGCTGAGCTGATTGATCGCCTGGAGGAGAACGAGTTGGCAGATCTGATCTATGGCTATGGAGAGGAGCGGCTCTCCCGCCGCATCGCCCGGCGGATCAAAGCCGACCTTAAGGACAAGGGCTCCTATGAGGGCACCGCGGCCTTGGCCTACGCGGTGGCTGGTTGCTATCCCCCAAAGGCGCGGCGGGGGCGGATTCACCCCGCCACCCGCACCTTCCAGGCCCTGCGTATTGCGGTGAATGATGAGCTTGGGGTGCTGGATCGGCTGCTGCAGCAGGCTCCTGACTGGCTTGAGCCCGAGGGCTTGCTGGGAATCATCAGTTTCCATTCCCTGGAAGACCGCCGCGTCAAGACCGCTTTCCTGCGCGATGAACGCCTGAAACGGATCACCCGCAAGCCTGTCGTGGCCACCGAGCAGGAGGAAGAGGCCAATCCCCGCAGTCGCAGTGCCAAATTGCGGGTGGCCCAGCGTTTGAACCCTGTTTAGCGACCGCTGAGGAACCCGGCGGCAGTTGCGGCGTCGGTGATCGCTGTGATGGCCTGATCCACGTCGGCGGCTTTGGTCTCGCGCCCCAGGCTGAGCCGCAGAGAGGCTTCGGCTTCAGCGCGCGAGCGGCCGATCGCTTGCAGCACGTGGGACGGGGCACCGTTGCTGCAGGCGGAGCCACTGCTGCAGGCCAAGTGGGGGCGCAGGGCCCGGTGCAGGCGGCTGCCGTTCACCCCGGGCAGGCTGATGTTGAGGTTGTGGGGCAGTCGTGGGGCCATGGCTCCATTGAGCAGCACGCCAGGGAGGCGTTGCTGCAGGCCTTCCCAGAGCTGATCGCGCAGCTGCTGCAGCCGGCTGTTCCGTTGATCCCGCTCTTCCAGCGCCATGCGGGCGGCGGCGGCAAAGCCCACGATCAAGGCGGTGGGCAGGGTGCCGGCCCGGAGCCCCGCTTCCTGGCCGCCCCCCCATTGCAGCGGTTCGATTGCGATGCCCTCTCGCAGCACCAGGGCTCCGATGCCCTTGGGCCCGTAGAGCTTGTGGGCACTGAGGCTGAGTAGGTCAACCCCCAGGGCATCAGGGTTCAGTGGCAGCGTCCCGAAGGCCTGGGCCCCATCGCTATGCAGAGTGATGCCATAAGACTGGCAGAGGGCACCCAGCTGTTCGAGCGGTTGAAGCACGCCGATTTCATTGTTGGCCGCCATCACGCTCACCAGCCGCGTTTCGGTAGTAATCGCCTCCTCCAGCTGCTCGGGGCTGATCAGTCCATCGGGGCTCGGGGTCAGCAGGGTGACGCTGAAGCCTTCCCGTTGCAGTTGCCGGAGCGGATCGAGCACGGCGTGGTGTTCGGTGGCCACGCTGATCAGATGGCCTCTCCCCAGGGCGCGGGCATGGCCCAGCAGCGCCAGGTTGTTGGCTTCGGTTGCACCACTGGTGAACACCAGCCGTTCCGGCTTCACCCCTAACGCCTCCGCCAGCTGGCGCCGCGCCAGCTTCACCGCTGCAGAGGCGCTGAGACCTAGCCGATGCTGGCGGCTGGAGGGATTGCCCCAGTCCGCACTCCAGAAAGGCGCCATCGCCTTCACCACCTCGGCCGCACAGGGGGTGGTGGCCTGGAAATCAAAGGCGAGAGCCGAGCCGCTCAGGACGATGCAGGCAGATGTTGCGATCATGGTGCTGCATTGCGAATGGCACTGGCATGGGTCTGCGATTGCCAATGGCTCTGCTGGGCCTGGGCGGGCTGGTGTGCCTGCAACCCGCCAATGGCCTCGATCGTGAGCAGGTGCTGGAGCAGATGCGGCGATCGCGGCCAGCCGATCTCAAGGTGCTGATCGAACGCCCGGCCCCCGTCGGCACCCTGTCGATCGGGATTTATGCGGTCAAGCCAGCCCCGTTCAATCCCGACACCCGCAGCTACAGCTTGTGGGAGGAGTCGGCGTCGGATCTGAACGTCTACGTCGAGAGCGTCAATTGCTCCACCAAGAAGCCTTTCCGGGTGAAACGCACGCCGTCGATGGTCTACGTGCGCACCCTCAATCCCGGCGGTCCGATCACCGACGTGAACCGGGAGGATCACCTGGTGTGGTGGGCGGCTTGCGTGCCGGAGGTGGCGGGAACCGACCCTGCCACGTTGCGTCAGAAGGCCCTGGGTCTGGGCTTTTCCACCCTGATTCCCGAACAGCAGGAGCAGTTACCCGCACTGGCCCGTTGAGCGTGCTCTCCATAAATTGCGGCCAGAGCGATTCCAGCCATGAGCGACGCGCCCACCCCCACCGCAGAATCCGCAGAGGCCGCGGCGCTCGCCCCGCGCCTGTTGCTGGTTGACGATGAGCCGGGTCTGCGCACGGCTGTGCAGGCCTACCTGGAAGACGAAGGCTTTGAGGTGACCACCGCGGTGGATGGGGAGGAAGGATTCGCCAAGGCGCAGCAGATGCTGCCGGATGTGGTGATCAGCGACGTGATGATGCCGCGGCTCGATGGCTATGGCCTCCTGCAGAAGTTGCGCGCCGATGAAAGGCTTGGCGGCACCCCGGTGATCTTCCTCACCGCAAAGGGCATGACGGCGGACCGCACACAGGGCTATTTGGCCGGGGTGGATGACTACATCCCAAAGCCGTTCGATCCCGATGAGCTGGTGGCGCGGGTGCGCAATGTGGCCCAGCGCCAGCAACGGCTGCTGCAGGAGGCGGCGCGCTTCGCTGATACCGATATGGGCCAGATGGCCAAGCAGATCACCGAGATCCGTTCGCTGTTGGCCCAGGCCGAAGCGTTGCCCTCCACCGAGCCGGTGGTGCACAGCTTCACGCCGCGGGAGGCGAGTGTGCTGCAGCTGGTGGCGGAAGGATTGATGAACAAGGAGATTGCCCGGCAGCTGGAGACGTCGATCCGCAATGTGGAGAAGTACGTGAGTCGGCTGTTCAACAAGACGGGCACCTCCAGCCGCACGGAACTGGTGCGCTATGCCCTGGAGCATCGGCTGGTGACTTGAAGGTTGGTTGGCGCGAGGCGGCGTTCAACGACGGTTGGACCTACCGCGACCGGGTGCCGCGGGCCGATGCTGGACTGCTGGTAAGCGAATGGCTAGCGGATCGCTATCGCCACTCCGATAGGGCGGTGTGGCAGCAGCGGATCGCCGCCGGTGAGCTGGATTGGAACGGAGCGCTGCTTACCGGTGATCGAGCCTTGCATGGCGGTGAGACCCTCTTTTGGCGGCGTCCGCCCTGGTTGGAGCAGGCGATCCCCGATCAATGGGAGACGATTCACGACGATGGCGACCTGTTGGTGATCAACAAGCCTTCCGGTTTGCCGGTGATGCCCGGTGGTGGCTTCTTGCGCCACACGCTCACGGCCCTGCTTGAACACGCTGGGGCCCTGCCCGTGCACCGCCTGGGGCGCTTCACCTCTGGTCTGCAGGTGTGTGCCCGCACCCCGCAAACCCGCGCCCTCTGGTCAAAGCAGTTCCGGCCCGACGGCGGTTGCCGCAAGGTTTATCAGGCCTGGAGCCAGCAGGTGCCCGGGTTGGAGTTGGGGCAGTGTTTGACGGTGAGCAGTGATGTGGTGGAACGGCCGCATCCGCTATTGGGCTGGATCTGGGGGCCGGAACCGTTCGACGATGTGCCGATCCGCAAACGGCTCTCAGCCCACTCCGAGCTGGAGCTGTTGGAGCGCACGGCCGGTGGTGATCGCCTGCAGGTGACGATCACCACCGGCCGGCCGCATCAGATCCGTATTCATCTGGCGCAGCTGGGCAGTCCGCTGCTGGGGGATCCGCTTTATCTAAATAATCGCGAGATTTCAGAAAGCTCAACCCCCGGGGATGGTGGTTACCGCTTGCATGCCTGGCGGCTTTCGGATCTCCCTAACTTGAGGGAGATCAATCTCCAGGTGGATCCCCCAAATGAGGGAGATCAGGCCTTGCGAAACTCGATCAGGCGAGAGAAATAGAAGGGTGCCTTGTTCAGGCTGCGGTGTACCAGCTTGAAGCCACAGGCCTCCGCTGCTTTCACGATGCCGTCTTCCTTGAGGGTGTAGGCCCGGGTGGTTTTGCTGGGGCCGGGGAACAGCTGGCCGATGCCCTTCAACAGCGCCAGCAGCGGGGTGTAGGGCGCAAAGCTCACGATCAGCCGCTCTTCGGTGAGGCTGCAGAGGTGCTTCACCATCTCCTCGGCCGGTTGCTGTGGGTAGTGAATGAACACATCCAGGCAGCACACCGTGTGGAAGGAGCCGCTCAGGCTTTCCAGGTCGCTGGCGAAGAAGTTCAGCTTGGCCATGTCGAGGCCAGCTTCGCGGGCGCGGCGCTCGGCTTCCTGGGCCATGGCCTCGGAAATGTCGCTGGCGCTGATCGAACCCGCCCCCATCGCCGCCAGCGGCAGGCTCAGGCTGCCCACACCGCAGCCGGCGTCGCAGAAGCTCGCCTGGCTGACTTCTCCGCTCTCCTTGATCCACGCCAGCACTTCATCCACGGTTTTCTGGTGACCGATGCGGATGTTGCGCTGCACCTTGTTCACGTCATCGCTGTTGCTGTAGATGCGGTTCCAGCGGTCGAAACCCGTGGTTTCGAAGTAGCCCTTAACCTCCTCCTTCTCGGCCTGTTTCTGCTCCAGCAGTTGATCGGGGGCCATGGCGGAAGAGTTTGCGTCGGCGGGATCTTAAGCAGCGCAGGTCCAGTGAAGATCACCTTTTTTCTGGTGCCAGCGCAGCAGATGCGTCAGTGGCTGTCCCATCAGGGCGTCCATGCACCCCGTTGCATCGCCAATCAACCGCCGCGGCGCC
Source organism: Synechococcus sp. WH 8109 (assembly GCF_000161795.2). NCBI lineage: Bacteria > Bacillati > Cyanobacteriota > Cyanophyceae > Synechococcales > Synechococcaceae > Synechococcus > Synechococcus sp. WH 8109. Next base: position 1,908,726 of record NZ_CP006882.1, on the reverse strand, counting down.
ACCGTGGCGCTCCAGATCGCAGCACTGGGGGCGTCACCCCAGCGGGCCAGCCGTTTCACCCCCTCCAGTTGCGGCAGGGTTACCCCCGCCAAGGTGCCGTCCTCGAGGCGACAGGTGCCGTTCTCCACCAGCAGCACCCGCTCGTCCCAGCGGTGCTCTCCGTCGGCTAGGCCGTAGGGGGCCAGCGCATCGCTCACCAGCACCGTTTGTTCCGGCGCTAGCCGTTGCAACAGCACCGCCATCGTGGGGTGCACGTGCACGCCATCGGAGATCAGCCCTAGGGCAACCCCTCCGCGCCTGCAGGCTTCCCCCAGTGGCCCCGGTGCCCGGTGGTGCAACCCCGGCATGGCATTGAAGGCGTGGGTGAGCATGGCCACCCCCTGATCGAAACCGGTGCTGGCCTGTTCGGCAGTGGCGGTGCTGTGGCCCAGGGCCACGCTGATGCCCATCTCCCGCAGTCGCCCGATCACCGCAGCGGCTCCCTCCAGTTCGGGGGCCAGGGTGACCAGGGCAACCTCCGTTTCGAAGCCACCGATTCGTTCCTCGAGAGCCTCCAAGCTGGGGCTGGCCAGGTGTTCGCGGGGATGGGCACCGCGGCGGGCTTCGGCCAGAAAGGGGCCCTCCAGATGGGCCCCCAGCAGCCGGCAACGGCCGGGTCTGTGCAGGTCCCGCGCCTGCCGCAGCACAGCCAGGGCCTGGCGCAGCGGCGCGATGCCACAGGTCACCAGGGTCGGGGCGATCGCTTCGACCCCATCGCGCCACAGCAGCTCGAGCAGTTGCTCCAGCCGGGGTAGATCCGCCCCGCTCAGTTCCGGGAAGGCCAGCCCCAACCCGCCGTTGATCTGCAGGTCAACACCCCGGGGGCTGAGCCAGTCGCCGTTCCAGTCCGCATCGGTTTGTTGAGCCTCTTGTTGCGCCTCGGTGCTCATCGCGTCGATGTGGCAGATCAGCCCCTGCTCGTCCAGGTCGATGGCATAGCGCTGGTCTCCGTCCCCAGGCAGGGGACCCGGCAGTCGAACGTTGGTGATCTGTTGCATCAACGCAACACTGGCTTCTGCAGCCATGGGGGGAGACGATGGCAGTCTTGCCACTCTGCGTTGTGCCGCCAGTGCTCCCCCGTGTTGCCGTTGTGATGGGCAGTGACTCTGACCTGCCCACCATGGAACCCGCCGCCGCCATCCTGCGCGAATTGGGGGTGGAGGTGGAGGTTCGGGTGCTCTCGGCCCATCGCACCCCCTTGGAGATGGTGAACTTCGCTCAAGCGGCCCGGGGTCAGGGGTTTGGGGTGATCGTCGCCGGCGCCGGCGGGGCGGCCCATCTTCCTGGCATGGTGGCCGCCCTCACCACCCTGCCCGTGATCGGCGTGCCGGTGAAAAGCCGGACGCTGTCCGGGGTCGATTCCCTCCACTCGATCGTGCAGATGCCGGGGGGGATTCCGGTGGCCACCGTCGCCATCGGTGGGGGCCTCAATGCTGGGTTGTTGGCGGCGCAGATCCTTTCGGTGGCCAACTCTGACTTGGCCCGGAAACTTGAGGATTACCGCAGCAGCCTCCACGATGCTGTGGTCGCCAAGGATGCGCGCCTGGTTGATCTGGGCAGCACGGATTACCTCTCTCAGATGAATTCATGAGTGTTCCCGTTCGTTCCACCCTGCGATCCACGCTGCTTTGGGCGGTGGTGCCTGCGGCCATCGCCTAGCGGTTGCCTTGGTCTGGAGTGGTGCTGAGGGCATCAGCGCCAAGCTGGTGTTGAGGGATTTGTCCCAGGCCTGCAACGCCCCTTTGGAGAAAGGTGTCCTCTCCAGTGTGGGCTATCTGCTCTGGATGGCGGCGGCTATCGCCCTGTTTGCGGCATCCACTCGGCAGATCCAGGGCTCCGTTCTTAAACGTCAATTCGCCTTCTGTGGGGGTGGCTTCTCGCTCTGGCTCTGCCTCGACGACATGTTCCTGGTGCATGATCGCTACCTCGGTGAGGACTGACTTGACATCACCTACGCCTTCTTTACCGGGTTGCTGCTGTTTCGCTTCGGTGGCCCCCTGCGGCGCCTCGGTGGCTACACCTTTCTGGTCTCCGTGGTGTTGTTGGGCATGTCGGTTCTGACCGATCACCTCAAGGGCTTTGGCCGAATTCCTACGAGACGGTGCAGATCTTTGAGGAGGGATTCAAGTCCCTCGGGATTGCCGCTTGGCTCAGTTTTTGGTGCCATTACGTCAGTTCCTCCTTTATGCCGGCCTCCCTTGAGCAGCACTGATCGATTCGCTTCATCGTCTCAATGACGCCTTGGCCGGCCTGGTTGCGGCTTGGTCTTCTGCTGCCGGTACTGGGCTTGAACGCCTTTGTGCTGAAGGGTTTGCTGGTGCAGTTCGCCCCATTCCCCGGGCTGTTCCTCACCGCGGCTTTAATCGCCTTTTTGTTGGACCTGCCCTGCCGCTGGCTTGCGCAACGGGGTCTTCCCCGCGCATGGGCCATCGTCAGCGTGGTCCTGGTGACCCTGGGGCTTCTGGTCTGGGCAGCTGTGGCCCTGGTGCCGCTGTTGATTGAACAACTCAGTCAATTGATCAGTACCTCGCCGTCTTTGCTCACGGCGGCGGAGCAGTGGATCGATCGGGGTCAGCTCTGGGCCCTGGATCATGGCTTGCCGGCTGATTTCGCTGACCTCAGCAGCGATCTGGTGGCCCAGTTCAGTCGTCTGGCCACGCAGTTGAGCCAGCGTCTGTTGGGCCTGCTTGGCGCAACGGTGGGCACCACAATCAATGTGGTGATCGTGTTGGTGTTGGCGGTCTTTCTGCTGCTTGGGGCGGATCCGATCGTCGACGGTCTGGCCCGTTGGCTGCCCGACCGTTGGCGGGATCTGGTGAAGATGACCCTTGAGCGCACCTTTCGCGGCTATTTCGCTGGCCAGGTTGTGTTGGCGCTGATCCTCAGTGGCGGTCAGCTTCTGGTGTTCACCGCCTTGAACATTCCCTACGGCGTATTGTTCGCTGTGCTTATCGGCTTCACCACCCTGGTGCCCTATGCCAGTGCCGTGTCGATCGTCTCGGTGAGTGCGGTGCTGGCGGTTCAGGACCCCCGCACAGGCCTTGAGCTGCTTGCCGCGGCGATCGTGGTTGGTCAGATCGTGGATCAGGTGATCCAACCGCGGCTGATGGGCAGCATCGTGGGGTTGCAACCGGCCTGGTTGCTGATCGCTCTGCCCATCGGTGCCCGGGTAGGCGCCCTCTTTGGCGTGGGGGATCTGCTGGGACTGCTGTTGGCGGTGCCGGTGGCCAGTTGCATAAAAACCCTGGCGGATGCAGCCAGGGCTGGCGACGGCGAACTCAGGCGGCCGGAATCACCCCACGCTCCTGGAGCGCTTTGATCACCAGCTCCACGGAGTAGGCCAGATCCTGCTTGCCGGTGTCGATCTTCAGTTCGGGCGTTTCCGGTGCTTCATAGGGGCTGGAGATGCCGGTGAATTCCTTGATCTGCCCCGCCCGTGCTTTGGCGTAGAGGCCTTTGGGGTCGCGGGATTCGCAGACCTCCAGATCAGCGGCGCAGAAAACCTCGAGGAAGTCGCCGTCCTCCACCAGGTCCCGGGCCTTGTCCCGGTCAGCGCGGAAGGGGGAAACAAAGGCGGTCAGCACGATCACGCCCGCATCCAGGAACAGCTTGGCCACTTCACCGATGCGGCGGATGTTCTCCTCACGGTCGGCATCGGAGAAGCCCAGGTCTTTGCAGAGGCCGTGGCGAATGTTGTCGCCATCCAGCACATAGGTGGCGAGTCCCCGTTCAAACAGGGCTGCGTTGACGGCATTGGCAAGAGTGCTCTTGCCGGAGCCGGAGAGTCCGGTGAACCAAAGAATGGCGCTGCGGTGACCGCGCTGCTGCGAGCGATCGTCGCGGCCCACGGAGGCCTCATGCCAGGCAATGTTGGTGGACGCACCTTTATCGGTGAGCTCTCCGTAGGTGGGGCTGGCGGTCATGGCCACGGCATGAAGTGGCGGCCATTCTCCCTTAGCCCCCAGCCCGTTTCGGCCGGTATCCCTCCTTGCTAAGCAGCTCGAGTGCCAGATCCACCTGATCTCCTTGCAGTTCGATCACGCCGTCCTTGGCGGTCCCGCCACTGCCGATGCGTGTTTTGAGCTTCTTCAGCAGCACCTTGAAGCCCGCAGCATCCAGCTCCAGGCCCTGAATCACCGTCACGGTTTTGCCACCTTTGCCACCACGGGTGGGCTGCACCCGCACCATTTGCTGCGCCTTGGCTGTGGGCTCCGCCGCAGGGCCGCTCGGTCGCTGCAGGCTCTCGGCGCTGCTGAATTCCTCCCAGCCTCCCTTCGGCATCCACCCATCGCAACCGGATTGCATTGTCGATGACCGCCGATGCGGCGCCCCACGGCGTGACCGCCTGCTTACGCTGAGCCGACGCTCCGCCGTGGATCCGTGACCAGCACCCTGCCCAACGCCAGCACTCCGGATCCCTCCAGCCTGCAGCCAGCGGTGCGCCCCGGTGCCCATGGTCGTTTTGGACGATTCGGCGGCCAGTACGTGCCCGAGACCCTTATGCCGGCCTTGGCGGAACTGGAGCAAGCAGCGGCCCAGGCCTGGAACGATCCCGCCTTCACCGCCGAGCTCAACCGCCTGCTCAAGAACTACGTCGGGCGGGCGACACCGTTGTATGAGGCCGAGCGTCTCACCGCCCACTACCGCCGCGCCGACGGTGGACCCCGCATCTGGCTCAAGCGGGAAGACCTGAATCACACCGGTGCCCACAAGATCAACAACGCCCTGGGTCAGGCCCTGCTGGCCCTGCGCATGGGCAAGAAGAGGATCATTGCCGAGACCGGTGCGGGGCAGCACGGCGTCGCCACTGCCACGGTCTGTGCTCGCTTCGGCCTGGGGTGCGTGATCTACATGGGCGCTGAAGACATGCGCCGTCAGGCCCTAAATGTTTTCCGCATGCGCCTGCTGGGCGCCACGGTTCAACCGGTGACGGCCGGCACCGCCACCCTCAAGGACGCCACTAGTGAGGCGATCCGCGACTGGGTGACCAACGTCGAAACTACCCACTACATCCTTGGATCCGTCGCTGGTCCGCACCCCTATCCGATGTTGGTGCGGGATTTCCATGCCGTGATCGGTGAGGAGTCCAAGCAGCAGTGTCAGGAAGCCTTCGGCCGGCTGCCCGACGTGCTGATGGCCTGCGTTGGCGGTGGCTCCAATGCCATGGGCCTCTTCCATCCCTTTGTGCAGGACACGTCTGTGCGGCTGATCGGTGTTGAGGCCGCCGGTGATGGTGTGGCCACCGGTCGCCACGCTGCGACGATCACCGAGGGTAGTGCCGGTGTGCTGCACGGCGCCATGAGCCTGCTGCTGCAGGACGGCGACGGTCAGGTGATGGAGGCCCACTCCATCAGTGCAGGTCTCGACTACCCCGGAGTGGGGCCGGAGCACAGCTACCTGCGGGAGATCGGGCGTGCTGAGTACGCCGCAGTCACCGACCAACAGGCCCTTGATGCCCTGCGCCTTGTGAGTGAGCTAGAGGGCATCATTCCAGCCCTGGAAACCGCTCACGCCTTCGCCTGGCTTGAGGAGCTTTGCCCCACCCTGGCCGATGGCACGGAAGTGGTGATCAACTGCTCTGGCCGCGGCGACAAGGACGTCAACACCGTGGCGGAGAAGCTGGGGGATCAGCTCTAAGGAGTGGATCTCAGGCCAGTAGCAATTCCAGGTGGCGGGCCACTCGCTGCACGGCGGCTCGTGCCGTGGCATAGGCCATCCGCATAGGCCCCACCAGGGCCACATGACCGAGCCCCTCGTTGCAGCGGTAGGGCGCCTGAACCACGGCACAGGCCTCTAGGGCTGGCTGAGGATGTTCGTCGCCGATCCATACTCGTGCGGATTCGCCGCGGCTGATCAAGGTGGCGGGTTGGTCATCGATCAGTTCCAGCAGCGGCCGAAGGCTGGAGGTGCTTTCAAATTCCGGTTCGCTCACCAGCCTTGAAAGGCCATGCATCACCACCTGTGTGGAGTTGGCGGGGGTGGGCTGCTCAAGGGCGTTGCGCAGCACCGCGCCGCTGCGTTGCAGCTGCCTGGGCAGTGCTTCCCAGTTCAGGTCGCCCTGCTCGAGCTGGGCCGACGCCCAGCGTTCCATCGCGGTGAGTTCGGTTTCAGCCCCGTGGGGCAGACGCAGGTTGATGTGGCTGGCGCGGCCGTTGGCTTCCACCAGCATCACCAGCAGTCGATCACCGCTGGGCACCAAACGGATCGTCTCAAGTTGCTGGTTCTCCTGCTGCGGTTGGGTGATCAGGCTCATCAGACCGGTGAAATCCGTCAGCCGCCGGGCCAGATGCATCAACAGCTCGTCCAAACCGGCCCAACGAAGACTGAGGCCGGTGAGCTCCCGTTCCAGGTGTTGAACAGCGATGCCGGGTTCGGGCAGCAGCGCATCCACGTAGTGCCGGTAACCCATCGGACTGGGAACGCGTCCGGCGGACGTGTGCGGTTGATTCAGCAGTCCTCGGCGCTCAAGCGCTCCCATGGCGGAGCGAACGGTGGCGGAGCTGGCGGGGATGCCGAATCGTTGCACCAGGGTGCGGCTGCCCACCGGCTCCATCGTGTCGACGTAGTGGTGCACCGTCGCTTGAAGCACCTGTTTTTGCCGAAGCGACAGGGGCTTACTCATCAGTAGCGGGGAACGCTGGGGTTCACCTGAAGGCTCCAGGCATCAATGCCACCCTCAAGGTTCCACACCTCAAGGCCCCAGGGTTGGTCAAGCAGCCACAGGCCGAAGTGGTAGCTGCGCACGCCGGCATGGCAGACCACCACGACGGGTTGATCGGGGTTGAGGTCGGCCTGCAGCTTTCCAAGCCATGCATTGGATTGGCTCAGGGGGCGGTGCAGCACCGCACCTGGGAAGGCAGCGATCGCAAGCTCAGCCTCCTCGCGCACATCCACCAGTTGCGGTGAAGGTCGCTGGCTTTGCAGCCATTGCTGCAGTTCAGAGGCTTGGATTGGTTGTGGTTGTTGGGATTGGCCCATGGCGCCATTCTGCGGTGATGGACAAAGATGAGGCGACCCGAGACCGCCGGCCCATGAAGGCCCGCCCCTTCCTCAGCGCTGCCGGCGCTGTGCTGTTGTCGCTGATTTTGCTGGCCGCTGGCCTGCTCTGGACCATGAACCGCCAGAGCCCCCTGCAGCTGGCAGAGCAGCCGTTGCATCTGCCTCGGGCGGCCCGGTTTGTGCCCCGGGATGCTGACCTGTCCCTCCATTGGCTGGCCGATCCAGGACGGTTGCCGGCCTATGCCCAGGCCGTTGCCCCTGCCTCCCAACGCCGCGATGCCCGTGATGGCGCCCGGCAGTGGCGCGAAGGCGTCTTTGCCTTGGCGGGCCTCCAGTTCGGTCTGGAGCTGGAGCCCTGGCTTGGTGAAGAGGTCAGTCTCAGCCTCACCGACGGGGATTCCTTCACCGGTTGGGTGTTGGCTTTGACCAGTCGGGATGACGACGGCGCCCGGCGCTTTCTGCAACGGTTCTGGCAGACCCGCAGCCTGGCGGGCACCGACTTGCAGATCAGCAGTTACCGCGGTGTCGGTGTGATCAGTGGCCAGGGGGCGTTGGTGGGGCATGACCCCCAACCCCTGGCCACGGCCTTGATTGACGATGATCTGCTGCTCGTGGCCTCAGGCAGGGGTGTGCTGGAGCAGGCCCTCGATGTCTCCCAGCTTCCGGATCAGCATCAGCTGGGGGATCAAAGCCTGCAACGTCAGGTGGCTGAGCTCGGCGAGGGCGTGGCTCTGCTCACGGCATCTCCCCATGCCCTTGAGCATTGGCTGCAGCTGCCTGAGCTAGTAGCCCAACGGGACGATTTGAGCGGACTCGTGGCATCACTGCGACCAGAGGGTTCAACCCTGGCGGTGGATGGGCGCCTAGGGTTCCGGCAAGGCCTTGGCGCCGACCCCTGGCCTGAGCTCACGGATCTGACGGCGTCGGCCGGCGGCCATGCCCGCTGGCTGGCTCAGCTGCAGAGTCCAGCCCGTTTGCTGGATCTCAGCGAAAGTCATCCGCTGGCCCAATGGTTCGGTCCGGTGCTGGAGAAGCACTTGGCGGACCAGCCGGCGGCAGAGGCTGTTGTGGGGGCCGATGAAGGCCCTCTGCTTTGGCAGGACCAACCTGAGGGCTGGTTGCTGGCCAGCCGCCCGCAAAGCCCCGCCAGGGATGCGGTGGATACGCGTCTGCAGGAGCAGGGCCTGACCCGTTCTGAGCTGGAGGGCGATGGCGAGATGTTGAGCGTGTGGACGCGGCTGGTGCGCCAGCGGGGACGCCAGCCAGGGGTGGATGCTCAATTGGCCGTGGCTCAGGTTCGCTCGTCTGCGCTGAACTGGTGGGGCGAGTCTCTGATGGCTCTGGCGCAGCGCCAGAACGGGCGTGCCCTCCAGCCCCGCTTGAACCAGTGGCAGGAGCTCACAGCCTCCGCCCAACCGGCGCAGGCCCTCCTGCTGGCGGATGAGCCGGCCCGGGCACTGTTGGGGCAATGGCGGCCATGGGCCCTGCTGCAGGTGATGGCGGGGCGTCCGCTCCAGGATCAGGTCCGCGGCCTTGCGCTGGCCGTCGATGTTGATCGCCAGGAGCAGGGCGGTACCGAGATTCCGTTGCACGCCCGGCTCGAACTTGGCTGACCTGGTTCTGTTGCGGCATGGCATCGCCGAACCCCGCCAGGGGGGCCAGGACCATCCGGATCGCCCCCTGAACGCCGCTGGCCGTCAGCGAACCCAGCGGGTGATGGCGGCCCTGGTGCAACGGGGGCTGCGCTTGGATCGCCTGCTGTCCAGCCCTTATCGCCGGGCTCTGCAAACGGCGGAACTGGCGTTGGATGCGGGGCTCGCTTCTGAGCTTGCGGTGGATGAACGGCTCCAGCCGGGCGGGGCCCTCAACATGCTGGTGACCGCCTTGGATGAACGGCTTGGCTTGATCGGCCATGAGCCGGATCTTGGCGATCTGGCCTGCGGTCTTCTGGGGTGTGCCCCGGGTGCCCTGGTGCTGAAGAAAGCCGGCGTGATCCAGCTGCGTCATTCCGCGGGCCAGTGGCAGTTGAAGGCCTTGCTTCGACCAGCACTGTTGATTGACGATTTAGGTTGCTTCTAGAGGCAATCAGGCGGTGGCCCAGCAGCAGACAGGCGACCTGCGCCATGCGCGGACCGGGATCGAACTGCGTCCAGGCCTAGATGGCGTGCCGGCCACCCAGTCGGCGATCTGCGACATCGATGGAGAGCAAGGGCTGCTCACCTATCGCGGCTACCCGATGCAGGATCTGGCGGCCAATAGCAGCTTTCTGGAAACGGCCTACCTGCTGATCTGGGGAGAGCTGCCCAGCCGCGACCAGTTGGCGGAGTTTGAGCACGCGGTGCAAATGCACCGGCGGGTCAGCTTCCGGGTGCGAGACATGATGAAGTGCTTCCCGGCCAGCGGGCACCCGATGGACGCGCTGCAGTCCAGTGCCGCTTCCCTGGGGCTGTTCTATTCGCGCCGGGCGATCGACGACCCTCAGTACATCTATGACGCGGTGGTGCGGCTGATCGCCAAGATCCCCACGATGGTGGCCGCTTTTCAGCTGATCCGCAAAGGCCAGGACCCAATCCAGCCCCGGGATGATTTGGCCTACTCCGCCAATTTCCTCTACATGCTCACCGAACGTGAGCCGGATCCCCTGGCGGCGCGCATCTTTGATCGCTGCCTGATGCTCCATGCCGAGCACAGCCTCAACGCCAGCACCTTCAGTGCCCGCGTCACCGCCAGCACCCTCACCGACCCCTACGCAGTGGTGGCTTCAGCCGTCGGCACCCTGGCTGGCCCACTCCATGGCGGCGCCAATGAAGATGTCCTCGCCATGCTCGAGCAGGTGGGCAGTCCCGAGAACGCAGGCGCTTTCCTGGATGAGGCCATAGCTGCCAAGCGCAAAATCATGGGCTTCGGCCACCGGGAATACAAGGTGAAGGATCCCCGTGCCGTGATCCTGCAGGCCCTGGTGGAGGAGATGTTCGCCAGCTTCGGCCATGACGACCTCTACGACGTGGCCCGGGCGATCGAAGCAGAAGCAGCGTCTCGCCTCGGCCCCAAAGGCATCTACCCCAACGTCGATTTCTATTCGGGCCTGGTGTACCGCAAGCTCGGTATTCCCAGGGATCTGTTCACGCCGGTCTTCGCCATTGCCAGGGTTGCCGGCTGGCTGGCCCATTGGCGGGAGCAGCTCGGGGCGAACCGGATTTTCCGGCCTTCGCAGATCTACTCCGGATCCCAGCCACGCTCCTGGATGCCCATTGAGGAGCGCGTCTCGGCTCCGGCCGCCTAAGTTGCACCCACTTCCGTCGACACCATGGTGAGTCCGGGACTGGACCTGGAATTGAGCTTTAGCCAGGCCCTGCAAGGGTTTGGCTTCTCCCCGGAGGTGGCGAGACTGCTGTGGCTGCCGCTGCCGATGCTGCTTGTTCTGGTGGCTGCAGTGGTGGGTGTGTTGGTTTCGGTGTGGCTGGAACGCAAAATTTCCGCCGCTGTCCAGCAGCGAATCGGTCCGGAATATGCCGGTGCCCTGGGTGTGCTTCAGCCCCTGGCCGACGGACTCAAGCTGCTCGTCAAGGAAGACATTATTCCGGCGCGGGCCGACAGCCTGCTGTTCACCCTCGGCCCGGTGCTGGTGGTGGTGCCGGTGATCATCTCCTGGCTCATCATTCCCTTCGGCCAGAACCTGCTGATCAGCAATGTGGGCGTGGGGATCTTTCTCTGGATCTCCTTCAGCAGCATTCAGCCGATCGGCCTGTTGATGAGCGGCTATGCCTCCAACAACAAGTATTCGCTGCTCGGGGGACTGCGGGCCGCAGCTCAATCGATCAGCTACGAAATTCCCCTAGCTCTGGCGGTGCTGGCCATCGTGATGATGACCAACTCGCTGAGCACGGTTGACATCGTTGGTCAGCAGACCGGTGCCGGCATCTTGAGCTGGAACATTTGGCGTCAGCCGGTGGGATTCCTGATTTTCTGGATCTGTGCTCTGGCCGAGTGTGAGCGGCTTCCCTTCGACCTTCCCGAAGCTGAGGAAGAGTTGGTTGCCGGCTACCAGACCGAGTACGCGGGCATGAAATTTGCCCTCTTCTACCTGGCGGGTTACATCAACCTGGTGCTCTCTGCCGTTCTGGTCAGCGTTCTGTATCTCGGTGGCTGGGGCTTCCCGATCCCTGTGGAGTGGCTCGCCGGCTGGCTGAACCAGCCCATCGATGCCCCCGTGGTGCAGGTGATCACGGGCACCGTTGGCATCGTGATGACGGTGCTCAAAGCCTATCTGCTGGTGTTCGTGGCGATCCTGCTTCGCTGGACCACCCCCCGCGTCCGTATTGACCAGCTGCTCGATCTGGGCTGGAAGTTCCTGCTGCCCCTTTCCCTGGTGAACCTTCTGGTGACAGCAGCTCTCAAGCTCGCTTTTCCCGTTGCGTTCGGCGGCTAAGTTTTCCTACCTAGGATTTCCACGCTCCCGGTTCCGCTTCGTTCTCTCCCCCTCAGACCATGTTCGGCTTTCTCAAACAGGTCGGTGATTACACCCGGGATGCAGTCGATGCAGCCCGGAATCTGGCCCAAGGCTTTTCGGTCACTTTCGACCACATGCAGCGCCGCCCGGTCACGGTGCAGTACCCCTACGAGAAGCTCATCCCATCCGAGCGTTATCGGGGCCGGATTCACTACGAGTTCGACAAGTGCATCGCCTGTGAGGTGTGCGTACGGGTCTGCCCGATCAACCTTCCGGTGGTCGATTGGGTGATGAACAAAGCCACGAAGAAGAAGGAGCTGCGCAACTACTCCATCGACTTCGGCGTCTGCATTTTCTGTGGCAACTGCGTCGAGTACTGCCCCACCAACTGCCTTTCGATGACGGAGGAGTACGAGCTGGCCGCTTTTGATCGCCACAGCCTCAATTACGACAACGTCGCCCTCGGACGCCTTCCCACCAGCGTCACCACCGATCCCTCAGTTGTTCCTCTGCGGGAGCTCGCCTATCTGCCGGCAGGTGAGATGGATCCCCATGGTGTTGCTACCGATCGCCCCCGGGCTGGCCAGCTCCCTGCTCAGGTGTTGGAGACCCTCACACCTCCAGCCAAGCCCACAGCCAAGAATGAGGGACAATCCTCCAGTGAGGCCAAGGAGGGCGACGCATGACCATCGCGACAACCACCGAGCTGATCTGTTTCCTGGTGCTGTCCGCAGTTGTGGTGATTGGCGCCCTGGGTGTGGTGCTGCTCAGCAACATCGTCTATTCAGCTTTCCTGCTGGGCGGGGTGTTCACGGCCGTTGCAGGGCTCTACTTGCTGCTGAACGCCAGTTTCGTGGCCATGGCCCAGATCCTGGTTTACGTGGGCGCGATCAACGTGTTGATCCTGTTCGCGATCATGCTCGTGAACAAGCGGGAAGACCTCAAGGCCATCGCCAACCTCACCACGCGCCGTGTGGTGTCCGCCGGCGTCTGTGTCGGTCTGCTGGCGTTGCTGGTTCGTGTTGTGGTCACCACCCCCTGGTCGCTGCCCGGCCCTGCCGCCGTGGGTGAGGAAGCCACGGCCCGCATTGGTGAACACCTATTCACCGATTATCTGCTGCCGTTTGAGGTGGCATCTGTGCTGTTGCTGATGGCCATGATCGGCGCCATCGTCTTGGCCCGTCGCGATGTGCTCGCCACCGATGTGGTCACCGGTGAGGTGGCCGATCAAGGCCTGATTGAGAAGGCCCGTACTCCCCTGCTGATGAATCGAGCGGACTAATGAGCGATTTACTTGCCACACTTCCCTCCCTGCAGGCCTACCTCCTGGTGGCCGCGATGCTCTTCTGTATCGGCGTCTGGGGTTTGATCAACAGCCGCAATGCGGTGCGCGTGCTGATGAGCATTGAGCTGATGCTCAATGCTGTGAACATCAACCTGATGGCTTTCTCCTCCTTCGTGGATGGTGATCTGATTCGCGGCCAGGTCTTCGCTGTGTTCGTGATCACGGTGGCCGCCGCTGAGGCAGCGGTCGGTCTGGCAATCCTGCTGTCGCTTTATCGCAATCGCGTTACCGTCGATATGGAGCAGTTCAACCTGCTGCGCTGGTAACTCCCGCACACCTGGGTCATGCGTCTCGATCGGGTCTGGGTGATCTATCGGGCCGACAGCCAGCCCGCCCAGCGTGAGGCCCGGCAATGTGCCAAGGAGCTGAAAGCCCTCGGCTCCCATGTGGTCACCGCAATGTCGGGGCCGCGGGTGAATCCTTTCCCTGGCCTGCTGGCTGTTGAGGAGTCGTTCCCCGACCTTGCTCTGGTGCTTGGGGGAGATGGCACTGTTCTGGGGGCTGCCCGCCACCTGGCGGTGCATGACATCCCGATCCTCAGCATCAATGTGGGAGGCCATCTGGGTTTTCTCACCCATGATCGCCGTGTGTTGCGCGGCGATCAAATCTGGCAACGCCTTCAGGACGATCAGTTCGCGATTGAACGGCGCATGATGCTTCAGGGGATGGTAGATCGCCGTTCTGCTGAAGATCGAGCGGTTTCGCCGGGCCCGTTGCAGCAGCCGGATCTCGAAGACGATGAAGAGCACCACTGGGCCTTCAACGACTTCTACTTGCGGGCCTATCGCGATGAAATTTCGCCCACCTGCACCCTGGAGCTCGAGATCGATGGGGAAGTGATCGATCAGGTGCGCGGTGATGGCCTGATCCTCTCCACCCCCACGGGCTCCACCGGGTACGCCCTGGCGGCAGGGGGCCCGATTCTTCATCCCGGCATCGATGCCATCATCGTGGCCCCCATCTGCCCGATGAGTCTCTCCAGCCGAACGCTGGTGGTGCCGCCCCGGGCCAGGTTGGCGATCTGGCCTCTTGGGGCTGGGGATCACAGGATAAAGCTATGGAAAGACGGAGTGGGCTGCACGGTGCTCGAGCCTGGGGAGTGCTGTGTTGTTCAGCAGGCGCGCCACCATGCCCTGATGGTGTTGCTCAATCAAAGCCCGTCGTACTACCGAACCCTGTCCCACAAGCTGCACTGGGCGGGAAGCCTGCACGCGGCGCAGCCCTCGCAGAATTGAGCCATGGCCCTCGAGATTGAACGACGCTTTCTGGTGCGGTCGGATGCCTGGCGCAGCAGTGCTGGCTCCGCACAGCCGTTGCGTCAGGGATATCTGGCCGCCAGTGCTGAAGGTGTGACGGTGAGGATGCGTCTGCGCGGATCGGATCAGGCTTGGCTCACCCTGAAGGCTGCTGCTGATGCCGTTGGTCTGGTGCGCCATGAGTTCGAATATCCGATTCCCGTGGCGGACGCCGAAGCCCTCTGGGATCTGGCGCCGCACCGCCTGGACAAAGTCCGCTACGCCTTGGATTGCCCTGGTGGTGACTGGGTGGTGGATTGTTTCCAGGGCGAGAACGCCCCCTTGGTGCTGGCGGAGGTGGAGCTGGCATCGGCCCAGGCGGATCTGCTGATTCCGCCCTGGTGCGGAGAGGAGATCACCGGGGAATCCCGCTGGAGCAATGCGGTGCTGGCCCAGCACCCGGTTCAGTCCTGGCCCGAAGAGCAGCGTCGCCGTTTTGGCTGGCCCTAAGGAAGGACTGGATTTGTCTTCAGATTTCCTTTAGCTTTGAGGAGTTCTGATTGGTGGCTCCTTCCAGTGGTGGGTCTGTACGACACAACTGGAATGCTGCGCTTCGCAGGGTCGAGCGTGGAGGCCTGCTTGGAATACGCCTTGCTGTTTCAGATTCCTGTAGGCCCCACCTCCCTGCAAAGCCTGCCGGAGCCTGTCAGCTCCACGATCAGGCTGAGGGGGGATCGTGTTCTGGAAGGACGCAACAGTTGAAGCCGTCCCGGCAGATCTTGCCGTTGTCCATGGCCCAGTTGAGCAGTGCCACCCGGTTCTTGGAACCGGTCTTGGTGAACACGTTGCTCACGTGGTTGTCGACCGTTCGTTTGCTGATGGTGAGCCGGTCAGCGATTTCCTGATTGGTCAGTCCTTCGGCCACAAGCTCGATGATCTCGATCTCCCTGGCAGAGAGGGAGATCTCCAGAGGATCCGCACCGTCGAGGGAGGACATGCCTGACCGCCGTTGGAGCCATGCTAGTCCGGCCGACCGGTCTGATCCTGCATAGTGGGCCGGTGAAATGGAACGAGACTTGAGGACGGCGCTGCAGCGCGCAATTGAGGCCGGGGATAAGGTGCTCACGGCCGAGGTGATGCCTCCCCGCGGAGCCGATCCCTCGCACATGCTGGCCATGGCAGCATCGTTGCAAGGCCGTGTCCATGCGGTGAACGTGACCGATGGCAGTCGGGCCGTGATGCGGATGAGCAGCCTGGCCTCCTGCAAGTTGCTGCTTGAGGCCGGTCTGGAGCCGGTGTTGCAGATGGCCTGCCGGGATCGCAACCGAATCGCCCTCCAGGCCGACCTGCTCGGGGCCCATGCGCTGGGGATCCGCAACCTGTTGTGTCTCACTGGCGATCCGGTGCGGGCGGGTGATCAGGCGGATGCGCGGCCGGTGAATGAGTTCGAGTCGGTGAAGCTCCTGCAGCAGGTGGACGCTCTTAATCGAGGCGTTGATCCCGTGCAGGGCACCCTGCCGAACGGGGCGACCACGCTGTTTGCCGGGTGTGCCGCCGACCCGCAATCGAGGAGCTGGAGCGGTCTCCAGCGTCGGTTGCAGCGCAAGCAGGCGGCGGGAGCCCGTTTCGTTCAAACCCAGATGGTGATGGACCCTGAAGCGCTCGAGCGCTTCCAGCGCGAGCTGGCCGGCCCCCTGGACCTGCCCGTGCTCGCTGGCGTGTTTCTGCTGAAGTCAGCCAAAAATGCCCGGTTCATCAATCGCGTTGTGCCGGGAGCCTGTATCCCCGATGCGTTGATCCATCGGCTGGAGTGTGCCGAGAACCCTGCCATGGAGGGTGTGGCCATCGCCGCTGAACAGGTGAAGCGCTATCTCGGCATCGTTCGTGGCGTGCACCTGATGGCGATCAAGGCGGAGGAGCGGATCCCGATGATCCTCGATCGCGCCGGGCTCAGCTCGCTGCCTGGGTGAGGTCGGTGCCGAGCAGCTCTGCCATGGCCTTTTGCTGTGGGGAAGGCTCCACCAGGTCCTGACGACGGGCATCGGTGATCAGCCAGTCGAGCGAAGCTTCCTGCAGGTCGAAGTGATCACCGTCCTTGCCAACGCAGTAGCGGCCGAACACCAGCTTCTCGAGCAGCTGCACGCCAGGGCCGATGCGCGAATAGTCGAAGATGATCGAGTTATCGACGGTGGCGCCCTCACAGATGTGGCAGCTGGGGCCGATCATGGTGGGTCCAACGATGGTTGCGCCGTCTTCGATCTTGGTCATGCCGCCCACGTAGACGGGGCCGCTGACGTTGATCTTGTCCCAGTTGGCGGCCACATTCAGGCCGGTGTACACCCCGGGACGCACCTCCTTGCCGGGAATGCCCACCTGACGAACGTCACCCATCAACACGCTGCGGATGGCTTGCCAGTAATCGGGAACCTTGCCGATATCCACCCATTCGAAATCCATCGGGATGGCATAGAAGGGTGCACCGAGCTCGGCCAGTTTCGGGAATAGATCGGATCCGATGTCGAAGGACTGACCCGATGGGATGTGCTCAAAGATCTCCGGCTCGAAGATGTAGATGCCGGTGTTGATCGTGTCGCTGAGGGCTTCGTCGACGCTGGGCTTCTCCTGGAAGCTTGAAATTCTGTTCTGGTCATCGGTGACCACAACGCCGTAACTGCTCACCTGATCCTTGGGGACCCGTTTGGTGACGAGGCTTGCGATCGCACCCTTTTCTTTGTGCAGGCGTACCGCTTCGCTGAGATCAAGGTCGATCAGCGCGTCGCCGCAGAGCACCACGAAGGTGTCGTCAAAGAAGTGCTGGAAATCCTGGATTTTTTTGAGTCCGCCAGCTGACCCCAGGGCACTTCCGATCAGTTCACCGTCTTCAATACGTCCTTCAAAGCTGTAGGCAATTTCAACCCCGAAACGCTGGCCATCCCGGAAGTAATTTTCAATCTCTTCGGCCAGGTGGGAGACGTTCACCATCACTTCGGTGAAGCCGTGCTCCTTGAGCAGTTCCAGCAAAAATTCCATCACCGGCTTCTGCAGGATCGGAATCATTGGCTTGGGGATCACATGGGTGATCGGTTGGACCCGTGTCCCCTTACCAGCCGCCAGAATCATCGCCTTCATTGGCGTTTGGTCGGGTCAATACAAGGTAGTGACCATAGACCCGGCCTTAGGCCGCCACGACCGTCCGGGTCGGCGATGGATCTGGCACCTGAAGGCTGCGGATCGGCAGTTGCGTTGCAGTTCCACTCGCAGGGATGAATTTCAATCGCAGTGGTCCGTGGAGCCAACCCTCCTGCTCCAGCTCAACCCGTCCCTGGGAGGAGAGAAACAGCAGGGCCCAGAACACCCCAACCCGATCCCGGTCCAGGTCCGCCGCGGCGGCCACCTCCCACTGATCCACCAGTTGATCGAAGCCCACCCAGTCCAGGGCGGTCTCCCAACCGTTCAGAAACACGCCCAGTGCTGCAGTTGTTTCCGGCAGCTTTTCGCGGTGGGCCAGCCCGGCCACCTGGGCGATGGCTTCACGGTTGCTGTAGCGCTTTTGGCGTTTGCGGCGGCGTGCCTCGAGTTCGTCTGATTCCAGCTGCTCGGCAATCGATTCCAGCTGTTCGATCAGCTCGCCAAGGGTGACGGGGCGACGCAAGGGCGGCGGTGCCACAGGACGTCGCTGCAGATGGCGCTCCGGCCGTCGGGGCAGATCAAAGGCCGGATCAAGCCATCCTTGCTCATCGAAGTCGGCATCGAAGTGATCTTCGACTTCGGGCGGTGGCGGCAGCATGCTTGTTTCGAGCATCTCCGCTTTGAGTCCTACCAACACCGAGGCGGCCAGGAAGGCTTCGCTGCTGTCGGCCAGGTCCCGCTCGTAGCTGCCGCCCCGTCCGGCCAGGGCGGCTGCCATCTGCCCGGGAACTTCAATGCGTTGCCGGAGTTGATCCAGAAAGCCGTCGATGACGGCGATCACATCCACATCCCAGGGATCCAGATCCCCTCGCTCCGCTGCGTCCTGCAGCAGCCGAATCGCAAGGCGGGCTCCAGCATCAGCGCCGTCTTTAGGGGCTACCTGGAGCAAGTCATTCACCCTTTTCCGGCAAGGTATCGGTCCTCAACCGGTGTCGCCAGTGCTGCCTCAGGCCGCACTGCTGGCGTCGGTTACCTCCGCCTGGTCGCTGTCGTCGCTCCCAGCACTGGTTGCGCTGACGGTTGTGGCAGGCAGGAGTCCCAGCTGGGTTTCAACGGTGGAGCGGTAGCGGCTGAGGTCGGTCTCCAGTTCCTGGATACGCACCTGCTGGGCCTCGTATTCGTTGGCCTTGCTGAACTGTTCAACGTTGTTGAGCATCCCGGTCCAGGCCGCGAAGAACCAGGCCGAAACGGCTCCCAACCCCGCTGCCAGCAGCAGCAGACCCGCCAAAGGCAGGGTGTACTCGACCCCAGGCAACACGTGAACAGTCGTGGGGCTGGTGTTCGCCAGGGTGAAGAACACCGTTATCAGGCCGAAGCTGAAGATCAGGCCGAAGTTGATCTGACGCATGGCAGGGGAGCGTTCCCCTGGAACTTACGGACGGTTGGCCGTGAATGAATCGGAATCGATACTTGATTTATGACGCGCCCACGGCGGGGGCCTGGATGATCGCTGGAACGGGGGCCTGACCTCGAATCAAGGGGGCCGTTGGCGAGATCACCTGTTCCATCGCACCCAGGTTTCGGCTCACCAGTGCTTCGATCGAGCTGCGGTAGCTGTCGGTCATCAGCTTGGGGTACAGCCCGATTCCGATGATCGGCACCAGCAGGCAGCCGATGATGTACACCTCGCGCGGCTCCGCATCCACCAGGTTGGTGTGGGACACCAACTCCTCTTTCTCCTTGCCGAAGAAGATCTCGCGAAGCATCGAGAGCAGATAGATCGGTGTGAGGATCACGCCGACGGCGGCCAGCCCGCAGATCACCACTCGGAAGGGCAGGGTGTAGGCCTCATCCGTGGCGAAACCGGCAAAAACCATCAGTTCGCTCACGAATCCGCTCATGCCGGGTAGGGCCAGGGAGGCGAGGGCACACACCGTCCAGAGCGCGAACATGATTCGCATCTTCTGGCCAATGCCTCCCATCTCATCCAGCTGAAGCGTGTGGGTGCGGTCGTAGGTGGCACCCACGAGGAAGAACAGGCTGGCACCGATCAAGCCGTGGCTGATCATCTGCAGCATGGCGCCACTGGTGCCCAGGGCACTGAAGCTGCCCACGCCGATCAGCACGAAGCCCATGTGGCTGATCGAGCTGTAGGCGATCTTTCGCTTGAGGTTGCGCTGGGCGAAGGAGGTGAGGGCGGCGTAGATGATGTTCACCACCCCCAGCACGATCAGCAGTGGGGCGAACTGGGAGTGTGCCGCTGGCAGCAGTTCACAGTTGAAGCGCAGCAGTGCATACCCGCCCATCTTCAGCAGGATGCCTGCCAACAGCATGTGCACCGGTGCCGTTGCTTCGCCATGGGCATCCGGCAGCCAGGTGTGCAGGGGCACGATGGGCAGCTTCACGCCGAAGGCGATCAGCAGCCCGGCATAGCAGAGCAGTTGAAAGCCCGTTCCGAAGTCTTTGGCCGCAAGAGCGGTGTACTCAAAACTGGGTGTGCCGCCGCCGACGAAGCCCATGGCCAGGGCGGCCAACAGGATGAACAACGAGCTGCCGGCTGTGTAGAGGATGAATTTGGTTGCGGCGTACTGGCGTTTCTTGCCGCCCCAGATGGCCAACAACAGATACACCGGGATCAGTTCCAGCTCCCAGGCCAGGAAGAACAGCAGCATGTCCTGCACGGCGAACACCGCGATCTGGCCGCCGTCCATGGCCAGCAGCAGGAAATAAAACAGCCGAGGTTTGAAACTCACCGGCCATGCCGCCAGGCAGGCCAGGCTTGTAATGAAGCTGGTGAGCAGGATCAACGGCATCGAGAGGCCGTCGGCTCCCACCGCCCAGGTGAGGCCAAGATCTGGCAGCCAGCTCACCCGTTCGGACAACTGCAAGCCACTCAGGCTCGGGTCGTAGCCGGTGAGGTAGGCCGCGACGGTGATCAGGAAGGTGATCAGCGTCACGATCAGGGCGTACCAGCGCACCTGCTTGCCTTCGCCTTTGTCTGGAACTAGCGGAACCAGCAGGGCACCCACAATCGGCACCAGGATCGACAGGCTCAGCCATGGAACGGTGGCCTGCACCGGCTCACTCACCCCGGCGACTGCGAATTCGAACACGCTGTCAATCCGATCCTTACTGGTTGGATCGTAGAAATCATGGCCGCTGTGTCATCACCTCGATAGGCGATGACACACATGGGCGTTAGGCCTTAAGCGATTGGTCCGCCGATCACGCCGAACAGCACCACCAAGCCGATCACGCCGGCAAACACGATCAGGGCATAGAACTGGGCCCGTCCGGTCTCGAGATATTTGAGACCTTCGCCGCTTCCGAGGGTGAGCAGTCCGGTGAGGTTGACCACGCCATCCACCACCTTGGCGTCCACCTCGAGCACCTCGCGCGCCAGTTTGCGGCTGCCGCGAACGAACAGCTTCTCGTTCACCACATCGAGGTACCACTTGTTGGCGAGGAAGGCATTCACCGCCGGGAAGCGACCTGCCACCAGCTGCCCCAGATCAATCCGATGAAGGGCATAGGCCAGAACAGCCAGGGTGATGCCGGCAACGGAGATGGCCACGGAGGCGCCCGCCAGAGGCAGAAACTCGCCCCAGCTGAATTGTTCGGCCATCTCGAGGGCTTCTTCGGGATTGAGAAGGCCTGCGAAGCGGCTGTTCCAGGGTGTTCCAAGCAGACCTATCAGTACGGAAGGCACCGCTAGCACCGCCAAGGGGGCCGCCATCGGCCAGGCCGATTCATGCACACTGCCGCCATGGGCGTGGTGCTCGGAAGGATCCTTGCCCGCTGCAGTGAGCAGCTGGGCCTGCATGGCGGTGTCGTTGCCGCGGAACTCCCCTTCAAAGGTGAGGAAATAAAGGCGGAACATGTAAAAGGCCGTCATCCCTGCTGTCAGGAAGCCCACCACCCAGAGCAGCGGGTAGCTGTTGAAGGCCTGACCAAGAATTTCGTCCTTGCTCCAGAAGCCGGCCAGGGGCGGAATGCCGCTGATGGCGATGCAGCCGATGAAGAAGGTGATCGAGGTGACGGGCATCTTCTTGCGCAGGCCTCCCATCAGGCGCATGTCTTGGGCGAGAACGGGCTCGTGGCCCACCACCTCCTCCATGGCGTGAATGACGGAGCCTGATCCCAGGAACAACATCGCCTTGAAGAAGGCATGCGTCACCAGGTGGAAGATGCCGGCGACCGGGGCGCCGCAACCCATCGCCAGCATCATGTAACCGAGCTGGGAGACGGTGCTGTAGGCCAGACCCTTCTTGAGATCCATCTGGGTGAGGGCAATGGAGGCTCCCAGGAAGCAGGTGATCGTGCCAACGACGGCGATCACTGTTTGAACGACAGGGAACTGGGCGTAGAGGGGATCGAGGCGGGCGACCAGGAACACCCCTGCGGCCACCATCGTGGCGGCGTGAATCAGCGCTGAAATTGGCGTCGGCCCCTCCATGGCATCGGGCAGCCAGACATGGAGAGGGAACTGGGCCGACTTGGCCATCGGACCCATGAACACCAGCAGGCAGAGCAGCAGCGCTGCCCATGGGGCCACCGTTCCGGCGGCCAGGCCGTTCTGCAAGCCATCGGCGATTCCCTGGAAATCGAAGCTGCCGGTGGCCCAGAACAGGCCAAGGATGCCTAGCAGCAGGCCGAAGTCACCCACCCGGTTCACCACAAAGGCTTTCTGGGCGGCGTGGGCGGCGCCATCACGGTCGTACCAGAAGCCCACCAACAGATAGGAGCACATGCCCACCAGCTCCCAGAAGACGTAGATCTCCAGGAGATTGGGGCTGATGATCAGCCCCAGCATGGAGCTGCTGAACAGCGCCAGGTAGGTGAAGAAGCGCACATAGCCCTTGTCGTGGGCCATGTAGCCGTGGGAATACACCAGCACCAGCAGGGCGATGGTGGTGACCAGCGCCAGCATCACCGCTCCAAGCGGATCCACCACGTAGCCCATCGGCAGAACGAAGCTGCCGGCACTGGCCCAGACGAACAGATGCTCGACCGGCGGGGCGCCATTGAGCTGGTTGAACAGGATGCTGTAGCTGAGGGCCGCAGCTGCACCAACACAGGAGATCAATAGCAGCGCAACGGGTTTGCGCAACCGGTTGATCGTGCGGTTGAAGCTGATCAATCCCAGCCCGGTCAGCACGGCGCCGAACAGGGGCAGAACGGGAATGAGCCAGGCGAGTTCCTCGGCCGAGGGCATCCGCAAACAGCAGGTTGAAGCGAGTGTAGGCAGCTCAGCCCAGCAGGTTCTGGAGTGCTGAATTGCGCATTAACTCGGCAGCCGTCGGAATGAAGCGGTGGGCCCACCAGAAGACGCCGACGGCAATGGCGATGCCTAGTTGCGCGGGCCGGACAAATTCCTGCCACTGCAGCTGCTGGCGTCCATCCAGAACGGCAGCGAACGGCACGATCGAGGTGCTGGCCTTGAGCTCATCAAAGGCCTCACCGAAGCGGGCCTTCAGGCGCCGGTCGCCATGCCAGACGGCGAAGAGGTGATGGCCGATCAGGCCCACGCAGGTCACCAACATGAAACTGCTGCCGATCCAGAGGGCGTGGGTGAGGCACCAGAGAATTTGCCCGATGGCCTGGGGATGGCGGCTGATGCGGATGATTCCCGTGGCATAAAGACGCACCTGTGGTTTCAGCACCGCCGGGATCTCCAGCAGGTTGTAGGTGGCTGGATAAAGGAAGAGAAAGCTGATGGCGGTTCCGATCCAGACGATCGGAATCACCCCAGGCACGCCCTGGAGATTCCACAGCCGCACCCCGTCGTAGCGATGGGCCAGGAACCAGCCGATCACCACCACGGCCGAAGGAATGCTGGCTGCCGCGAAGATCAGGCGCCAGGCCCTCGCTCCGATCACGGCCTCAGCCCGGCTGCGCAGGGCAGCACCACCGCTGTGAATCACGGCAAACAGGATCAGCAGCACCAGCATCACGACGCTGCTGTGGTGGGTGGAGGCCATGGCGGCTGCGTTGGAAGGGCGTGATTCTGGCTGTCGGACGTGGCGGTCCTAAATTTCTGGTGTTCCTCCGGGTGTTCCGCGGTGGCCGATCTGCCGTTCACCCTCGACCAGCTGCGGATCCTTCGCGCGATTGTCAGTGAGGGCAGCTTCAAGAAAGCCGCCGACAGTCTCTACGTCACCCAGCCCGCCGTCAGCCTTCAGATCCAGAACCTAGAGAAGCAGCTGGAGGTGTCGTTGTTTGATCGCGGCGGGCGCAAGGCGCAGCTCACTGAGGCTGGCCATCTGTTGCTGAGTTACTGCGACCGGATCCTGAGCCAGTGCCACGAAGCCTGTCGGGCCCTGGATGATCTCCACAACCTCAAAGGTGGATCCCTGATCGTGGGGGCAAGTCAGACCACCGGCACTTATCTGATGCCCCGGATGATCGGCCTGTTCCGCCAGAAATATCCGGACGTGTCCGTGCAGCTTCAGGTCCACAGCACAAGACGCACGGGCTGGAGCGTGGCCAACGGTCAGATCGACCTGGCGATCATCGGTGGTGAATTGCCGGCAGAACTCAATGAACTGCTGCAGGTTGTGCCCTACGCCAGTGATGAGCTGGCCCTGGTGTTGCCGGTGAAGCACCCCTTGGCCCGACTGGCTGAACTCACCAAGGAAGACCTCTATCGCCTGGGCTTTGTCTGCCTCGACGCCCAATCCACCACCCGGAAGATGGTTGACCAGCTCTTGGCGCGCTCCGGCCTGGATGTGCAGCGCCTACGCATCGACATGGAGCTGAATTCGCTGGAAGCCATCAAGAATGCCGTTCAGGCGGGTCTGGGCGCCGCCTTTGTTCCTGTGGTGTCGATCGAGCGGGAGTTATCGGCTGGCACGATTCATCGGCCCCAGGTGGCTGATCTGCAGGTGAGACGCCAGCTCAAGCTGATCACCCATCCCGCCCGCTACTGCTCACGCGCTTCGGTGGCCTTCCGCAATGACGTTCTGCCAGTCTTTGCCAGTGCTGACAGCCCGATTCGCCAGGCAGCGAAGGTCGTGCCTGAAGCGATCGGGGAGCAACTTATTCAGAACTGATCGGCCTCTGGTGTGACGCCCACAGCGTCATCTGCCACGCCTCGGGTGAGGAATTTGTTGTCACTGATGTCGGTTTGGTAGACGCAGCGCACCACGGGCTTGTCCCGCACGGAGCCGATGTAGGCAAAGGTATTCATCCGCTGTTTGCACTCACGCTCCTGCTCGGCGGTGATGGCCCCCTCCTTGCGCAGCACCGACCAGTTCTCCCGACGGATCACGCAACCCGGTTGCAGGGTCGGCTGGGTCACAAAGCTGCTGGAGGGGTTGAGCGTTGTGTACATCTCGATGTCCATGACGAAGGCGCTCGCCCCCCACTGGCGGCAGAACTCCGGGTCGGGAACGGCCATGTCCAGTTGCTGGGAGCTGGCGATGTTTCCCTGGTCGCCCGTGGTGGTGCTGGTGACAGCGCTGCCGATGCCGATCCCCACCACGAGAACTCCTGCCAAGACGGCCAAGGTGAGGGTGCTGAATTGAAAGTCGCCCTGGCTGCCTCCACCACCCGGTGGGGGGCCGGCAGGACGGCCGTATCCGCCCCGAGGTGGAGCGTCATAGCGGTCACGCTCAACGCGGTTGTAGCGGCCATCACGCGGTCGGCGGCCGCCGCGGTCGTAGCGCGAGCCGGTCACAACAGTTCAGGGGTGCGGGGCAGGCCCATGGAGAAGTTCTGCACGCGGCCATCCGGGTTGTAGCTGAGTTCTCCGGCCTGGAGCAGTTGCCGGATGAATCCCTCCAAGTCTGTACCAATGCGGCGCAGGGTGTAGTCACTCAATTCGCCGCCGGCTGCGGCATCTACCAGTTCCTTAAAGCGTCCCTGCACCTTGGCGAGGCTGGCGGCATCCCATAGAAATTCGTTGTCGGGATCCAGATCCAAGGTCAGTTGGTCATCCGAAGGAACCAGATCCTCCTCTTGAAGTGCTGCTGTGAACAGGCGCACGTGGCGGGTGGTGCACTTGAGAAGGGTGTCAGCCAAGACGCGACCACGGGAAAGCTGACACGAGTTTAAGAAGCAAAGGGGGGTCAAGCCCTTTTAAGGTTGGTTTCACTTTCGAGACGGCCGCATGCGCGTCGCTATTGCCGGAGCTGGCCTTGCTGGACTCTCTTGTGCCAAATACCTGGCGGATGCCGGCCACACCCCCATCGTGGTTGAAGCCCGTGATGTGCTGGGCGGCAAGGTGGCGGCCTGGAAAGACGAGGAAGGTGACTGGTATGAGACCGGCCTGCACATTTTCTTCGGGGCCTACCCGAACATGCTGCAGCTGTTCAAGGAGCTGAACATCGAAGACCGGCTGCAGTGGAAGAGCCATTCGATGATCTTCAACCAGCAGGACGAACCAGGCACCTACAGCCGCTTTGATTTCCCCGATCTGCCGGCACCGATGAATGGTGTGGCGGCGATCCTGGGCAACAACGACATGCTGAGCTGGCCTGAGAAAATCAGCTTCGGCCTGGGCCTTGTGCCTGCGATGCTTCGGGGTCAGGGGTACGTCGAGGAGTGCGACAAATACTCCTGGACCGAGTGGTTGCGGGTCCACAACATCCCAGAGCGGGTGAACGATGAGGTGTTCTTGGCGATGAGCAAGGCCCTTAATTTCATCGACCCCGATGAAATTTCTGCCACGGTTGTGCTCACAGCTCTCAATCGTTTCCTTCAGGAGAAGAACGGCTCCAAGATGGCGTTCCTCGATGGGGCGCCGCCGGAGCGGCTTTGCCAGCCGGTGGTTGAGCACATCGAATCACTGGGTGGTGAAGTGCACCTCGACAGCCCCCTGCGTGAGATCAAGCTCAATGCCGATGGTTCGGTGGCGGCGTTTCACATCGGTGGAGTGAAGGGCAAGGAGAGCTTCGACCTCACCGCTGATGCCTATGTCAGTGCCTTGCCGGTGGATCCCTTCAAGCTGCTGCTGCCTGAGCCCTGGAAGCAGATGGAAGTGTTCCAGAAGTTGGATGGTCTCCGGGGTGTCCCCGTGATCAATCTGCACCTCTGGTTCGATCGAAAGCTCACCGACATCGACCATCTGCTGTTCAGCCGCTCCCCCCTGCTCAGCGTGTATGCCGACATGAGCATCACCTGTCGGGAGTACGAAGACCCCGACAAGTCGATGCTTGAGCTGGTCTTTGCTCCTGCCAAAGACTGGATCGGTCGTCCCGATGAGGAGATCATCGAGGCCACCATGGGCGAGCTCAAGAAGCTGTTCCCGATTCATTTCAGTGGCGACAACCCCGCCACCCTGCGCAAATACAAGGTCGTGAAGACGCCCTTGTCCGTCTACAAGACGATCCCCGGTTGCCAGGAGCTGCGTCCAGATCAAACCACTCCGATCAAGAACTTCTTCCTCGCGGGCGACTACACGATGCAGCGCTATCTCGCCTCGATGGAGGGTGCTGTTCTCAGTGGCAAGCTCTGCGCCGGTGCGGTGGACCGCAAGACAGGTCAGCTGGCATCATCGACCTCTTCCAGTGAGCCTGTGACGGCCTGAGCCATGCCCCTCGCCTCCCCGGATCTCGACGCAGCCTTTGAGGCCTGCCGTCGGGAGACCGCCGAGTGGGCCAAGACGTTTTATCTCGGCACCTTGCTTCTCCCTCCGGAGAAGCGGCGTGCCATTTGGGCGATCTATGTGTGGTGCCGGCGCACGGATGAGTTGATGGACAGCTCGGAGGCCCAGGGGCGTCCGGTGGAGGAGCTGGCAGAGCGGCTCGACCGTTGGGAGGAGAAGACCCGCGCTCTGTTTGATGGTCGGGTGGCGGACGACCTGGATGCGGTGATGGTGGACACCCTGGAGCGCTTCCCCCAGGGCATTCAGCCTTACCTCGACATGATTGAGGGCCAGCGGATGGACCTCACCTGGACCCGCTACCCCCGCTTTGAAGACCTCAAGCTCTACTGCTATCGCGTGGCAGGCACCGTTGGCCTGATGACCCAGGGGGTGATGGGCGTCGACCAGGCCTACACCTCAGCTCCCTGGAGCGACTGTCCCGACACCTCCGATGCCGCCGTCGCCCTGGGGATCGCTAACCAACTCACCAACATCCTTCGGGATGTGGGGGAAGACCGGGGCCGTGGTCGTATCTATCTGCCCCAGGAAGATCTCGAGCGTTTCGGCTATTCCGAGGAGGAGCTTATGGCTGGAACCCTCAACAACGCCTGGCGTGCGTTGATGCGCTTTCAACTGGAGCGGGCTCGCGATTGGTTTGCTCGCTCGGAAGCCGGAGTCCGTTGGCTGTCCGCCGATGCGCGCTGGCCTGTGTGGACGTCGTTGCGGCTGTACCGCGGCATCCTGGATGAAATTGAACGGGTCGATTACGACGTGTTCAATCACCGTGCCTATGTGGCCAAGGTCAACAAGCTGCTTGATCTGCCCCGTTCATTCCTGTTGGCTCAGTCACGCTAAAAACCCCTGACGGTCGTACCGGCAGGGGTTGAGTTGATCTGCTGTTTCCATCGATCAGATCGGCGACGGATCAAACCGCCGTTTTCTGGTTGGCTAGCAGATCCTTGAGCTTGGACAGTTCGCCGGCCCAGCGGGGGTCAGGAGCACCTTCGCTCTTCGCATCGCTGTGGACCACTTTGTTCACAGCCTTGCGGGCCACTTGAGGCTGACCGGCTGCATTGGGGGCTCCACGACGGTTGCCGCCAGCATTGTTGTCGCGGCGCTCGGAGCGCTCGACCCGCAGAGCACTGCCACCGAACTCCTTGCCGTTGAGAGCTTCGATCACGGCGTCGGCCAGTTTCGGATCATCCACGTTGGCGAAGCCGAAACCGCGGCATGCACCGGTTTCGCGGTCGAGAACCGACTTGAACCGAATCCCTTCTCCCACTGCCTTGAGCAGAGCCACCAGCTCCTGTTCTTCAAAGGTTTGCGGCAGGTTGCCGATGTACAGGCGGATGCTCATGAAGGAAAGGGAATGCGATCTGTCGGTGTCTGACCGTCATCATTGACACCAGGAAAGTTAATCACAGAGCCTCGCTTTCGAGCGCCAAGAAATGTTGGGCCTCCTTCAGCGCCTCGCTTGGGGTCTGGATGCGTCCAAAGGCATGTTCAAGCTTCAGATGATGCAGCAGGCGTCCGAGATGGGGGCCGGGTTCTATCTCCAGGGCTGTGAGCAGGCCGTTGCCGTCGACCGGAGTTCTGGGGTGGAACAGAGGATCCTTCGCGTTGCGCCATCGACGCAGCCAGATTTCTTTCTCGGGCATGGGCAGTTGCAGGACCAGGGCGGGGAGATCCCCCTCCAGCTCCTCGTGCAATTGCAGTCGATCGCTATCGGGTAGCGCGTCCGGTGCCTGACCGGTGCGTTGCTGCCAGCTCCGCAGCCGTTTGCAGCGCTGGCGCAGGGCGCGACTAGCCCGGAGTTGGCTGAGGCCCTCATCGCTCACCAGGGCCGTCAGCCGCGCCAAGGGCACTGCTGATGCGGCTTCCTCGCTGGTCAGGCCATCGATGTTGCCGGGTGTGGGAGGTTGCCCCCCGGCCGCCCAGGGATGCAGCAACGGCAGGCTCCTTAGGGCTGCCATCGCGGCGTCAGCGTGTTCGCCCCGCACCAGGCGCTGCAGCTCCGCCAGGATCCTCTCTGGTGCCGCTTCCGGAAGCCGTGCGGCGTGGTGCTCAATCCACTCCATGGTCTGGCTGGAGATGGTGAGGGGGATTTCCGCTATCAGCCGCAATCCCCTCAGCAGCCGCAGAGGGTCATCGATGAGGTTGGCTTCCGAGATGGCGGTCAGGCAGCCCTGCTGGAGGTCGCTGAGTCCCCCTGTGGGATCCCACAGCTCTCCCCATGGCTGGAGCGACACGGCGATGGCATTGAGCCGGTAGTCGCGCCGCCAGAGGTCGTCTTCGATGCGGTCTCCGTCCTGTCGGGCGATGTCGACCGTCCAGCCCCCAAGCACCAACCGAGCAATGCTCCGTTCCGCGTCGAGCACCACACAAGTGCCATGGAGCTCCTGGGCCAAGGCCTTGGTTAGGGCGATGGCATCCGATGGGACCACCAGGTCAAGATCCGGCTGCTCTTGGAGACGGTCCAGCAAGCCATCCCGCACGGCTCCACCCACCAGCGCTGTGCCTTCGGGAAGCCATGCCAGGGGTAGAGGCCACTGGGCTGGAGCCAGTCGCTCTCGCAGCTGGTTAAGCAATGCGTCGCAGGAGCCTTGGGCCATCAGAATGGGAAGAGTGAACGGCCTCGGGAGGCATGTGCATCTGCGTGGATTGCAGCTGGGTCGACCGTTGTCAGGCCTATCACGCAGTTGAGCGCCAGCATGGTGTCCCGCATCTGTCTCAGACCCCGGATTTTGAGCCAGATGCGCCCCGCATACACGTGTCGGTGATGGATCTCCCCGATGGTCAGGCCGGGATTGAGTGGGATGTGCGTTCCTGCTCTAGCTTCAAGGCGGATCCAGGGCGGTGGCAGCGTTGCCGTCCTGGGCAGGAGTTGCCCCGATGACGGCTCCGCCACTGCTGCTCGCCCTGCACAGCTGTTCCGACTTCTTTGGCATGGCGCTGCTGGATCCCCAGCAGCCTGGGGCAGAGCCCCTGGTGCAGGTCCATCCGGAAGGCCGGGGCCTGTCCAACAGTTTGATTGCGCGGGTTCAGGCGCTCCTCCCGCCGGAGCGTTGGCCCCAGTTGCAGGGCCTTGCCGTCGCGACGGGACCCGGCGGCTTCACCGGCACCCGCCTCACGGTGGTGATGGCCCGCACCCTGGCGCAACAGCTGGATTGCCCCCTGCTGGGGGTGAGCAGCTACGCCCTGATGGCCCCACGCCTGGAGCGGCAACTGCCCCAAGCCATGCAGGGGGAACCGTTTTGGATCACCCAGGAGTTACCCCGGCGGGGGGTGGTGGGTGGTCAGTACCGGCTCACGGCCGGGCAGGTTCACGAACTCAGCCTGCCGACCTTGCTGCCTCAGGGGGCATCACCCCAGCCCGCTGTTGAGGTGCAGCTGGATGTGAAATCGGATGTGGCGCGGTTGCTGCAGCTGTTGCATCGCAGCCATGCCGCCGGGGCTGCGATGCCCTGGGCTGAGGTCCTGCCGATTTACCCCACCTCACCTGTTGGACAGGTCTGATGGCGGGCGTGCGTACAGGGCTGCTGCTGGGAGCTGGTCTCATGGCCTGGCTGCTGGGGCCCGGCCC
Source organism: Synechococcus sp. WH 8109 (assembly GCF_000161795.2). Lineage (NCBI taxonomy): Bacteria > Bacillati > Cyanobacteriota > Cyanophyceae > Synechococcales > Synechococcaceae > Synechococcus > Synechococcus sp. WH 8109. Next base: position 1,878,360 of record NZ_CP006882.1, on the reverse strand, counting down.
GCTGTCGCCCTATCGGCGGGCTCTTTTGGATCGCAGCCCGCCCCAGCTGGTGCTGGTGCTCGGGGGGGATGTCGACCGGGAACGAATGGGTGCCCGGTTGGCGCGTCAGCTCGATCTACCCCTGCTGGTGAGCGGCGGCAGCAACCGTGAGTATGCCGAATGGATGCTCAGTGAGGAGCGCTTCAATCCCGACCGCGTCACCCTGGATTACCGAGCCCGTGACACCCTCAGCAATTTCACGTCTGTGGTGGATGAGCTGCAGGCGGATGGCGTTCGCCATGTCCTGCTGGTGACCAGCGAAGACCACCTGCCCCGCTCCATGGCGGTGGGCCAGGTGGTGGCCGGCAGTCGCGGAATTCAGCTCACCGGCGTTCCTGTGGCCTGCCGCGAGGACTGCGTCCAGGAGGGGCACTTCAAGCAATGGAGTGATTGGCTTCGCGCGGTGGCCTGGGTGATTACCGGTCGCGACCTCAGGGATGCTGCGGACCCTGATCCAGCAGAGCGTTGATGCGTTCCTGAAGCAAAGCAGTGGCGGCATCTAGATCAGGCCTGCGGCGACTGGACGGGGCTGGGATGGGGTCGCCGATGCGCAGCTGAATCGGCACCAGGCGCGGCCAGCAGCGCCCGCTGCCCAAGGCGCGGTGGCTGTTGCAGATGGCCACCGGCAGCAGCGGTGCTCCTGTGCGAGCCGCCAGCAGGGCCGCTCCGGGGAGTGGGTTGTTGACCCGGCCGTCGCTCTGTCGGGTGCCGTCCAGAAACACACCCGTGGCCCAGCCTTCTTCGAGGCGAGCCGTGGCGGTGCGGATCGCTTCACGATCGCTGGCACCCCGTCGCACGGGGTAGGCACCACAGGCTCGGATTACGCGGCCTAGCAGCGGGATGCCGAACAGTTCCGCCTTGGCCATGAAGGCCACGGGGCGCCCCAGGGCATGGCCAAGCAGGGGCGGGTCCATGTGCGAGCCATGGTTGGCCACCACCACGAGGGGGCCTTGCATGGGCACTCGGTTGTTGCCGGCGGTTGATCCCCGGAACAGCAAGCGGAAGACCGGGAACACCAGCAGGCTGCTGACCAGGCGGTAGGTGAGGTTCGGCTTGGGGGTGCGAACGAGGCTGGACTGACTCACTGTCCGAGGTCTCCAGCCCCGGAGATCTGGGCGGTGGTGACCCCGCTCATGCTGCGTTTGGCCAGGCCGCTGAGCACGTTGCCTGGACCGATTTCCACCAGGGTGTCCACGCCGCTGTCGGTCATGACCGACATGGTTTCACGCCAGCGCACGCCGGTGGTCATCTGCTGCTTCAGGCGCTGTTTGAGCTCGTCCGCACTGGTGCTAGCGCTGCCGGCACTGTTGCTGAGCACCGGAACACGGGCATCCAGGAAGGGCACGTTGTCCAGCTCGGCGGCGAAGCGATCAGCAGCCTCCGCCATGAATGGGGAGTGGAAGGCTCCGGAGACAGCCAGAGGGATGGCGCGCTTGCATTTCAGGGCTCCACTCACGCTTTCCACGGCCTCTGGAGAGCCAGAGATCACCACCTGAGCATCGCTGTTGTCGTTGGCGATGCTGACGCCCTCCGTGGCGGCCACCAGGTCGTCCAGCTGAGCGCGATCGAAGCCGATCACGGCCGTCATGGCACCGCCCCCGGCGTTCGCCATCAGTTCTGAGCGGGTTTTCATCAGCTGCAGACCGGTCTCCAGCCCAAACACTCCTGCGCTGTAAAGAGCAACCAGCTCGCCCAGGCTGTGGCCGGCCACCAGCGCAGGCTCGCGGCCCTGCTGCTGAAGGTTGTCGGCCAGCACCGATTCGATCACGAATAGGGCGGGCTGGGTGTTGCGGGTGTCGTTGAGGTCATCCGGTCCATCACCACCGCCGCTATCCCCCTGGCAGATCGCCAGCAGGTCGCGCCCCAGCAGCTCGGAGGCCATGGCGAAACGCTCGCGACTGCCTTCGATGCTGAGCAGCGCTTCTGCCATGCCCACTTTTTGAGAGCCCTGACCGGGAAAGACCCAGGCGATCGCCATTGCTGTGTTGTGCTGATCGTGCCGGAGATTAGGCGGGCCCGCTCCAGCGGAAGAGGGCTGCACCCCAGCTCAATCCCGCGCCGAATCCGCTGCTGGCGATGCGGTGGCCGGGTTGGATGCGTCCATCGCGCACGGCCTCATCCAGCATCAGGGGAATGGTGGCTGCCGAGGTGTTGCCGTAGTAAGCCAGGTTGCTGAGCACTTTTTCGGAGGGCACCGAGAAGCGATCCGCCACGGCATCAAGGATGCGCTGGTTGGCCTGATGCAGGAGCAGCCAATCCAGGGAATCTGCGGGGACACCACCCTGAGCAAGCAGCTTCTCGAGAATCGCCGGCACCTCGCGCACAGCGAATTTGTAGACCTCCTGCCCGTTCATCTGGATGGGGTCGAAGCCGCCGCACTGATGGCTGGCGTCCCCCACCAGGGGCTGGCGCTGGTTCACCTGGGGCAGCTGGAGAACTTCGCCACGGCTGCCATCGGAGCGCAACAGGAATTCAACGAGATCGTCCTGGCCGTTCTCCGAGGCCTCCAGCACCACGGCACCGGCCGCATCACCGAAAAGAACGCAGGAGCGTCGATCGTCCCAGTTCACCCAGCGGCTGAGTTGATCGGCTCCCACCACGAGAATGCGGCGCATCGCTCCACTGCGCAGGTACTGGGCGGCGGTCACAACGGCGAAGAGAAAGCCGCTGCAGGCAGCGGTGAGATCAAAGGCCGCGGCATGGGTGGCGCCGAGGCGCGCCTGCAGCCTTGGAGCCGAACCGAACAGGTCGTCAGGGGTGGAGGTGGCCAACAGGATGAGATCGAGGCTGTCGGCCGACCAACCGGCCATCTCCAAAGCTCGTTCCGCCGCCAGTCCGCTCAGTTCCGCTAGGGATTCGTCGCAGTTGACCACCCGTCGCGCGGCAATACCGGTGCGGCTGCGGATCCATTCGTCACTCGTCTCAACCCGTTGGCCAAGCTCTGCGTTGCTGATCGAGCGGCTGGGCGTCGCGCTGCCAGACCCTCGGAACAACACTCCTCTGGTTGTGCTGAGCGGCTCGACCAATGCGGAGGTTGATTGACGTCGCGTCAGTCAATCACAACCTTGTTGCAGCGTGGCGAGATCCTCCATCACCCCATGGCTGGCTGCGGAGTGGGCAATGCGCAGGGCACTGACCACCGAGAGGGCCTTGCTGCTGCCGTGGCCAATCACGGAAATGCCGTTCACGCCCAGTAGCAGAGCACCACCGTGCTCGGCATGGTCGAGCCGCTTCTTAATGCGCTTCAGGTTGCTGCGCAGAAAAGCTGATCCCACCTTGCCGCGACGCCCTCGGGGCAACTCCGCCCGCAGCACCCCCAGCAGAACACTGCCGACGGACTCCAGGAACTTCAGCAGCACATTGCCGGTGAATCCATCGCAGACCACCACATCGAAGTCGCCCGAAAGCACATCCCGGCCTTCGCAGTTTCCGGCGAAGTGGAGCCTGGATTCGTCCCGCAGCAATTCGTGAGTCTTTAAGGAGAGATCGTTCCCCTTGCACTCCTCCTCGCCAATGTTCAGCAGGCCGATGCGTGGCCGTTTCACCTGCAGCACATCCCGGCTGTAGATGTTCCCCAGCAGGGCGAACTGGTGCAAGTAGGTGGGTTTGCAGTCCATGTTGGCGCCCACATCGAGCACCAATACCGGCTTGCCTGGATCCTTGGTGGGGAACAGCGCACCGATGGCGGGGCGGTCGATGCCCTTCAGCCGTCCCAGTCGAAAAATCGCCGAGGCCATTACCGCCCCGGAATTGCCGGCGGAGTACACCGCCCCGGCCTCGCCTTTTTTCACTAGGTCCATGGCCACATTGATGCTGGCGTCCCGTTTGCGCCGCACCGCGGTGGCTTCGTCATCCATGCCGATGGAGGGCCCACTGGCCACCAGGTCCATATGTCCTGCGGCACGCGCACTCTCCAAGGCTTCGCGTAGGCCGAGGCTGTTGGCGGCAGCCATCACCCGGTCGATCTCCCCCACGAAGCGGATCTTCAGCGGCAGCCGGTCAATGGCGTCCAGGCATCCCTCCAGGATCGGTCCCGGCGCATGGTCACCGCCCATGCCATCCACGGCTACCCAGAGGCGCTCCGCATCGTCGATCTCATCGGTGTCGGTGCCCCCTTGCAGCCAGCGCAGGGGATCAAACACCAGCGGTTGGAGCACGCTGCTGGCCACCGTTCCAGCTCCGGAGACAACGGTTTCCGCCACGTTGCCGGCCATCGAACCCGCTGCCGTTGCTGAGCTGGTAGCGCCATCAACGATGGTTGTGACGGCGGCGTTGCGCCGATACCAAATCACCAGGCGACGGATCGCCCGAGGACGGGTGGTCTTATGCCGCGGCTGAGGGGCCGGGGTGGGATCAGGGTCCTTCGGAGGCAACGGAATCGACGATGCGCTGGAACAGGTAGCCGGTGCCCCGAGCTGTGAGGATCAACTCGGGATTGGCAGGATCATCCTCCAATTTGGAGCGCAGACGGGAGATATGAACATCAACCACCCGGGTGTCCACATGGCGCTCCGGGGTATAACCCCACACCTCTTTGAGGATTTCGCCGCGGTTGAACGGTTCGCCGGAACGGCTCACCAGCAGTTCCAACAGGCTGAATTCCATCCCCGTTAGGCGGATGCGTTCATCGCCGCGGAACACCTGGCGTTTATTGGTGTCGATGCGCAGGTCGCTGACCTGGATCACGCCGGAGTTGGGAATGCCCGCCACCTGCTCCTTCTCGACCCGGCGCAGCACGCAGCGGATGCGGGCTTCCAGCTCCTTCGGGCTGAAGGGCTTCACCACATAGTCATCGGCACCGAGCTCAAGCCCGGTGATCCGGTCAGCCACGTCGCCGAGGGCCGTCAGCATCACGATGGGAACGTCGGATTCCTTGCGCAGCTCCTGGCAGACGCCGTAGCCGTCAAGCTTTGGCATCATCACGTCAAGCACCACCAGGTCGGGCGTGCAGGTGGGGAACAATTCCAGAGCTTCCGTGCCGTCGCAGGCAGTCACGACGTTGTACCCGATCATTGACAAACGGGTTTCCAGGATCCGTCGGATCGATGCCTCGTCGTCGACCACGAGGATCGTTTCCTTGGTGGGAGCCGTGGCCGTCATGGGCACCGAGGCGTTAGTCACTTCTCGCCACAAATAAAAGGGCAGCCCCCCGCTTCGTTCATTCAACGGCAACTTTCTTCACAGTTCGCAGTGCCCAAGTCCACCGCTGTTTTCATCTGTCAGGTCTGCGGAGCCCGTGCCCGACAGTTTTTCGGCCGTTGCCCGGAGTGCGGCAGCTGGAATTCGTTGGTGGAGCAATCCCAGCCCGCCGACGATGGCCGTCGCCGCCGCAGTGCTCCGGATCCGGAGCAGGCCGCTGCCCCGCGACGGTCCACGGCCATGGCCTCGTTGGAGGATCAGCCGCTGCAGCGGCTGGCAACCGGGTCGGCGGAATTTGATCGCGTTCTGGGTGGTGGTCTGGTTCCCGGTTCGCTGGTGCTGGTGGGAGGTGATCCGGGCATCGGTAAGAGCACATTGCTGCTGCAGAGCGCCTCAGCAATGGCGGCCGGTGCATCAGTGCTCTATGTCAGTGCTGAGGAATCAGCGCAGCAGGTGAAGCTGCGCTGGCAGCGGCTTGCCGGGGGGGCATCGGAGCTGCAGTTGCTGGCCGAAACCGATCTGGAACTGGTGCTGGAGGAGCTGGAGGCCCTGCGCCCCGCTGTGGCGATCATCGACAGCATTCAGGCGTTGCATGACGCCAACCTCACAAGTGCGCCGGGGTCCGTCGGTCAGGTGCGTGAATGTGCGGCGGCCCTGCAACGGCTGGCGAAACGCCAGAACATCTCATTGTTGTTGGTGGGCCACGTCACCAAAGAAGGCATGTTGGCCGGCCCGAAGGTGTTGGAACACCTCGTGGATGCGGTGCTCACCTTTGAGGGAGACCGCTTCGCCAGTCATCGCCTGCTGCGGGCCGTCAAGAACCGCTTCGGTGCAACCCATGAGTTGGGTTTGTTTGAGATGCAAAGCGGTGGCCTGGCCGAGGTGGGCAACCCCAGCGAGCTGTTCCTCAGCGATGCCCGCGCCTCCGGTGTCGCTACGATCGTGGCCTGTGAGGGCACCCGCTCGTTGGTGGTGGATCTGCAGGCCTTGGTGAATGTCACCAGCTATGCCAGTCCGCGACGTACGGCGACAGGGATCGGCACCAACCGTTTGCACCAGATCCTCGCGGTGCTGGAGAAGCACATGGGACTGCCGCTCTCCCGCTTCGACTGCTACCTGGCCGTTGCCGGTGGCTTGGAGGTGGAGGAACCTGCGGCGGATCTTGGGGTGGCTGCAGCGGTGGTGGCCAGCTTCAGAGATCTCACCCTGCCTGCGGGCACGGTCTTGATCGGCGAGCTTGGTTTGGGGGGGCAGTTGCGCCCTGTGGGTCAGCTGGAGCTTCGGCTCCAGGAAGCTGCCCGGCTGGGGTTCCAGCGGGCCGTCGTCCCCCGGGGCAGTGGCTTGGGCGATCTGGCCTCTGGTTTGGATCTTGCTCTTCTGGAGGCCGACAGCGTCACCGAGGCCCTGGTGTTGGCGCTCGGTGATGCCGTGCAGCCCGACCAGGACTGATTCAGAAGTAAACGTCGACGTTGCTGCGGCCCGTGGACTTCAGCCAGTTCTCGATATCCAGATAACCGCCGGGATTGAGGCGCACGGCCTGGGTCCAGACGTCAGCGGCCTGGTCAAACCAGCGATCCGCTGCGTCCTGCTCACCGCCTTCCTCGGCGATGCGGCCCCACTTCTCGTAGATCAGTCCCATGTTCTTCAGGCAGGAGGGCTGGTTCGGGTTTTCCTCGAGTGCCTTGCGGTAGGTCTCGATCGCCCGCTCCTCCTCGCCGTTGGACATGTAGATGATGGCCATGTTCTTGAGGGTTTCGCTCCGGTCGGTGGAGTTCTCCTCAAGCTTCAGGGCCTCCTCGTAGTTCTCCAGCGCTTCGGCGTAGTCACCGTCGTTCTGGGCGGAGAGGCCATCCCGGTAATAGACGTAGGCCTCTTTAGAGCGGGCATTGATCGGCAACAGCTTGACGATCAGGTCCGCCATCACCGTGAAGCTCTTGTCAATGAAGTTGTCGTTGCGGTTGCTGCGGGGCACGGCGCTCCGGCGGACGGACCCCCATCCTGACGGGACCGGAGCCCGACCTAGCCTGCTCGTAAAGATCCCTGTTGCGTAAACACCTGTGAGCCCTTCGGTTCAGACCGTCGTCCTGGATGTGGAAGGGATGAAATGCGGCGGTTGCGTCCGCGCTGTGGAAACCACCTTGCTGGATCAGCCTGGTGTTCAGCGTGCCGATGTGAATCTGGTCAGTCGCTCTGCCTGGCTCGATCTCACTGCCGGTGAGATTGATGTGGATGGTGTCTTGAAAGCCCTGGCAGACAGGGGCTTTCCAGCCAAGGAGCGTTCCCTGGATGCCCCGATCGGAGCGGTGGCTGCCAGGCAGGCGCTGCCGGGCTGGTGGCAGCAATGGCGACAGCTGATGGTGGCCCTGGTGCTGCTGTTGCTGTCGGTGCTGGGGCATCTCAGCGAGGCAGGTCACCTGTCGCTTCCCTTGATCGGCAGCCTGCCTTTTCACGCCACGCTGGCAACGGTGGCTCTGCTGGGGCCGGGTCGTCCGATCCTGGTGGGTGGTGTTGCGGCCGCTCGTGCAGGGGCCCCCAGCATGGATTCCCTAGTGGGCCTGGGGGTGAGCAGTGCCTATGTGGCCAGCCTGGTGGCCTTGGTTTGGCCCCAGGTGGGTTGGCCCTGCTTTTTCAATGAACCGGTGATGTTGCTGGGGTTCGTTCTGCTGGGACGTTTCCTGGAGGAACGGGCCCGTTTCCGGACCGGTCAGGCCCTGCAGCAGCTGGCTGAGCTCCAGCCGGACACCGCGCGCCTGTTGTTGAGCGACGGGGCGATTCGTGAGGTGCGCGTTGGCGCTCTCAGGCCCGGTGAAACCGTGCAGCTGCTGGCCGGTGACCGCATTCCAGTGGATGGGGTGGTGCTTGAGGGGGCCTCGGCCGTTGATGTGTCAAGCATCACCGGTGAGCCCCTGCCGCTGCAGGCGGAGCCCGGCACGGAGTTGTCCTCCGGCAGCCTCAATCTGGAGTCAACCCTGGTTTTGAAGGTCACCCGTGTTGGTGCCGAAACCGCCCTGGCCCGGATCATTCGTCTGGTGGAGCAGGCCCAGGCCCGTCGGGCCCCCATCCAGGGCCTGGCCGATCGTGTGGCAGGCCGTTTTTGCTACGGCGTGATCGGCTTGGCCCTCGCCACGTTTTTGTTCTGGTGGTTGTTCGGCGCTGAACACTGGCCTGAGGTTCTGCAGGCGTCAGCACCTGGGATGCCCATGACCCATGAGATGTCCCATGGCCATGGGATGCATCACGGCGGCTTGGGCAGTGGAGCCAGCACTCCGATGGGTCTGGCCCTGCAACTGTCAATCGCCGTGCTGGTGGTCGCCTGCCCCTGTGCCCTCGGTTTGGCGACCCCCACTGTGATCACGGTGGCCACCGGCTTGGCAGCACGGCGCGGCTGGCTGTTCCGCGGTGGTGATGTGATCGAAACCGCCGCCGGTTTGGAGCATGTGGTCTTCGACAAGACCGGCACCCTCACCTTGGGTCGTCCCCTCGTGACCGATGTGTACGGTGATGACCCGGATCATTTGTTGCAGCTCGCGGCCAGCTTGGAGCAAAGCAGCCGCCATCCCTTGGCCTACGCCCTGCTGCAGGAGGCCCAGCGCCGGGAGCTCGCGCTACTGAACTGCGAGGACGTTCGCACTGTCTCCGGCCTGGGCCTGGAGGGCCAGGTGGAGGGTGCATCGGCTCAGGTGCGTGTTGGCAAGCCCGACTGGTTGGAGGAGCAGGGTGTTGCCATCGCCCCCACCGCCCAGGACTGGCTCTCTGCCGCTGAAGGCTCGGTGGTGGCTGTGGCTGTGGGAGCTGTCCTGGTGGGCCTGGTGCAGATCGAGGATCAGCTGCGCCCGGATGTTGCTCCGGCGTTGCAACGCCTTCGCTCTCACGGTCTGGCGCTTTCGGTGTTCAGTGGTGATCGGCAGGCGGCTGTGCAGCGCCTTGGTCAGCAGCTGGGCTTTGCCGCCAAGGATCTGGGCTGGCAGATGCTGCCGGAACAGAAGTTGCAGCGCCTCGAGCAGCTGCGGCAGGGGGAGAGGGTGGCAATGGTGGGCGACGGCATCAACGATGCGCCGGCCCTGGCCGCGGCTGATCTTGGGATTGCCATTGGCACTGGAACCCAGATCGCGCAGGACTCCGCTGGTTTGGTGTTGCTCGGCGATCGGCTCGACAATCTGCCCGAAGCCCTCAGCCTGGCGCGCCGCACCCTGGTGAAGGTGCGGCAGAACCTGTTCTGGGCCTTCGGTTACAACCTCATAGTTCTCCCAGTGGCCGCCGGTGCCCTGCTCCCCAGCCATGGGGTGCTGCTGTCGCCTCCATTAGCAGCGCTTTTGATGGCCCTGAGTTCGATCACTGTAGTGCTCAACGCTCTGGCTCTTCGTTTGCCATGACAGGTCGCTTCATTGTTCTGGAGGGCATCGACGGCTGCGGCAAGACCACGCAGATCCAGCATCTGATCGAGTGGTTGCCCAACAGCGGTCTGATGCCGAAGGGCGCTGCTGTGGTCTGCACCCGTGAGCCCGGAGGCACTCCCCTGGGGCGCTCGATCCGTGAACTCCTGCTGCACACGGCAGACCAGGAGGCACCAGCTCCCACCGCTGAACTGTTGCTGTATGCCGCCGATCGGGCTCAGCATGTTGAAACGCTGATCCGTCCTGCTCTTGAGCGTGGTGATTGGGTGATCAGCGATCGTTTCTCGGGATCGACCCTTGCCTATCAAGGCTATGGCCGTGGGTTGGATCGGGACTTGATTCAGCGGCTCGAACGGATCGCCACCACGGGGCTGCAGCCCGATCTCACCCTCTGGCTGCGCCTTTCCGTTCAAGAGAGCCTGCAGCGCCGTCTCGGGGACAAAGAGGACCGAATCGAAGCCGAGGGAGCCGCATTCCTGGAGCGGGTTGCACAGGGTTTTGCCGAGTTAGCCCGGCAGCGCTCCTGGTGCGCTGTCGCTGCAGATCAGTCAGCCAGTGCTGTTCGTGCTGCTCTGGAACGTCAGTTTCAGGAGCGTCTGGCTTGAGCGCGATGTTCGGGGATCTGATCGGCCAGTCCCTCGCCGTTGATCTGCTTTCGGCGGCCCTAGCCCAGGAACGCGTTGCCCCGGCCTACCTCTTTGCCGGCCCTGAGGGGGTAGGACGTCAGTTGGCGGCAGTGCGTTTTCTGGAGGGACTGCTGGCCGATGGTCAGCCCTCGTCGCGGGAACGTCGACGCCTGCTGGAACGCAATCACCCCGACCTGCTCTGGGTGGAACCCACCTATCAGCATCAGGGCCGTTTGCTGACCCGCGCCGAAGCCGAGGAGGCGGGACTCAGCCGCCGCACTCCGCCCCAGTTGCGCCTGGAGCAGATCCGCGACATCGGACGCTGTTTGGCCCGTCAGCCGGTGGAGGCGAAGCGCGGGATGGTTGTGATTGAGGCTGCTGAGGCGATGGCGGAAGCTGCGGCCAATGCCCTGTTGAAAACGCTGGAGGAACCCGGCCATGGGGTGCTGATTCTGTTGACGTCAGCCCCTGAGCGGTTGCTCAGCACAATTCGCTCCCGCTGTCAGTTGATCCGTTTCCTTCGGCTCAACCCCGAGGCCATGGCTCAGGTGCTCGAGCGCACCGATGCAACCTCTCAAGATTCGCCGGAACTTCTGGCCTTGGCTGCCGGGTCTCCAGGCGCCCTAATCGACCATCGCCGCAGCCTGGCTGGTCTGCCCGAGCAGTTGGTTCAGCGCCTCGATTCGCTTCCCGTCACTCCAATGGATGCACTGGCGTTGGCACGCGATCTCTGCGAAGCCCTCGATGGCGAGCAGCAGCTTTGGTTGATTGGCTGGTGGCAACACCGGCTTTGGAACTCCGGCAGTTCCGCCTCAAGCCTCAAGCGCTTGGACAGGCTGCGGGGCCAGCTGCTTTCATTCGTTCAGCCGCGATTAGCCTGGGAAGTGGCGTTGCTGGACCTCACGGCATCTGTCTAATAAGTGCATTAACGGCGATTAAGCCGAGGCTCGATCGCCTTGCTGTTTGCGCTCTTCGCGTGCCATGGCCACCACGTCCTCCAGGCCATCCATCTGGGTGCTGGCGGGCAGTTCCAGGCAATAGCCCGCTCCGTACACCGTCTTGATGAAGCGTGGTTTGCGGGGATCGGGTTCCAGCTTGGTGCGCAGGTGTCTGACGTGCACGCGAATGGCCTCGATGTCGTCATCGGGCTCGTAGCCCCACACCTCCTTGAGGATCAACGAGGGGGCCACCGTCTGACCGTGTCGCTGCAGCAGGCAATGAAGCAGTTCGAACTCCAGGTGCGTGAGCCGAACGGGTTGATCAAACCAGATGGCTTCAAAGCGCTCGGGCACCAGGGTGAGAGGCCCGTAGCTGAGGATCTCGTTGTGGTTGCTGCTTCCAACAGGAGCTCGGTCACTACGACGCAGCAGGGCTTTGATCCTCACCTGAAGTTCCTCCAGGTCGAAGGGTTTGGTCAGGTAATCGTCGGCTCCGGAATTGAAACCGCTCACCTTGTCTTTGGTTCCACCGAGAGCCGTGAGCATCAGGATCGGAATCCCAGCAGTGCGGTCATCGCGCCGCAGACGCTGACACAGGGTGAGGCCATCCACTTTGGGCAGCATCAGATCCAGCAGGATCAGATCCGGGGTGTATTGCAATGCGAGGGCCTGACCTTTGATGCCATCGTCGGCGCGCTGCACATCGAAGCCGCTGTGCTCTAAGTGGCCGCTCACCAGGTCGCGCATGTCCTGGTCATCTTCGATTAGCAGGATGCAGGGCTTCATCGGTTCGGCGGCAATTCGGCTGGAGAAATAAAGAGCGCTTGTCTGCAGGGATTAACGCTGAACTGATTCTCTCAAGCTTTTCAACTGTCTGCAGATTGTCAACAAGGAGGCCATCAGGGGCATGGTTGTCGCAGATCGCTTGCAGGAAGAGCGATCTGGAGGTTTTTTTGCTTGTCTTTTGCCGGTGGCTGTTTAGGAAGTCTTCCGCTTCGGGCAATCACCCGTCACGAAATTCCTCTTTTAATCAAAAAAAGCCACAGCGTGGGCTGTGGCTTTAAAGCTCCCCGGGCGGGATTCGAACCTGCGACCAATCGATTAACAGTCGACCGCTCTACCGCTGAGCTACCGAGGAATGAGACCCGAAGAACTTAACCCTCGAATGTGCCCCCCTGCAAGCGCCGTTGCAGTTCTGTTCCCCGGGTCCATGGTCCAATCCGACCGTCTTGCATGCGGGCGGCGCCATCGGCGAAGGCCAATTCCCCAAGCCTGTGGGTTATCCACAGCGCCGTGATCGGCTTCACGGGGTCTTTGCAAAGCCGTTGCACGGTGCTCAGAACAGTTGATTGGCTGTTGGGATCGAGCAGGGCGGTCGGTTCATCCAGCAGCAGGAGCCCGGCGTCACTGGCCAGGGCTCCGGCAATGGCCAGGCGTTGTTTCTGGCCGCCGCTGAGGCTGTGAATCGGCCGCTTCTCCAGCTGGGCGAGGCCAAGCTGGAGAAGCAGGTCGCGCACAGTGCTCAGGCGGTCCTGCTGGGGGCCTTCAGGGTCCATGCCCAGCATCAGATCGCTGCCGCAACTGGGGAGCAGTAGCTGATGGTCTGGGTTCTGAAATACCAAGGCCGTTTTGGTGCGGCAGGCGATTCGTCCGCTCTGGGGTTCGAGCAGTCCTGAAATCAGGCGGAACAGGGTGCTTTTGCCGCTGCCGTTGCTGCCCACCAGCATCCAGAGGCCTGGGCCAGGAATGACCAGGCTGCAACGGTTGAGGGCCTGTTGGCCGTTCGGCCAGCGGTGGCTAACGGCCTCAATGCATAGTTCGGCGGTCGAGTTGTCAGGAATCAAAGGAAAAGCCGGGACGCTTGCTGCCACCCGCTGCCGAAGCTTTCTCATAAAGCTGAACGGCAAGAACTTCACTGACCAGCAGCGTTACTTTCTTGCCTTCCACTTTCTCGCAGGTGAGCTCCAGCAGCCGCGGTTGGCCGTTCTCGAGGGCCTGGCGGATCTGCTGATACAGCGCATCGGAATCTGCATGATCCTTGCGCTGAACAGACACCGGGACAGGACTCATGCGCAGGGCCAGTTCGATGACGTACACAGCGTTGGAAAGAAGCGATGCGTCATCTTCGCGGAGGGACCGGCATCCTGTCGGTCTTAAAATGCGCATTTCTACTCATCCCCAAGAAAAGGGTGTGGGGAGCCGCCACATTTCGGCCATCACCCCCTAGGCTCAGCCATGTAACGGATCATGAAGTACCTCTCATGACGATCGCTGTAGGACGCGCGCCACAGCGGGGATGGTTTGACGTCCTCGATGACTGGCTCAAGCGCGACCGCTTCGTTTTTGTCGGCTGGTCCGGCATCCTTCTCCTCCCAACGGCCTACCTGGCCATCGGTGGCTGGCTGACAGGCACCACCTTTGTCACCTCTTGGTACACCCACGGCATTGCCTCTTCGTACCTGGAAGGTTGCAATTTCCTGACCGCTGCTGTGTCCACCCCCGCTGATGCGATGGGTCACAGCTTGCTGCTGCTCTGGGGCCCTGAAGCCCAAGGTGACTTCGTTCGCTGGTGCCAGCTCGGCGGCCTCTGGGCCTTCGTGGCCCTGCACGGCGCCTTCGCACTGATCGGCTTCATGCTCCGTCAGTTCGAGATCGCTCGTCTGGTGGGCATCCGCCCTTACAACGCCATCGCCTTCTCCGGTCCGATCGCGGTGTTCGTCAGTGTCTTCCTGATGTATCCCCTCGGCCAGAGCAGCTGGTTCTTCGCGCCCTCCTTCGGTGTGGCTGCGATCTTCCGCTTCCTTCTCTTCCTCCAGGGCTTCCACAACTGGACCCTGAACCCCTTCCACATGATGGGCGTCGCCGGCATCCTCGGCGGTGCACTGCTCTGCGCCATTCACGGCGCCACCGTGGAAAACACACTGTTTGAGGACGGTGAGCAGGCCAACACCTTCAAGGCGTTCGAGCCCACTCAGGAAGAAGAGACCTATTCGATGGTCACCGCCAACCGCTTCTGGAGTCAGATCTTCGGTATCGCCTTCTCCAACAAGCGCTGGCTGCACTTCTTCATGCTGTTCGTGCCTGTGATGGGCCTGTGGACAAGTTCCATCGGCATCATCGGCCTGGCCCTCAACCTGCGCGCCTATGACTTCGTGTCACAGGAAATCCGCGCTGCAGAAGATCCCGAATTCGAGACCTTCTACACCAAGAACATCCTTCTGAATGAAGGTCTGCGTGCCTGGATGGCACCGGCTGACCAGCCGCACGAAAACTTCGTCTTCCCTGAAGAGGTTCTGCCCCGTGGTAATGCCCTCTGAACGCAAGTTCGATGGTTCCTTCAACCGCCCAACCGGGCGGTTTTTTTTTGGTTCAGTTGCTGTCTGAATTAGGTCCCAGACGCAAGGTGAAATCAATTCTGTTGCGTTGATCGAGCAGCGCTCGCAACAGTGCATCGATGAGCAGAATGATGCCAAGCAGTTCCAACGCTTCCTCCATACCTGTAATTGCGCCATACCAGGGGCTATGCAGGCGGATCAGGCTGGATCGAACGGCGAAGCTGCCGATCATTTCCATGCCGATGGCACCGCCGATGTAAACGGCACCTGATCGCAGCAACCGTGATGCCGTTGCTGGCGAGATTGAGCCGAGGAAGTGGCGAAACCGCCACAGGAGGATGAGGGCGAGGACGGCATAGGGCACCACCCAGGTAGATGCCAGAGCTGGGTGCACCTGGTGCCTGAGCCCTGGAATGATAAGGATCTCGTGGATCTGAAGGGCTTCGTCGAGTGCCAGAAAGATGAAAATCTTCGACAGCAAACGCCAGTCCTGAGCAGCGATGCGATCGCTGCTCTGCCCCAGTCGTTGCATCAACAGTGCCGCCATCAGCAACAGCGCGCTGCTGAACAGTGTGGGCAGGTTGAGTTCGCGGTCCATGTTGAGGCTGTCCAGCCAATGTTTCTCCGCCCCGAAGCCGTAAATGCCCACTTGCACGACGCTGTGGGCCAGCAATAGCCCTGCGGTGATGGCCAATAGCAGCTTTCGGATCGATCGTGGCGTGAGCGGAATGATTCCGATCTGGTTTGGATTTGCTGTAGTGGGTTCCTTAATCACGGTTCGCTTGTGGGGTGGATGAACTCCGGCCTCATACTTCGTTCCTAAACCTTTGCTTAACCTGTGCTTTATGCAAGGTGCTGCTTTTGGCTGTGACCTGCAAGGGGGTTGCACCTCCTTCGGTGTGGCTGCAATCTCCGCTTCCTTCTCTTCCTCCAGGGCTTCCACAACTGGACCCTGAACCCCTTCCACATGATGGGCGTCGCCGGCATCCTCGGCGGTGCACTGCTCTGCGCCATTCACGGCGCCACCGTGGAAAACACACTGTTTGAGGACGGTGAGCAGGCCAACACCTTCAAGGCGTTCGAGCCCACTCAGGAAGAAGAGACCTATTCGATGGTCACCGCCAACCGCTTCTGGAGTCAGATCTTCGGTATCGCCTTCTCCAACAAGCGCTGGCTGCACTTCTTCATGCTGTTCGTGCCTGTGATGGGCCTGTGGACAAGTTCCATCGGCATCATCGGCCTGGCCCTCAACCTGCGCGCCTATGACTTCGTGTCACAGGAAATCCGCGCTGCAGAAGATCCCGAATTCGAGACCTTCTACACCAAGAACATCCTTCTGAATGAAGGTCTGCATTAATTATTTTGCAAAAATCTTTTATAATTTATTTGCCTTTATTTTAAGCGTTAGGCTGCTCTTATTGACGATTCCTGGGCGGCAATGAATGGTAAATCTGCTTGTACTGATCCGCGGTCGCTTGGTAATAATATTCTCTAGATTAGCTCTAAGTATTACCCTCGTCTTGTTCTGAGTTCGTTAATCGCAATCAATACTTCGCCTTGCTACCTAGTCGATACTTTTGAATCTAAAAAAGTAATTAAATTTGGTTACAAAATATCTTTTCGCTCCATCTTTGCTTACGCTTTATATGCCTTGCCTATTTTAAAAAGTTGATGTCTATACGCCACTTAAGCTCAAAAATCTCACTTAAAGTAGTATTTATAATTTATATCGCGATTACGCTAGTTGGCGTCTCTTCACATGTGCTTTGGCGTGATGAGATGCAGGGTTGGTTGGTAGCAGTAGGAAGCTCAAATATTTTTGAGCTGTGGAATAATAATGCTCCATCTGGACATCCTATAGTTTACCCATTATTAACGTTTATATCTTCATTGATATATGAAAACCCATTGTCCCTGCAGCTAATGCAATGGTCACTTGCGGCGACTTGTGTCTTTGTATTTTTAAGTCGAGCTCCTTTCTCAAAGTTTCAGAAGTTATTATTCGCGTTTGGCTATTTCCCGTTTTGGGAGTATTGCCTTATCTCTAGGCACTATGTTGTAATCCAGCTTTTGACTTTTGTTGGCGTAATTTATGTAAGCAAGAGAAAATATAGCCTAGTTGGCATATCATTTCTCATAGCTTTGCTGCTGAATACTCATGCTCTCGCTTGGAGTATTGCAATTGGATTTTTTATTACAGTAGCCGATGACACTTTATATAAAAGATTACGCAAAGGTGAGCGGGAGTTTTCTTCTGTAGATTCTTTGAATTACCTTGCGTCTGCGATTGTTGTATTTATTGCTACATGGCTGTCATTGAATAGCCTTTTTCAGACCTCCCGAAGTATTGATAGTGCGTCCATTGGTATAAGCTTGAAGTCAATTTTAGTTGCTTTTGGTAGATACTTAGGTGGTAATATTTTAATTGTACCTAACTCCTCCCGATGGATTGATTTATCAGTGTCAGCTGCTGTATCTGTTGCATTAATGCTAACTACAATCTTGTATATAAGGTGTTCACGAAAAGCGCTGTTGTTCTATTGTTCGTCTACATTTTGTTTGCTTTGCTTTAATGCTGCTGTATATAGTGGCGCAGGCTCAAGGCATTTCGGAATTTATTTTATAATTATAATGGCTTCGGTTTGGCTGTGTAGATCAGATCTTTCGGTGTCTTGCAGCAGTTCGGGGGTCAACGTTAAGCAGTCATATTTAATTGAATCTAAATCCAGATTCTCGTTATTTTTATCTATTATTCTAGTTATTCATTTCTTTGCAGGGATTCATAGGGTTTTCCTTGATATTGTTTACCCATATTCTGCGAGCAAAGAAGTTGCTACTTTTATAAGAAATTCAGAGTATGCTAATTGGCCTTTGTTTGGTTCCAGGGATGTAGAGCTTGCTTCTGTCTCGGGTTATCTTGGGAAATCAATTTATTATCCTGAAATCAATCGATTAGGTACCTTTGCTGAGTGGGTTAATCGGAATTCATCATTAAGTAGAGAGAACTCATTGGATTATATTCAAGAATACATGGATTCGCATCCAAATAATAATTCGTTGCTTGTAATTCTAAGCAATAGCTCAAAATTAAAGCATGATTTTGGGCGAGGTCATTTAGAACTCTCCGATGATATAACGATTGAATTTGTCAAAAGTTTTCTTCGTTCGTATAATAAGCCAGAAAGATACCATATTTATAAAGTTGGTCGTGTCAAGGCCTTGAGTAGGTGATGTGCAATATCCTATATCGATACTCTGAATTTTGTTGAGAGCTAATCTTTCTTTCCCAATGCAGTTGCTTAACAAGCTTTCAATGCGTTCTCTTCTTAAAAAGAATACTATAAATGTACATATTTTTCTTATATCTTTATTGATATTGATCGTCTTTATTTCGCTAATGTGGCCTGATGCTCAGAGTTTAATCGCTCATGACGAAGGTCTTTATGCAAGACGAGCAAGGTTAATATCTGATTCAGGAGATTGGCTCTCTCCATTTACATCGCCTCACCACAAAACAGTTGGTTCGTATTGGGCAATCGCTATAAGTCTGAAGATCTTTGGAATTAGTGACTGGGCTTCTAGATTGCCGAGCATTGTAGCAGGATATATAGCAACATTGTTTTTTTATTTTACTTCTCTGAGATACTTTAAGCCTCTGAATTCTCTGGTTGCTTCTTTATCATTAATTGCTATGCCTATTTATTTTCAGTCGTTGCGTACAGCAGGACCTGATATGATTTTGATTGCACTAATAATGGCACAAGTATATTTTTTAACATCTGCTAAAGATGCATCGCGTAGAATCTTTCGCTGGAAAATACTTGGCTTTGGTGCGTGTGTCACAATGTCCCTTTTTGTGCGAAGTTTGGCCGCATTGATACCGCTTATATCGTTGCTTCCACTAATTTTTGTACTGAAATATTTGCGAAGTATCCAATTTTGGATTTGGGTAATAAGTGGTGTATTCCTGGGTTCAATTCCACTAATATTTAACCTCTTATCGGTTTTCGGAGATCATGGATACTCTGGTTTATTTTCTCTTGTTTCGTTTGCATCGAGAAAGGCTGATGTGAATGAATGGAATTTATTCTCTAGTCTTCCTTTCTACTTTACAAGGCTTGTATTATTGACCTTTCCTGCCTTTGTCTTTCTTTTGCCACGTATGCAGTCTTTTGGGAAAATAATATTTTCTGCCAAAGCACGTGCATTGCGAATGGAGCTTAATGCGTTGACAATATTATTTCCATTGATCTATATGATCGCATTGTCTTTTATGGGGACTAAGCATTATCATTATTTGCTGCCTCTTGTACCCCTACTTTCGCTGAATATCGCTCGTATGGATTTAATATCTAAAAGAAGCACATTTAAGCTTGAGACTAGCTTTGCTGGCGTCATGTTTGTGCTTTACATGTTGGGTGCATGCGCTCTTTATTTTAGACGTGAAGACCTGCAAGATGCCTCATTTTATGCTGTATTTTTTGCCGTAATTCTTTCTTCTATTTTATGCTTTTATGCTTTTTATGCTAGGGTTTTCTCTCGGCGCAAGATTTCTCCTTTTGCTTTAATTTTTGCGTTTCTAATGGCACAATATTTTACTATTTTTGCATTATCAGCAAGCGGTATTATTTGGAGTACTAACAAGGAGCTCAAGGCATTGGCTAGCTCTGTGAATAGTGATTGTAAGGCCGGCGTATACCTTTATGGGCTTCCTAGTAAAGATGAGACAGTCCTAAGTTTTTACTTGGATAATCCTTATGTTTTGCGGTCTTTGGGCGGCTTGTCTCCTGCGAATGGTAGGTGTTTGGTCTCTGTAGAATCTTCAAAGAGGAAGGTTTTGCAGGATTTAACTGGTCATAAAATATCAAATTTTTATTTTAGATAATTTATTAACTAAACGAGTAAGCGCTAGTTGCCTAAGGTATCAAATTTTTTATTGGGATCAAATATGTCTGCTGGTTTGCGTCTTTAAAAGATGAATTATGTGCCTGAATTAATTCCCTAATTCTATTTGATTCGGTTTCTTGCATTGGCGTATAAGTGTTATGCCAGCTCAGGCTGCCTGTTAAGTAGCTGGCCCCATCGTCTTTGAGTTTTTTGAGCTGATCCAGTGTTAATTCCCTGCTTGGCATGATCCATCCCTGTCTTCGTGCAAGGTTTAATAGCGTTGGGTCTGAATCAGTGACACTCACAACTCGGGCATTGGCTGGGATTTCTCTTCGAATACTTTCTGCAAGTGGCATCCAGATGCTGCGTTGTCGTGCTTCTACTGCCCAGTAGTCAATTGAGAGGATTGAAAGGCTGGCGATTAATGTGATGCTGAGCAACATTTGAATCGGCCAGCGTCGTTGTTTGTATTGCATGGTTTCCCATCCCAGGCCTACAAGTGGTGAGCTGAATAGTAAAAAGGGGAATTGGTAATACTCATGCACGGTGCTTGATCTCATTGTCATAACGGTGCAAATCAGCATCCCGATCGCTCCTCCAAGTGCGATGCGTCCTCCGCCAAATCTCCAGCTCCTCACGGTGCCGATCATTAGCAAGGGGACTCCTGTTACAACAAGCGCGCGTAGACCAGTTCGGATTGCAAGGTTCACCCAGCTTGAGAGATTTAGTGCTAATCCGATGTTGCTGCGATCGCTATCCTCTCCCCAGAATCCAAACGTCAAACCGCTAGCTTCACCTAGTTGGTAGGCATGCAGGTACCAGGCTGACGTAACCGCCAGAGCCGTTGATGCATACACCCAGAACCATGGATTCAGAGTCAATCGTAAGAGCCGTCGCAGCATCTGTTCAGGAGATTCCGCCTTCGCGCGAGGCGAAGGTGTGAGCTGCATGAGCAGTAGAGGCAGGCCTAGCCAGAGCAAGGGAATAACTTTGATTAGTGCTGCTCCGGTAAAGCAAATCCAGCTCAGGCTCAGTGCCCACGCTTTTCGTCGTTCAACAAAGATGCTGTGGGCTTCTAGTGATCCCGCGGCACACAAAACCAATAAGGCTTCTGCTTGAAAGGTCCTTCCGTAGTACACCCCCAAGGGTGCGAGGGCGAAGGTCAGGCCCGCCCACCAACCGACCTGGGGGGTGAACCAACGCCGGCCCAGGCGCATCACCAGCCAGATGGTCAGTGCGCTGCAGAGCACCGACAGTCCGCGGCCCAGCCATTCCTGTACCCCCATAAGGTTGTACAGGCGGCTTACCAGAAAGGGGTAGAGGGGAAATTCCGATTCGACAAAGCCGGCACTTGCACCGCCCCAATCGATCTGAGGCAGCCAGATCGGTGTGCCTGCCTGGCTGAAATGCCTTGCCATGGCTGCAGTGTCGGCTTGCCGCCAGCTGTGAACGCCGACCACGGGCATCCAGATCTGCACCAGCCGCAGCAGGCTTCCCAGAGCGATGGGCAGCCAGGTCGGCTTAGGGGCTGTTCCAGACAAATCGGGATGAGGCCGCATAGTTCCAGACGTAGACGACAACAATGCCCGCCAGTTGGGCCCAGAGCGCATGGGCCTGAATCAGTGTGTAAAAACTGGTCGCAAGGCCAACGTTGGCAAGCGCCGGTAGGGAGGCCACCAGGAGGAATTTGAGCAGCCCCCGGATCAGTTGCCGGCCGCTCTGGCGTCGGTCTCGAAAGGTGAGGGCATTGTTCACCAAGTAGTTCGAGCTTGCTGCCGTGATGACTGCCACGGGAAGCGCCTGCTGAAATTCCAGGTTGAACAGGCCCATCAGCAGTGCTGTTGATAGCAGCTGAACCATCACCCCGGAAGCCCCTACAAGCCCGAAACTGATCGCCCGTCGCGGCAGCATCCGCAGGGTTGCGGTGTGAATTAGGGACACCATGAAGTCCCAGAGGATGGCGAGATCGAGTTTGGAGCTGCCATGCAGCCGTGGCTGAAAGTTCAGTGGAATTTCTCCCACCTGTAGGCGGCCGTGGCTGATGGCCAGGAGCTCATAGAGGAATTTGAAGCCGTTGACGTCCACCTGGCGCACCAGCGGTAAGCAGCGGTTGAGGCGCAGCACGATGAAGCCGCTCATGCAATCGCTCAGGTGCCCATACGACCTGGGAAGACTCCATCGGGCAAGGCGGTTGGCGAGGGTGGAACCGTCGGTGCGTCGATCGCTGAGCCCCCGGATCTTGGAGTGGTCGAGGAAGCGGCTCCCCGCCACGAGGTCCAGTCCCTCTCGATCCAGCAGCTGCACGGCCTCGCCAACGGAGGCAGGTTCGTGCTGGCCATCGCTGTCCATCACCACAGCGGTGGGATGGAGGGCTGCGATTAGGCCTTCCTTGATAGCGCTGGCCAGTCCGGAGCGTCCCACCCGTTGAATGATCCGGATCCTGGGGTCTTGGCGGGCGAGTGAGCGAACTAGATCAGGGGTGCCATCCCGAGAATCGTCATCGACCACCAGGATCTCGATCGGATGCTCCGTCTCAAGACGGAGCAGGGATTCGATCACTTGGCGGATGGAACCGCCCTCGTTGAAGGTGGGAAGAACGATCGACAGGCCGCTTTGGCCTGTCGGTCCTTCACGTTCCGAAGTGGACGACACAGCGGGCTCCAGTCCAGTTCAGGCTACCGACAGTTGGCTAGCGTCCATTGCCTCGCTTGGCCTTCGGTGATGCAGTCCTTCTGGGGCTTATCGCTGAGCCGGCGACCTGGGCCACCCTTGAACCGCTCAATGCGTTGTTCGGCGTACCAGTTGAGGCTCGGACGTTCGTCGTAACCCTTCAGCCTGATCTCGCTTCCAGGGTTGGCACGGGCCAAGGCTGCCACCGGTTGCACGGGCCAGGTTTCGTTGAGCTCCCACAACCAGAGGGGGGATTGAAACAAGAGGGCCAGTGCTGCCACATTGCCGCAGCTGAGATAGATCACGCCTAGCCGTCTTCGTTGCGGTGTTGCAGAGCGCAGCCACCATCCGCCCACACACCAGCCGAGACCGAGCGCACCCGCCAGGCTGCGGTAGGGCACAAGGCTGCTGCCGATGCTGCTCAAGCTGCTCAGCCAAAGCAGCAGGAGCAGCAGACCGAGCCCGCACCAGAACATTGGAAGCTGGAACAGTAGCCAGCGCCAGGGGGGATTTGGGCTCTCCGGTGCACTCTTGGAAGAAAAGGGCCGCTCCACCAGCCAGACCAGTAGCGGGGCGCAGAGGAGAGCGATGGGCAGCCAGAGCGGGTGGCTGTACCAGGGGAGCTGGGTGCGCAGCGGAAGAATGGCTCCGGCCAGGGTCAGCAGGCAAGCCAGAGACCATCGGCCCCAGCGGCTCTGACGCCAACGCCAGGCCCAGATCAGGGCGAAGGGCAGCAGTGGCAGCCAGGGCCAGCCCCCCTCCAGCACTTCGATCACCGGGACTCGCCAGCCCAGATCACTGCCTTCGCCGGCATCCAGAAGAACCCGCCCGGCACCATCGCCGCCCCAGAGCCAGAGCGCCTGGCTCCCTCGGATGTGGGCATGCCAGAGATGCCAGCCGACTCCTGGGGTCAGGCCCAGCAGCATTCCGCTGAGGGCTGCTGCATGGTTGTTCCAGCTTTTCCATTCCCGGCCCCAGGCCAGCGCTAAACCGCCAGCCACCACCGCGGGCACCAGCAGCGGGGCTTTGAGCAGCAACATTGCGCTGGCCATTAGACCGGCGACGGTCCCCCAGAGTGCGCTGGTTCGGCTGCGGGTGAGCTGCAGCAGGGCCAGCCAAAGCACAGCCATGGCCGTTAGCTGGGTGCCATCCAGCATGGCCAGGCGTCCGTGCCGTGCCACTGGCAGCAGCGTGAGCAGAATCACGCTGGTGGCGAGGGCGCTGGAGCGATCCCCAGGGCGCAGCACCCATTGCAGCCAGCCCCCCAGTGGCACCACCAGGCACGACAGCACGGCAGGCACCAGGCGGACCGTCCATTCCGAGGGGAGCTGGTCGGGTTGGGTTGTTGTGCTGATCACGAGGGCGATCAGGCTGTGCAGACCAGGCGCCTTGTTGAGATAAGGCTTGTCCCAGAGGGTGGGCAGCAACGGGGCTTCTCCAAGCCCATGGCGAAGTTCGAGGGCCACCTGGGCCACGGTCGCTTCATCGAAGTCCCGCAGCGGGAGATCTCCGAGGCCGATCAGGGCCAGCACGGCAGCGGCCAGGCCGAGCCCTGCCAATGCGATCCAAGGTGCTTCGTCAGGAGCTGAGCCGGAGCGCATGGGGCCCCTCATCACATCAAAAACTGAGTATGGTCCTGGTGTTCAGGATGCAGCGGCGTGGAGAGGTGAATGCTTCCTTCTGGAGGTGAGCACAACTCCGAAGGCGTTGCCGGCATTCACAATCCTTCAGGAGGAGGTGTCCATGATTTCCAGTTGTTTGATCCAGGGTCTGCTGATCGCGGAGAACGCCGGCTGAACGGCGCCTTCTGACTGATCATCCGGTTCTGCGGCAAAAGCGGACCCGGCGAGAGCCCCCGTTCGGCTTGCCGGACGGGGGCATCGTTCATTCAGGGTGAATTCGCTGAGATCCAAACGGTATCTGCTGATACATGTCGATGTAAGCACCGGCACAAGCTGCATTGGATAACGAGTGACCAGCCCTCAAAATCCGGTTTGGCGTAGTAGCGCCAATTTCCTGTGTGAGGAATCCAATGAAGCTTTTCCAGCAACTGCTGGTGGCTCCCGCCGCCCTTGGCCTTCTGGCCACCGGCGTCAATGCCGCCGAGCTGAACATCAACGGCGTTTCTGATTACGCGGCTTCCGCTGATCAGGTCACCAGCGTCACCCAATTCTCTGACGTCTACCCCACCGACTGGGCCTATCAGGCACTGGCAGGTTTGGTTGAGACCTACGGCTGCGTCGCCGGTTACCCCAACGGCACCTTCCGTGGCAACCGGGCCATGACCCGCTACGAAGCGGCTGCCCTGCTGAACGCTTGCCTCGACCGCGTCACCGAAGTGACCGACGAGCTGCGTCGCCTGATGGCTGAGTTCGAAACCGAGCTGGCCATCCTTAAGGGTCGCGTTGACGGCCTCGAGGCCCGCGTTGGCGAACTGGAAGCAACCCAGTTCTCCACCACCACCAAGCTCAAGGGTTACACCGCCTGGGTTCTTGGTGCTGTTGATGGTATCGATGGCAAAGAAGCCACTACCCTCAATTACGACCTTCGTCTGAAGCTGGCTACCTCCTTCACCGGTAAGGATCAGCTGACCACCGTTCTGCGGTCTGGCAACTTCGACAATTCCATCTTCGGAACTGGTCTGACCTTCGTCGAAACCGCTATGAGCAGCGGTAACAGCGTCAAGGTTGGCCGTTTGTTCTACACCTTCCCTGTTGGCGACTCCCTGAGCGTCACAGCAGGTCCCATCGTCCGTACTGACGATGCCTCCATGTACGCCGGCTATGCCACGTACTACCCCTCTGATCTGCTGCTCGACTTCTTCACCTACGGCGGTGCACCTACCACCAACAACCTGGGCTTCACTGGCTCCGGTGTCGGTGCTGTTTACACCTTCGGTGACAGCGGCTTCAAGGTGAGCGGCAACTACGTCGCCAAAAATGGTGCTGATTCCAGCAAAGGTATTGGTACCAACGAGACTGCTTCCACCTCTTCTTGGCAGCTCTTCTACGAAGGTGAAGCCTTCGATGGCAACCTGCTTGCTCAGGTTGGTTATTCCTTCGACCAAAACGTTGGCCTTGCCATCGGTAACTCCTCCACTGCTGACCGCGACGGCTTCAGTGTGGCTGCAGCATGGAAGCCCGCCGATGCAGGCTTCGTTCCTTCCATCAGCACCGGTTATTCCTCAGCTGATGAAGAGGGCGTGAAGGACGACATCGAGTCCTGGTATGTGGGTCTCGAGTGGAGCGATGTGTTCGTTGAAGGTAACTCCTTCGGTGGCGCAATCGGTTCTGCCCCCGCATATGAAGATGGTGTTGATAACACCATGTGGGAAGTCTTCTACAGCTTCGCTGTTAGCGACAACATCACTGTCACCCCTGCAATCTTCGGCATTGACGAGGACGGCAAGGACGACGTGTTTGGCGGCATCATGAAGACCACCTTCAAGTTCTGATCAAAAGACTGAGTCCTAGGGCTCTTCTTCAGATCTTTAGCCCTCCACCCTTGGTGGGGGGCTTTTTTTTGGCGTCACAAAGCAAATAAATAGTCTTAATCAATACATAAATATCCCTTGATTTGCCCTTAGCGACGGAGTGAAGCCGTGCCAATAGCGTGGAGCCGCTGGCATGTCTTGCCGGCACTTTTTCTCTTGGTGTGAGAACCCAAAATGAAGCTTTTCCAGCAACTGCTGGTGGCTCCCGCCGCCCTTGGCCTTCTGGCCACCGGCGCCAATGCCGCCGAGCTGAACATCAACGGCGTTTCTGATTACGCGGCTTCCGCTGATCAGGTCACCAGCGTGACCCAATTCTCTGACGTCTACCCCACCGACTGGGCCTATCAGGCACTGGCTGGTTTGGTTGAGACCTACGGCTGCGTGGCCGGTTACCCCAACGGCACCTTCCGTGGCAACCGGGCCATGACCCGCTACGAAGCGGCTGCCCTGCTGAACGCTTGCCTCGACCGCGTCACCGAAGTGACCGACGAGCTGCGTCGCCTGATGGCTGAGTTCGAAACCGAGCTGGCCATCCTTAAGGGTCGCGTTGACGGCCTCGAGGCCCGCGTCGGCGAACTGGAAGCAACCCAGTTCTCCACCACCACCAAGCTCAAAGGCAAAGCCACCTTTGTGACTGGCGCTATGGACTCTGAAGATGCTGGTGCTAAGGCTGACGACGACGCATTTAGCTTCTCCTACGACTACCGCCTCGGCCTGAAGACCTCCTTCACTGGAAAGGACCTTCTGTTTGCTCGCCTGCGTGCCGGCAACATGAAGGACGGCAGCGCCTTCTCGGGCGGCTTCCGCAAGTTGGATGTTTCCGGCATGTCCGGTAACACCCTCAAGCTCGACCGCCTGTACTACAAGTTCCCGGTGGGGTCAGGTATTACAGCCATTGCTGGTCCTATGGCCCGCAACACCGAAAGCCTTGGCATGAAGCCAACGGCCTACACGGTCAAGACCCTGAACATGTTCGGTGGTCAGTTTGGTGCTGGCAATGTCTACAACAAAGAGACCGGCGGTCTCGTTGGTGTGATCTGGAAGCAGAAAGTTGCTAAGGGTGAGCCCCGTCTGACAGCTGCTCTGAACTACGTCGCTGATGACGGGGAACAGGCCAGCTCCGAAAAGGGCATGTTCACTGCTAAATCCAAGGGCAACACCACTGCTCAGATTGGTTACGGCACCAAGAAATGGGGCGCTGCTCTCGGTTACCGCTATGGCCAGTGTGGCGCAGGATTCGGTACTGCTTATAAGAGTGTCAAACAGAGCTGTGGCAGCGACAACGTCGACTCTCAGAACTTCGCTCTGAACGGCTTCTGGAAGCCTGAAGAGACTGGCTTCATTCCTTCTGTAAGCCTTGCTTATGGCTGGTCTGATCTCGAGGGCAGCACCGTCGACGAGGCCCGCACTTGGATGGTGGGTTTGCAGTGGGACAAAGTCGCCAATACTCCCCATAGCTTGGCTGTTGGTTTCGGTGCTCCCCTGTATGTCGAGTCCCAAGACGGCACTGATCCCGATGCTCCCGAGCTCGCTTGGGAAGCCTCGCTCAAGTACAAGGTCTCCAAGAACATCACCATGATTCCGGCAATCTTCTATCTGCCCGAGTCCAGCTCCAGCCAGGGTGTATCTGGCAAGGAGCAGTTTGGTGCCGTCCTCCAGACCGTCTTCAAGTTCTGATCATTTGGCCCAATTTCGATTGGGCCACCAGAACACTTTCCCTCACACACACACATATCCCAAGTCCTCCCCTGTGGAGGGCTTTTTTTATGGTCGTTCTCTAGGCAAGCTGCAGCCATGAGCATCGCGCCTGATATCACGGCCTTGATCGGTGGCACGCCCCTGGTGCGGTTGAACCGTCTTCCTCAGGCCTGCGGCTGCCAGGCCGAGATCTTGGCCAAGTTGGAGAGCTTCAATCCCTCCGCTTCGGTGAAAGACCGCATAGCCAGTGCCATGGTGCTGGAGGCGGAGCAAGCCGGCACGATCGTTCCCGGCAGAACGGTGCTTGTGGAACCCACAAGCGGCAACACCGGGATCGCCTTGGCCATGGTGGCGGCGGCCCGTGGGTACCGGCTGATTCTCACCATGCCGGACACCATGAGCACTGAGCGTCGGGCGATGCTGCGGGCCTACGGCGCCGAGTTGCAGCTCACCGATGGTGCCCAGGGCATGAATGGGGCCATCGCCTTAGCCAAGGAGTTGGTTGAGGCGATTCCTGACGCCTACCTGCTGCAGCAGTTCGACAACCCCGCCAATCCAGCCGTGCATGAACGCACCACGGCTGAAGAGATCTGGCGTGATACCGAGGGCCAGATCGATGCCTTTGTGGCAGGGGTGGGGACCGGTGGCACCATTACCGGCTGTGCCCGTCTGTTGAAACAGCGCCAGCCTCAGCTTCAGGTGATTGCCGTTGAGCCCGAGGCCAGTGCCGTCCTGTCCGGAAAGCCGCCTGGGGCCCATCGCATTCAGGGGATCGGGGCTGGTTTTGTGCCTGCGGTGCTGGAACTGGACCGGATTGATTCGATCCTTACGGTGAGCGATGAGGAAGCGATGCAGGTGGGCCGGAGTTTGGCCCGGGAGGAAGGCCTGCTCTGTGGGATCAGCAGTGGCGCGGCCATGGCAGCGGCCCTGCGGGTGGGTCAAGAGCCCGCCATGGCGGGCAAACGGCTGGTGGTGATGCTCGCTAGTTATGGCGAGCGATACCTCTCCACCCCGATGTTCAGTGCTGCGTCGCAACTTCCTGCCCGAAGGGATGGCCAGCTGTGAGCGACCCCTATGCCGTGCTCGGTGTCAGCAGCACCGCCAGCAATGCTGAAATCAAGGCGGCTTATCGCCAGCTGGTGAAGCAGCACCATCCCGATGCCGGTGGAGACGACCAGCAGATGCTGGCCCTCAATGCCGCCTGGGAAGTTCTCGGGGATGCCGAGCGCCGTAAGGCCTTTGATCGCACGCGGTCTCGGCCGGGCCGAGCGGCATCGCCGACGGAGCTGCGCCGGGCCAGCCGTGTCCACGATCGTGCGGTGGCCGCGGATGATGCCCTGGTGGAGTGGCTGCGGCGGGTTTATGCCCCGATCGACCGCATGCTTGGTGAGGTGATCAATCCCTTCCCCAAGCAACTCAAGGCACTGTCGGCTGATCCCTACGACGACGAGCTGATGGAAGCGTTCTGTAGATATCTCGAGGCGAGCGGACGCCGTGTGGACAAGGTCAAGCAACTGTTCCAGTCGTTGCCCACGCCAGTCTCTGCCCGTGGCTTCGGCCTGAGCCTGTATCACTGCCTTTCGGAAGTGGAAGACGCCCTGGCAGAACTGGAGCGTTACACCATGGGTTATGTGGATGGCTATCTCCACGATGGTCGCGAGATGCTGCGAGAAGCCAAACAGCGACGTAAGCGGCTGCAAGATGAACGGCGTCGCTTGGAGATCGTGTGAAACAGCGCTGGCGTTTCTGGGCTTTGGTTGCTCTGATCTGGCTTCTCTCCACCCTCGTGGATCGGCTCTGGTGGACGTTTCAGACTGGTGTCCCAGCATGGGATCAGGCCGACTACCTCAATAGCGCCATGGACCACGGCCGCGCCTTGGGGTTGTTGCCCGGCGGCGGTTGGCAGGGTTGGCAGGCATTACTGGATTACTCACCGAAGATTCCGCCCCTGGCCTCTCTGGTGAACGGCACTGTGATGGCGCTGAGTGGTGATGCCCCGGAACAAGCGGCCTGGAGCTTGAGCCTCTGGCATGGGTTGTTCCTGGTGGTGATGGCGGGCTGGGGACGGCGCCTGCAGGGGGATGGCCTGGCCCTGATCGCCTGCCTTTTGGCGGCGTTGACGCCGGCTTTTCTTGAGCTGCGTACGGATTACGTGCTGGAAATGCCCCTAGTCGCCACTTGCAGCTTGGCGATCTGGCGTCTCGGGGTCTGGTGCGATCCCCAGAGCGGAGGCCGCTGGTGGCAGGCCTGGGGTTGCACCCTGGCAGCCATCGCTGCGGTGCTGGTGAAGCAGAGCGCCCTGCTGGTGCTTGTTCCTGCTGGGCTCTGGGCTGCGGGGATCGCGTTGCAGCGGGGTGGCTCTTGGTTGCGCCAGGCTCTTTTGCTGCCTCTGCTCACGGCGGTACTGATCGCCCCCTGGTTGCGTCACAACTGGATCACCAGCCTCGGCGGCACCAACCGAGCCGTGTTCGAGTCGGCGGCCCGGGAAGGCGATCCTGGTGTCTTCAGCCTGGCCAGTTGGCTGTGGTACCCCCGCCTGTTGCCGGAGCAGCTGGGCATGGTGCTTCTGGTGATGGGCTTGTCGGGGCTGCTGCTTTGGTGCTGGCAGCGCCGGAAGCTCTCAAGCGACTATGCCTGGTCCTGGCGCTGGCTCCTGCTCAATCTTGTGGCGGCCTGGGTGTTAACCACCCTGAGCCCGAACAAGGACGCTCGCTACATCACGCCGCTTTTGCCATCACTGGTGTTGCTCCTGGCTCGAGGGTGGTGGCAATGGGGCCATTGGTTCGAGTCCAGGTGTTCGAGGTTCGTGTGGCCCGTCTTTGGTGCTGGGCTGCTGGCCTCTGTCCCAGCGGGCTGGGCCCATCAGCTGCATCGCTTTGAAGACAGGCCCCGTGGTCCGGTGGAGGCGCTGGTAGAGGCCGCCGGCGGTGCCGATCCAAGCAGGTCTCCCGCCACGTTGATCGTGGTACCCAGCACCTCCGATCTCAACCAGCACAACGTCAGCTTCTACGGTCGTCGCCATGGGGGACAGACCGTTGGCCGGCAGCTGGGGGGCAGCCTCCAGGACCGTGAGCCTGTGCTGGCACGCACGGAATGGGTCGTGTTAGCGGAAGGGGACCAGGGATCGGTGCGCAAAGCGGCCCGATGGCTGGACCAAGCGGTGCGCAGCAGCGGTGTGTTCGAGCTGGTGCAGCAGTTCGCGCGTCCCCGTGGCGGGAGTTATTCCCTCTGGCGCCGCCGCGCGACGCATCCGATTGCAGGCCCATCCTTTGCGGAGAGTTTCCCCGACCTCGCCGCTGGCCTCGCGGCAGGGCCGGTGGGGCTGGATCCAGTGTTCGCTGTGGTGGGGCAGGAACACATGCTCGATGGCCATTTCAGCTATCGGGAGCCGGTGCGTTCTGAGGCCTTGGCGGCCTTGGCACAGGATCCCGATGCTGTGCAACCGCGTTGGACCCTTGCGCTGCTGGCGGTGCTGGAAAACCGCCCTGTCGAGGCAGCTCAGCAATTCGAGGCCCTTCAAGGGCTGTTGCCCGACAACCCCTGGCCAGCGGCCTATCGCAGTGTGGTCACCCTGGCGGTTTGGAATCCCTGGCAGGCCGCCGCCGCTGCAAATGGTGCCAGCGTTTCGAATCCTGTGCTGTCGGCGCTCGGGGATCTCAGCAGTGTGCTCTCCGGTGCTGTTTGGCGCATCCCGTCTGCCATAACGTCAGTTCCAGCGGCCGTCACAGCCGTGGAGGAGGCCCTTGAGCCTGCCCCCCAACAAGATCAGGATCAGGAGCAGGCTTCCAGTTGATCCATTCGCAGCCAAACATCGGGGACCGGACGGTTCCAGCGCACCTGGCCGTAGTCCCCTTTCACGACCAGCAGCTCGCCGGGACCTTCAAAGATGTAGTCGGGTGCTGTGGGATCGCTGGCGCCAGCCTCAAGACTGGAGCTGTAGGCGGCTCTGTTCACCTTGACCAAGGCACCTTTGCGCAGCGCAGCAGGCTTGGCCTTGGCGGGGGCAGCGGCATCGGATTCGGCCATGACAGGGGGACGTGATGGCACCAGGCTAAAACCAATCGCCCACGAACCCCCTTAGCCTCCCAGCCTCACCACCCCCGCTTTCATGCGTCTGTTGCTGTTTGGCTGCACAGGTTTTGTTGGCCGTGAGCTCCTGCCGCTCCTGCTTCAGGCTGGCCATCAGCTCACCGTGGTCAGCCGCCGCTTGGCCCGTGGCTACGACGCTGAACGGGCAGATGGCCGACTGACCTGGATGCAATTCGACCCTGCCAGCAGCAGCACCTGGGCCGATGCCGGCCTATTGGATGCCCTGAACCAGGCCGATGCGGTTGTCAACCTGGCGGGGGAACCGATTGCCGAGAAGCGTTGGAGCCCGACTCACCGGCAGCTACTTGAAACCAGCCGTCTGGAAACGACCTCTCAGTTGGTGAAGGCGATCGAGGCCTGTGAAACGCCACCGAAGGTGCTGGTGAATGCCTCCGCCATCGGCTTCTACGGCTCCAGCCTGGACAAGCGTTTTCTTGAATCGAGCACCCCTGGCAACGACTTCCTTGCGAGCTTGTGTGAGCGCTGGGAAGCGGCGGCTGAGGCGGTGCCTTCCGCTGTACGGCAGGTCACCCTGCGGATCGGCATCGTGCTGGCGGGCGACGGCGGCGCACTCGGAAAAATGCTTCCGGTGTTTCGCACAGGGTTTGGCGGTCCGATCGGCAGTGGCCGGCAATGGATGAGCTGGATCCACCGCACTGACCTCTGCGCCCTGATTCTTCAATCCCTCACGGACGAGAGCTGGAGTGGCGTGATCAATGCCGTGGCTCCTGAGCCCGTCTCGATGACGGCCTTCTGCAAGCAGCTGGGGCGCAGCCTGGGCCGACCTAGTTTGTTGCCGGTGCCAGCTCCAGTGCTTCAGGTGCTTTTGGGGGACGGCGCAAAGGTGGTGTTGGAGGGCCAGCAGGTTGCTTCGGAGCGGCTTGACGCCCTGAACTTCAGCTTCCACTACCCCGATCTGGCTTCAGCACTCGCCGCTGCCACCAGCTGAAGATGCCACTCACCAACGCGGCCATGATCAACAGGCTGATGGCTGGGGCGAACAGGGGTTGCCACAGCAGCTGAACCTGGTCCATCAGCCAGTCATGGCCTTGGCCCTGTCGCACCACGGCAACGGCAAAGACCCCTGCGCCGATGAACACCAGCAGCACGTTCACCATCAGCAGGCGGTCGAGCCAGCGTTTCCAGGCCGGTTCTGGCGGGGCACTCATGAAAGCAGTGCGCAAATGGCTGCAGCCATTCTCGGGCTTCCACCAGCGTCCCCGAGGCGCCATTTGGCCTCTTCTTGGCATTGCTGTTGCAAGTCGGGATCCCGCCGTGCACGAGCAAGCAGAGCCATGGCTAGCTCCGCTGTTCCCTCCAAAGCCTCACGGCTGCCACTCTCCCCATCGGCGCAGAACACCGTCGGCCCGAGCAGGCGCCGTTGGGCTTCAGCGAATGCTGCTGTGAATTGAGGCCCCTGGCCCGGCACCTGCAGCACCGGTTTGGCCAGGCCAACGGCCTGCTCGATGGCGGTACCTGCCATGCCGATCACTAGATCGCTGTGCTGCAGCACGGCACGGAAAGCCCCGCGGCGGACGTTGATCGCCCGGGCTCCCTCACGTTCCAGCACGCCGTTCTCCAAGTGCCAACCGCATCGTTCGCTCAGCCCCCGCAAGCTGTTTTCATCGAGGCTGGGCACCAGGGCCAGATCCACGTTGCAGCGAACTGTGCTGGGAAGCAGCTCGATCAGCCGCAGCAACAGCTGCAGGTTCTGTTCCAGTTCCGGTCGGCGGCTGCCGGGCAGCAGACCGATGCGTGGCGTGCTGCTGGTCGGCGGGGTGGCCGCTGTGAGCACCGAATCCATGAATGGATTGCCCAGGAAGGTCACCGGCCGTTGCAGTTGTCTGCTGAGGTCTTCGGCGGTGCGTTGATCGCGGCTGTACACCGCTTTGAACCGCTGGCTTTTCAACAGTGCGGCGCAGGGCCAGGGCAGGCGCAGCGTCCCTTCGTAGTGGCTGGAGTAGGCCACCAGATAGGTCGCCACAGGGCATTGGCTTAGCCATGCCGCGATCACAGGGATCACATCCCCCACCACCAAGATCAGATCAAAGCGACGCCGGCACCGCATCAGACGCATCAGGCGTCGGAGCAGATACAGCACTTGCCCTTGGGCGATCTCGGTGAGGCGCCCACGAAGGCTGGTGTAGCCAATGCCGCCTGTGCTGAATTCATGGCTGCGTCCCAGCAATGGCACCCCGGCTTTTTGATAGGCGCTGCCAAGGCCCACCAGCGGGAGCGCCTGTACGTTGTGGCCCTGCTGTTGAAGCTCCTGGGCCAGCAAGGCGCCTGAGAGGTCTTCGCCGTGGCCATTGCTTAGCAGCAGGATGCGTGCCATCGCCGGGCTGTCCATCACCACATCCAGGTGCTCGGATCCGGTATGCCGTTGGCGCGTCTGGCCAGTTGCAACCGTCGCGCTTCGCTGGCCAGGCGTTCCTGCAGCAATTCTGCCGAACGATCCGCTGGAGGCCGCACGCGAACCTGGAACGGCAGGCGGGTGATGGTCCAGGTGGCTGTCATGCAGGGTCTGTCATGCAGAGCATCCGTTGTGATCAGAGCTCAAGCCAGGCTTTCACTTTTTCGAGGGCCTTCCAGCCGGGTTTGCGCTCAAGCCCGTCGGCGATCGATTCCTTGAGTTCGCCGGACACCTCTGGGGCCAGAGTCATCACCTGCTGCACTACCTGGATGTGGTCGCGCACGCCTTTGGATTGGGTCTCCAGCAACGCCAGGCTCAGATTGATCCTGGCCTGGGGGTCCTGGCCGTTGAGTCTCACGGCAAAACGTGCCGACCGCAGCGCCTCCTCCGGCTGGTCGCAAAGCAGCTGCAGCCAGGCCAGGCAGGTCCACCCCGCTGATTGGCGGGGAGCGGCTTCAACGATGCGGGCGAAATCAGGCAGCACCTCTTCGGCCGCGGCGCCGGCCTGATATCGGGCCATGGCCTGCTCAAACAGGCTGTCCTGGGAAGTCTCCATCAACAGGGAGAGGGCAGTGATCTCCCCTCAGATTCCCACGTGGCTTCGCTCACACGGCGAAGGAGCTGCCGCAGCCACAGGTCTGGCTGGCGTTGGGGTTGGTGAAGTTGAAGCCACCACCAATCAGAGCAGTGCTGAAGTCAAGCTGCATTCCGTAGATGTAGAGCAGGCTTTTTGGATCACAGATCACCCGGAAGCTCTGACCATCAGCCGCCATGTACTCGTAGGTCTCGTCGTCGTCGAGGGTGTCTGAGGCGGGTACAAAATCCATCGTGTAGCTCATGCCGCTGCAACCCCCGGACCGCACCCCGACGCGCAGCACCTGGTTCACACCCTGTTCGCCACAAAGCTTTGCCAGCTGCTGCATCGCCGGTTCGGTGATCAGGATGCCCTTGCCGTCTTTGGCGGTATGGGCCGGCGCGGTATCGGGGGTGGAAGTCATGGTCAACGCAGGCTCGTGCTCTCACTCTATGAACGCTCATACATAGAGTCGACTTAGTTGACCAGATCTTGTGCGGGTCGCGATCGTTGGTTCCGGCCTCGCCGGTCTTTCCGCTGCAGTGGACCTCGTGGATGCAGGCCATGAGGTGAATCTCTACGAAGCCCGTCCCTTCATGGGCGGCAAGGTGGGCAGCTGGGTGGATGAGGGCGGTAACCACATCGAGATGGGGTTGCACGTCTTCTTCTTCAACTACGCCAACCTCTTTGCTCTGATGCGCAAGGTGGGAGCGTTCGAGAACCTTCTGCCGAAGCAGCACACGCACCTGTTCGTGAACAAGGGGGGCGATTTGCGGGAGCTGGATTTCCGCTTCCCCATAGGCGCACCCTTCAACGGCCTCAAGGCGTTCTTCACCACACCGCAGCTCAGCTGGATCGACAAGCTGCGCAACGCCCTGGCACTGGGTACCAGTCCGATCGTGCGGGGTCTGGTGGATTACGAGGGGGCGATGCGCACCATCCGAGCTCTTGATTCCGTCAGTTTCCAGGATTGGTTTGTGGGCCACGGCGGCAGCCCTGAA
Source organism: Synechococcus sp. WH 8109 (assembly GCF_000161795.2). Classification (NCBI taxonomy): domain Bacteria; kingdom Bacillati; phylum Cyanobacteriota; class Cyanophyceae; order Synechococcales; family Synechococcaceae; genus Synechococcus; species Synechococcus sp. WH 8109. The sequence goes on along the minus strand of NZ_CP006882.1, from coordinate 1,843,064 downwards.
AGCATCCGGCGGATGTGGAATCCCATTGCCTACGCCCTGGGCTTCATCGACTGCGAGGCCATCTCCGCCCGCTGCATGCTCACCATCTTCATGATGTTTGCGGCCAAGACGGAAGCCTCCAAGCTCAATCTGCTGAAGGGATCACCCCACCGCTGGCTCACGGGTCCAATCCTCGATTACATCCAGCATCGTGGTGGCAAGTTGCATCTGCGTCACCGGGTGAAGCGGGTGGACTACAGCGAGGGTGAATCCCCTGAGATTACTGGCCTGCAGCTGGGAACGCCCGAAGGAGAAATTCGTGTTGAGGCTGACGCCTATCTGGCCGCCTGTGATGTGCCCGGGATTCAGAAACTGCTGCCCGAGGCCTGGAACCGTTACCCCCAGTTCAAGGCGATTCATCAGTTGGAGGCCGTACCCGTGGCCACCGTTCAGCTCCGCTACGACGGCTGGGTGACCGAGCTGGGAGATGCCCAGGAAGACCAGCGCCGAGATGTGGAGACACCCACAGGGCTTAATAACCTGCTGTACACGGCTGATGCCGATTTCAGCTGTTTTGCCGATCTGGCCCTGGCCAGTCCTGAGGACTACCGCAAGGAGGGAGAGGGCTCCCTGCTCCAATGCGTGCTCACCCCTGGTGATCCCTGGATTCCCAAGTCGGTGGATGAGATCGTGGCCCACACCGACCGACAGGTGCGCGAACTGTTCCCCTCGGCCCGCAACCTCAAGCTCACCTGGAGCAACGTAGTGAAACTGGCTCAGTCGTTGTACCGAGAAGCCCCGGGGATGGAGCCCTACCGCCCGGAGCAGCGCACGCCGATCCGTAATTTCTTCCTGGCCGGCAGTTACACCCGTCAGGATTACATCGATTCGATGGAGGGGGCCACGATGAGCGGTCATCTGGCGGCGGCGGCCATCCTTGATCAGCCGGTGAAGCTGGCCACCAACGCGGCGGTGGCCTGATGGGACGCTGGCTGGAACACACGGTCACCTCCGAGGTGCAGGCTCCGGCCGCCAAGGTCTGGGAGGTCTGGAGTGATCTCGAGGCGATGCCCCGTTGGATGCGCTGGATTGAGTCGGTCACGCCCTTGGAGGATCCCGATCTCACCGATTGGACCCTGGCGGCTCAGGGCTTTCGCTTCAGCTGGAAGGCTCGGATCACCCAGCGGGTTGAAGCCCAACAACTTCACTGGGAATCAGTGGGTGGCCTGCCCACCAAGGGTGCCGTGCGCTTTTATCCCGAAGCCGACGACCGCACTGTGGTCAAGTTGAGCGTGACCTACGAATTGCCGCGGGTCTTGGCACCGCTCATGGAACCCAGCATCCTGGGGGGCATCGTGACCAAGGAGCTCCAGGCGAATCTTGACCGTTTCCGTGACCTGGTGGAAGCAGGCGGCTAAGCATTGGCCTGACCCCTCTGCCTTCGGCTGAGGATGCTTAGGACCCCACGACTGGCCTTGTCCTGACTTGCGTTTTGTTGGTGGGAGATCAGAAACGAGCCATCGTGCCCCCCCCCAACGGCAGTGGTGTGATCTGTGTGGGAGCAGATGGCAGTTTTGGCGCGGATGCTCCGCTGTTGCTGCCGACTGGATGGTCGGTGCTCCAGCATCGATGCGGTGCGCGGTTGTATTCGCTTCGAGCTGAAAGATGAGCCTCAGGATCCCTTCTGTATCGCCTGAGCGCAGGCTTCGGCTAACCCTTCGAGATCGTGGGGGTCGGCCTCCGCATCCACCCGGCCGAAGCATTGGCGGCAGCTGCGGCTGGTCTGGGGGCCGATTGAAACCACCTTCACCCCCTCCAACCGTTCAGCCCAGCCTGGGCCGAAGCGCTGTTCCAGCAGCTGCGCGGTGTGCTCCGCTGTCTTGCCGCTGCTGAAGGCGATGGCATCAACTTCACCTTCCTCCAGGGCGGTCGCTGTTGGCTCCGGCATCGTGGCGGGGCAGCCGGACTCATAGGCCGCCACTTCCACAACCCGCACCCCGGCTTCACCGAAGGCGTCCGCCAGCAGGGTGCGACCACCGCTCTGCACCCGTGGAAGGAGCATCTTGAGACCCCAGCCCGACACCGGGAAGTGATCGATCAAGCTGTCGGCCACGAAGCTAGGAGGCACGAAATCAGCGGCCGCCCCCAGGTCGTCCAGCACCTGCGCCGTTTTGCGGCCCACCGCGGCAATCTTGAGGCTGGCGGGGCGTCTGGCCAGGCAACGACCAAGGCGTTGCAGCCGCTGTTCCACGGCCTGCACTCCATTGGCACTGGAGAACACCAGCCAGTGAAAGCTCTCCAAGTCCTCGAGGGCGTCATCGAGAGGACCCCAGTGGTCGGGTGGTCCGATCACCAGGGCGGGGAGATCCAGCACCGTCGCACCCCGCTGCTCCAGCAGCTGGCGCGCGGCTCCTTGCTGGTCGGCCGCGCGAGTGACGACCACCGTTCGGCTTTGCAAGGCCTGGCTCAAGCGACAGCCTCCCCGTCCAGTTTCACCACCCCCTCCACCCTTTCGCGCAGCTGCTTAGCAGCGTCAGCGTTTCCCTGAGCTTGAAGCAGGTTGATGGCGCGGATGAAGCTGGTACGAGCGGCGTCGATGTTGCCGCCCAATAACTGGGCCACGGCATTGTTCTGATGGCACTCAGCGTTGTTGGGATCCAGGGCGAGGGCGCGCCCGTAGGCCTCCAGGGCCGCGGCGAGGTCGCCTCGCCGGCGTTGCATTAGCCCAAGGTTGTACCAGGCGAGGGCCACTTCCGGTGCCCGGTGGGCGGCGGTTTGGGTGAGGCTGATCGCTTCCTCCAGGTTGCCCTGGTCCATCAATCGAGCTGCCAGGTTGAGGCGGGCTCCAAGACTCACCCGTGTGTTCAGGGGAATCTCGAGGGCTTGCCGATAGCAGTTCACCGCCTTGTCGGGATCACTGGGGGTCAGGGCCAATCCCAGGTGCAGCAGCAGTTCATACCGTTCGGCACCGGCTGAACCGCACTGCTTCAGGCCGTTTTCCAGCAGGGGAATGGCGTCTTCGTTCTTGCCCTCACTGATCAACAGCCCCCCGAGCTTGGCGCTGGCGTAGGGATCACCGGGACGCTCCTGCAGATCAGCTTCCATAGCCTGCCGCAACCGATCGGCCTTGTCGCTGCCCGCCAGCATTTCCGGTCGGTAGCCGTCATGGAGGATTGCCGGCTCACTGCAATCGGCGATGCGCCATTGAGGTTCGGCGTCCAGCACGGTACGAACGCTGTCGTCGATCATCGAGTGGTATGGCCGGCTCCACTCGATCAAGTGGTGGCGGCGGAATAGACGACTGACGCTGGAATAGGGAGCCATGGCAGCCCCTACCTCGTAGCGCAGCAGGTTGATCACCAGCACATCGGGCTGGGCCATCAGGGCTTTGAGTGCGGGGATGGCCTCAGGACGAAGCTGCTCGTCTGCATCCAGCACCAGCACCCAGTCCCCGTTGAGAAACTCCAAGGCCTGGTTTCGGGCTGGGGCGAAGTCACCCGGCCAGGGGATCTGCTCAACCCGGGCTCCAGCAGCTTCGGCGATGGCCACCGTCGCATCGGTGGAGCCCGTGTCCACCACCACCATCTCGTCGGCGAAGCCCTGCACGGAGCGCAGGCACTCCCCGAGACGCGCCTCTTCATCGCGCACGATCATCGAGAGGCTGAGCATGGCCGGCCGGCTTAAGGTTGGCGAGAGGTTAAGTGCGGTTGGCCAGTGCGGTTGGTTGGTGGTGGTCAGTCGGTGAATGCACCGCTGTTGCCCGTCGGCGTCGGGGTGGGGAACAGCGCGGTGAGTACCTGGTGTTGGGCTTCCTGCATCTGGCCGGCGGAATAGGCGGCAGGGCAGCTGCTGGGCAGAATGGGCTTCAGGCTGTCCCAGAGGTAAGGGCTGCCGTAGACCACGACCCCGGCCAGCCGGTTGAGGGCAATCAGTTGCTGGATCGCTGCGGTCCAGGGTTCTTGAGCATCCCGTCCGGCGCGGAAGGGGTTGCCCCGCAGGAACAGCTGAAGGAGCACCGCTCCATCGCCGAGGCGGTCCATCGCCAGGGGCGCGTCCGGTTGGCCGCTCCAGGGCGATAGCCCTTCGCCATGTAGCACTATCGAGCGAAACCCTTGTGCTTCAGGAATGCGCAGGGCCGGGGACCAGCCGCTCAGGGCGGCTGCGCTCGGCACCATGGCATCCACGCGCACCAGGTTGATTCCTGCTTGCGGGAGAAGTTTTGCCTCGCCGACCGTGATGCTGTGACGCACCAGCTCAGCCTCAAGGGCTTGCTCGTCTGCGCTGACGATCGAACCTGAAGCTGCGCTGGTGGGGATCGATGCCAGCGCATGGGACCGGCGCTGCAGGCTCTCGTCCAACCTCGCGAGGCACAGCCTTCCACTGCTGAAACCGTCGCAGAGACCATCGATGGCGGCATCCGCATCCGCCGGCATCAGGATCAGGTCGGCCCCGGCTTCAAAGGCCAGCACAGCTGCTTCGGCGGCGCCGTGCCGTGCGCTGATCGATTCCATCACAAGGGCATCGGTCACCACAAGCCCTTTGAAACCCATCTGGCGCCGCAGCAGATCGGTGAGCACGGCGTTGGAGAGGGTGGCGGGCTGCTGCGGATCCAGTTTCGGCAGCACCAGATGGGCCGTCATCACGCTCTCCACACCGGCGGCAATGGCGGCCCGAAAGGGCGCCAGTTCGATCTGCTCCAGCCGTTCGCGGCTGTGGGGCAGCACCGGCAGGTCCAGATGTGAGTCGTTCGTGGTGTCGCCGTGGCCGGGAAAGTGCTTGGCGCATCCGAGCACCCCCGCTTGCTTCAGCCCCTGCTGGAACGCTACAGCAAGGGCGCTGGCAGTGTTGGGATCTTCGCCCCAGGCCCGCACATTGATCACCGGGTTGGCGGGGTTGTTGTTGACGTCGCACACCGGCCCCAGCACCCAGTTCAGGCCACAGCGGCGGGCCTGTTCGCCGGTGCAGCGGCCATAGCGCTCACTCAAATCCAGGGCCAACTCTGGCTCCCGCTGGTGGAGTCGCCCGAGGGCCAGGGGCGGCACCAGCCAGCTGGCCCCTTCGAAGCGCTGGCCAACGCCCTCTTCAACGTCCGCGCAGACCAGCAACCGCTGCTCACTCCAGCCCTGAAGTTGCTGGATGCGTTGTTGCAGCTCAACAGCGCTGCCCCCCAGCAGGATCACGCCACCAACACCTTCCCGCAGCAGGCGCTGCAGTTCGCTGTTTGGAAGCTCCCACTGCAGGTAGCGACGCTGCTGGTCGCTCAGATGACCACTGGCCCGCACCACCAGCAGTTCCGCTACCTGGCGCCGCAGGTTGTTAGCCGGCCGGCTGTTCATCGCTGCCTAGCTCTTCATCGCTGCCCGGTGGAATCTCGCCCCGCTGCTGCCGTTCGTCTTCGAGGCGATTCAGCAGGCCCAGCACGGAGGTGCCGCGTTCCAGACCCCGATCCAGCTGGAACACCACTTCGGGGGCGCGTCGCATCTGCAGCCGCCGCCCCAGTTCTCCCCGCAGGAATCCGCTGGCGGCCTCAAGTCCCTCGAGCACCTGGTCGCGCTCCTGGGCTTCTCCAAACACACTCACGAAGATCTTGCAGTGCTGCAGATCGCCTGACACCTCCACTTCGGTGATGCTCACCATGCCCTGGTGCACCCGTTCATCACGGATGCCGTTGATCATCAGCTGACTGACTTCTTTGCGGATCAGGGCGGCCACCCGCTCCACTCGACGCCCCTGTGCCATCACGCCATCGGTGCTGAATTCACCATGGCACGCAGCACCAAGGTGAGGCTGATTCCACCGCTGATCAAGGCGCCGATCAAGGCCACGGCCGTGACGGGATTGCTCCGGCGTGCTGCCAGGGGTTCGGCGACGGAGTTCATTACCCCGAGGGTGAAGGCGATCAAGTAACGGGGGTAACGGGAGACGTTGAGAAAAAACTCTCTCATATTCAGTTATTGCAGCGTGTTTGGGGCGGTTTGAAGGGCTTAGACAATTCTTGGGCAGAGACCGAGGCTTCGACACAGATCGCGTCGTACCGGTTTTGAGCAAGAAGTGGCCTGAGGCAGGAGTTTATTCGTCTCAAAAAACCGTGCGGGAGTTTGCTCGAAACTTCAAAGCTTCCAGTGTTGGCGATGCTTTGAGCGGCTTATTGGACATGGTCTGGCAAAAGGCTTGGACATGCCTCCCTCGACGTTTTGATATGACCTGCAATAAGTTGGTACGTATGTACTAAGTGCGAGTCATGGGAGGTGGGCTTCATCCAGGACCCGGCCACCAAAGAAACCAAGCGGTTCCATCGGGACGAGAAGAGCTGGGTCAGAGGCCCGAAGGTCTTTGTCGACACGGGGATACCGATACCGGGAGAACCAACACTCCTCAAGACGCGTGTGCACCTACGTCGGGACGCTGCAGAGCAGCCCTGGAAGGAGTTGCATCGCGTTGGCTGGCAACAGGTGGAGCCTTGTTGGGGAGCGTCTGCTGAACCGTAGACGGACGCACCGCTATGGGGGCTTTGCGTCTCTCCGCTCCGTCAAACGGACTCAGAAATTTTCGGCGGATTCGCAGAGGATCACATCGTCATGGAATAGTAAGCTCTCTAATTATTGATTAGTGAAGGAGCGTACGAGTTACATAAGGTACGACTACTCTCTGTATAGGAAGGGAGTGGAACATGGGCTCGTTTATGAGAATTCAAGTTCATCAGTCCGGGCGATAAATACATGGAGGACAAGTCTTGGCGAGAACCATTTCTACTTTGAGTATGAGGTCTATCATCCCGACTTATTTAGATGGATTGAACATTATGCCAATATGTGGGGCTAGTTTGAATTGAATAATAATGGACTTGATATGGATAAAACCACCATTAGCTCTTTTACTGTTTCTAATGAGTGGGGCACGATGTCCACTACTCTCGATACCCATTTAAGCTGCTCGGATATTTAGCAAGATGTTTCTATCGCATACAATTCAAACACCTCGATTAATGGCTCTAATTATGGCGATATTCTTTATGGCGAAAATGGAGATGATGTCATAAGAGGTGGTGGAGGCAACGATACAATTATTGGAGGAAATGGGCAAGATAGAGTGGTGTATGGTGAACACAAAGGTAGATATTCAATAGGGCTATCTTCAAGCTATCAACTAACCATTAGCGATAATCTGTTCTCAGAGGGTGTTGATCAAATCACAGGCATAGAAATAGTTGAATTTGGGGGGCTTTCATGCGACGTCGAAGCCTTGCGCTACGAAGCACTTTTTAACGCATCTGCGCAGGTGTCTAACCGTGTAAGTCGTTTATTCAATCAACCCTCTGGAAAGCACCTCTTCTCTGCGAATCAAAATGAAATTGATTACTTGACTGGTGGCGGATATGGATGGGTCAATGAGGGAACATCATATTTAACCCCATCGGCACCAACTGCCGAGGTGTATCGGTTCTTGGTCGGCGATCAGAATCGACATTTCTATACAGCTAATCAAAATCAACGTGATTATATAAAATCAACTATGTCCAATTTTATATACGAAGGAGTTGCCTATAGCGTTTACAGCACTGAAGATCATCCTGCCAATGCTGTCGCAGTTGTCCGTTATTACAACTCGTCCCTCAACAGTCATGTCTACTCTGCAAGTGCTTACGAGCAGTATGTACTGAATCAAGATCCCCTTCGGACAAACGAAGGAACTGCTTGGTATGGAGAAGCAGCTTTTTGATTCAAGAATTCACTAATGACTTAGGTTAACTGCATGGAAGATAAACCACTTTCACCAAAATGGTTCATTCAAGTCATGGCTTTGCTTGCTGTTGCTGGGATGACGATTCCATTGGTTGCAGGAGTCGCTGGGTTCATCAAGGATGAGTTGAGGATACCTGCTGCTGTTGAGCAAGGTGGCTACCTCATCTGACATACTTACCGCCATCAGTGATGTTCTTTGCTTACAAGGTGTGGTCTTATTAGGGAATGTGGTCAGAATCATGGAAAACCCATCTAAGAACTGACCAAATGAAGCGCGCAATTGCACTTGGGATAATTTCTTTGTTTGTGTCTGCTTGCAGTCCGAATAAACTCACTGAGCCTGGAGTAACTTCAGGGAAGCCTGTAATTAATGAGATTTTCAAGGCGTCTAAAACGCTTGAGGGAACTTTTCTCAAATATCCTGATGGCAAAGCCGAGATGCGTCTTTATCGAGTTGAAATTCCAGTTGGTGGAAAGATTCCGCTGCACAAGCATCCAGCTCCAATGATGGTTTATGTGCAAGGAGTGAACTCTGGCTCATTGAGGAATACTCGAGTAATGTCCGATGGAAGCGAAATCAAAACTACTTTCAAGCCCGGCCAAGCCTTTTTAAAAGGAGTTGATACGCCTCATTACAGTGAGAACGTTGGCAACAAGCCGACTATCCTTTGGGTTACAGTAGCCTCTGTAGAAGACATTCCAACAACAGTTTTCCTCGACTGAATTAACTGTTATGGCCTGTTTGAATACTGGCTCAACCCAGAATTAATTCCTATCAGATTTCAGTTGCCAGCTATCCTCAAGCGGCGATACGCTGCTCAATAGGTGTGAAGTCCCATCCAATAGGGGACTCAATTGGATTCAGTTTTTTGTGCTCTTCGTACAGATCTTCTATCTCTTTGCATGCCGAGCAGTAAGCAGACCATCCAGCCATTCGGCGTGGATTAGCTCGCCCGCGCCGGTCAATCGCTCGGTCAACAGTAACTCCTTCTGTTTCGGCTTGTTCAAATGCGCTTAGCAATGGAATTTGTGCGTCGAGAACCTTGATGTCGAATCCTTCAAGATATTCTTTGGCATTTATAGCGGCAGATTCTTTGCGTGAGTCAACTTTTACAAGAAGTGCTGCATACGGGATTTTGTATTTGTTTATTGTCTGCGCCATCTCAATTGTTAATTCAATTGACCTGCTTTGTGTAGTGGTAGGTAGCAAAATAAAGTCGGCACCTTCTACCAAATTTTTCATCTCTTCTTCGTTGGTGCTTGCTTGTCCGTCTGTAACAACTACCTCTGCTGATCGAGTGGCTTTTGCTGCTGCTTCAATCGGCACAATTGGGCAGGGCAAGAGCCCTCTGGCCCCGTAGGCAGTGGCTGATCTGTTGCGGTCTGCATCTACCAGGACGACCCGTTTTTGCTGATTGCTCCAGCTTGCTGCTATGTGAACGCTGCTACATGTTTTGGCAACACCACCTTTCTGGCCAAAAACAGTGATGAACATTAGGCATCAGCTTATGAATTATTTCTACTGTCGCGTTTTTTCCCTGTAAGGCAAGCCCTGGGTAGTTAGTTGTCACTTCCACCCGGTCAGTGTCACCCAGCTGCGGGTCACCCATTGTTATTGGGCTAGCTGCTCAAGTAATACCCATAATTTGAGCAAGCCACTCGGCAGGAAATCCTGAAAGGCGGTGATCCGGAGCATTGAGCGAGGGGTGCTAGACCGCGAGATGCGGGAACACATCACCAAGCTGCGTCAGCAGATGGCCCAGCTGGCGCAGGGTCGTCCGATCGAGGTTTAGAAGGATTTGAAGGTGCACCCTTCAACAAGATCTCCGTCAACAGTGACAGCCTCAGTTTCCCGATCGATATTGTAGTGCGGCGTTTCTCAGTCAATCGGATTTGCGTAGGTGAAACATCAATCAGATCAAGCGTCCGAAGTGGTCCATTCATCACCCGAAGCAACGCTTGAGGCAGCTCTGGGTTGATAACGACCGAGTAGGTCCACTTTCCTTTCCAGGGGCAAGTCATCTTGAAAGCCCTGTTGGACATGAGGTCATGTGCGCCGCTACATGATTCGGGCGTCACGGCCGGCAGGAGGAGCAGGAGCTTTCTCATGCACAAAGTGGCAGCGATCACTGGTTGCCCACTTTCGGTATGGCTACGCCTACCGCGGTCATGTTCGTTACGGGCTAGGTAGACCGCTTGCTGAAAGGTTGTCTTCAGAAAACTCCCGCATGGTTCCGGCGTGCATGCAAATCCGCTGGCTACTCTGCCGAGCCCATGGCTGTTTTGGACATGTTGGAGCTGCATCAATTCCGCCATTCCGCGTTTTGCCTCAAAGTGAGGATGGTGCTGCAGGCCAAGGGGCTGAGTTTCCGCACCGTCGAGGTGCCCCCCGGTGTCGGCCAGGTGGCCGTGTTCCGGCTGTCCGGCCAACGGCAGGTCCCAGTATTGGTGGATGGGGATCAAGTCATTGCCGACTCCAGCGCCATTGCGCTGCACCTGGATCAGCGAGAGCCTGACCCTGCCCTGATTCCCGCCGATCCGCGCCAGGCCGCCCAGGTGCATCTGCTGGAGGACTGGGCCGACACCACCCTGGCCATGGCGGGCCGCTCATCTCTGGTGCAGGCCGCGGCACTGGACCCCGAGCTGCGGGTGGCCCTGCTGCCCGACGATCTGCCCGACCCCGTGCGTTCGGTGATGGGTGTGATCCCTGGCGGTTGGGTCAGCAACATCACTGAACTGGTCAACCAGAAGGAGCGCACCGAGCTGCTGGCCAGCCTGGAGCAGCTGGCCACATCTGTGCAGACCAGCCCATGGTTGGTGGGCGACGGCATGACCCTGGCTGACATCGCCATTGCCGCTCAGTTGTCGCTGCTTCGCTTCCCCTCCTCTGCGGGTTCGGCCTTGGCCGGTAAGGGCGTGCCTGGGTTGAGCGATCACCCCAAACTGCAGCCTCTGTTCCAGTGGCGCGACCAAATCGAACTTAAATTGATGGAGCGGACCCTGGAAGAGGTGTGAAGCGCAATTGGTAGTGGTGCTGGGCGATAGCCTGATCCCGCAGGCTCTCGCCCGGTGAGGGGTAGCGCCCTTGCCATTGCTCAGCGCAAATGTCCTCGCCGCAGCGGTTGTAGCGGCTCAGGGTTTCGATCCGGCTCAGCCGCGGCGGCCCGGGCGCATGCAGGATCTGCAGCACCAATTCATCTGCCAGGAAGGTGTCTGTGCTCGGGCTCTCCTGGCGACGGCCCGTCACCGTGGTCTCGAGATAGAGATCTCCCTTGAGTCGGGCAATCTGGCGGTTGGCGGAGTCGGGGTCTTCTTCCACCTTCAGCAGCTGCTCGCCAAGCAGGGCACGACCGATGGCCGTGGCATTGAAGACGCGATCGCCGACCAGTCGACCGCGCCGGTCGGCTTGAAATCGTGCTTGATGCAGCAGCGGTGGATCGTCTGGGGCATCGAGATCAATGCTTTCCACTTGCCACAGCCCGGCAAACCAGTAGGGGTAAATCAGGTCGTCGCGATTTGAGGGCCGCGGCAACGGTGCCGGGAGGCTCCAGTCGGGCCAGCTGTTCAACCGCTGCTCAAGACCTGTCTGAGCCCAGGCGGGGCCGCCACTGAGCAGGATGGTAATGCCGATGAGAAGTATCCATACCCGCCGTTCCATGTCTGATCCCCTGATCCGTGCCCTTGATGACTATGTGGTGCTGGAGCCTGGCAAGCCGGAGCAGTTGCTCAGCGCTGCCGACACGTTGACATGGCTGAGCGGTTGGTTGGGCAGCCTCGATCAGTTGCCGGCCGACCTGGCAGATCAACCAGATGTTGACTCAGCGGCGCAGCGGTTGATCGATACAGCCTGTGATTTGGAGATCAGCCCCGGGGTGACATTGCAGTGGTTTGCGGTGCGGTTGGAGCCGCCCACCGCTTGAGATTCAGTCGGTTCGGCGTTGGGTCGGATCCTTCAGGAGACTTGGCACCAGTTGCAGGATTCCTTCGGCCACGGCCTCTGGGGTTTCGTCGTTGATCACCACCGTCAGATCGGCCTCGGCGTAGAGGGGACGACGCTCGTTCAACAGCGCTTTCAGAGCCGCCTCTGGATCGGCAGTTTGCAGTAACGGGCGCACGGTGCTGTCAGCGTTCAGTCGCTGCAGCAACTGATCGGGCACCACATCGAGCCAGATCACGATGCCGCTGTGCAGCATTCCCCAGTTCTCCGGCTGGGTCACCACACCGCCACCTGTGGCTACCACCAGCGAGTGGCGCTGACTGATCGCACTGAGCACCTGGCTTTCCAGGCTGCGGAAGCCCGCTTCGCCATCCCGATCAAAGATTTCCGGGATGCTGCAGCCCGCCGCCTGTTCGATTACGGCATCGGCATCCACAAAGCCGTAGCCCAGGCGTTCGGCCAGGGGGCGGCCCGTGCTCGTCTTGCCGCTGCCCATCATTCCCACCAGATAGATGCTGCGCCCGGCAAGACGCTCCTTGAGGGTGGGGGTGGAATCCGCCATGACTCGGAAACGTCAATAGCTCATTAGGATGCCTCGCGGCCGGAACGTCACATGACTGAAACGAAGTCACCAGCACGGCACGGCCAAGGTCGTGGTTGTGTTATCACCAGGAGGGCCTGTTTCAGTGCCAGCCATCGCTATTGGCTGCCAGAACTGTCTGTCGATGACAATGCCGCCCGTTTCGGGCCCTGCGCTTTGGCTCCTGGCCACGGGCACAACTACGAGCTGATTGTCTCCATGGCTGGCGGTCTGGACGCCGACGGCATGGTGCTCAACCTTTCGGAGGTGAAGCACGCCATCCGCAATGAGGTGACTGGTCAGCTCGATTTCCGCTTCCTCAATGAGGCCTGGCCGGAATTTGACGTTGCCACCCCTCAAGGTTGCCTCCCCACCACTGAGGCCCTGGTGCGGGTGATCTGGCAACGCCTCAGCCCCCATCTGCCGATCACGGCGCTGCGCCTCTACGAACAACCGGGCCTTTGGGCCGACTATCTCGGACATCCCATGGACGCCTTCCTCACCATCCGCACTCACTTCGCCGCCGCTCACCGACTGGCCCGCCCGGAACTCACTCAGGAAGAGAACGAAGCGATCTACGGCAAGTGCGCACGTCCCCATGGCCATGGCCACAACTACCTGGTGGACGTGACCGTGCGCGGTCAGATCGATCCCCGCACCGGCATGGTCTGTGACCTTTCTGCCTTGCAGCGCCTGGTTGATGATCTGGTGGTCGAGCCCTTCGACCACACTTTCCTCAACAAGGACGTGCCCTTCTTCGAGGAGTGCGTGCCCACGGCTGAGAACATCGCCCTGCACATCGCTGATCGTCTTTCCAGCCCGATCAAGGCCATCGGCGCCAGCTTGCACAAGGTGCGATTGCAGGAGAGCCCAAACAATGCGGCCGAGGTTTATGCCGAAGCACCGCAGCTGGAGATGTCCCCAGCTGCTCTTGATGCCGTGGCTGCCGTCTGATCGACGGCTTGATGCTCCAACGCCCCACCCCATCACGCCCTTTCGTGCGGTTGGTGCTGGCCATCAGCCTTGATGGTCGCTTGGCGCCGCCTGTAGGGGGTGCTGCCCAGCTGGGGGGTGAGGGTGACCGTCGTGCCCTGGAGCATGCGCTCGCTTGGGGGGATGCCTGCTTGATCGGTGCTGGAACCCTGCGGGCCCATCAGTGCACCTGCTTGATCCGTAGCCCTCAGCTGCTTGAGCGACGCCGAAGCGAGGGGCGAGCCGAGCAGCCGGCCGCTGTGGTGGTGAGCCGATCCCCCGACTTCTCAAGCGCTTGGCGGTTTTTTGATCAGCCGCTTCAACGTTGGCTGCTGGCTCCTGAACCTGTGGATCAAGGTTTTGATCGTTGGTTCCCTTTGGCTCCAACCTGGCCGGAGCGGCTCAAGGTGCTTGGAGCGGCTGGGATTCAGCGTCTGGTGCTTCTGGGTGGTGCCCAGCTCAGCGCTGATCTGTTGCAAGCCGATTGCGTCGATGCGCTCCAGCTCACCTTGGTGCCCCAGCTCCTGGGCGGCCGCTTCTGTTGGTTGCCTTGCACCGATGCGCCGTTGCCAGCTGCCTTGGCGCAACCGGGTGCTTGGCAGTCCGATGGCGCTGAGGACCTCGGGGACGGTGAGTGGCTTGTTCGCTACCGACGGATCCGATCTGGTTAAGGTCGACCCACAAGGGCCTAAAGCACCGTCGACATGACGTCACTCACGGCTCGCTGGCATCGCTCCATCAACGAAATACCGGAGCAGCAGTGGAACAGCCTGGTGGGAGACGCCGCGATCCCCTTCTACCGCTGGAGTTGGCTGGAGTCCTTGGAAAGCTCCGGAAGCATCATTCCCGAGCAGGGCTGGCAGCCCCTGCATCTGGCCCTCTGGCGTGATGACATCCTGATTGCGGTGGCTCCGCTTTTCCTCAAGGGCCACAGCTATGGCGAGTTTGTGTTCGACCAGACCTTTGCCCGTCTGGCGGCGGATCTGGGGCTGCGCTACTACCCCAAGCTTCTAGGCATGAGTCCGGTCAGCCCAGTGCTGGGCTACCGCTTCCATGTGCGATCTGGAGAAGATGAAGCTCTGCTCACCCGGGAGTTGCTGCGGGCGATCGATCGCTTCTGCGAACAGAACGGCATCCTCAGCTGCAATTTCCTCTACGTGGATCCGCAGTGGCGGCCCCTGGCGGAGGCCGCCGGCTGTGCCGCCTGGCTGAACCAGCAGAGCCTGTGGAGCCGCGGCGACGACCAGACGTTTGAGGATTACCTCAAGGGTTTCAATGCCAACCAGCGCCGCAACATCAAGCGGGAACGCAAGGCTGTGGCCAAGGCCGGGATCACCGTGACACCCCTCAGCGGCGCTCAGCTGGATCTGCCGCTGTTGCAATCCATGCATCGTTTCTACGAGCAGCACTGTGCTCGCTGGGGACCGTGGGGTAGCAAGTATCTGGAAGAGGGCTTTTTTGAAGCGTTGGCACGTCTGCACCGCGACCAGCTGGTGCTTTTTTCTGCCCACCGAGGTGACCCGCGCGATCCGGTGGCGATGTCGATGTGCGTGCAGGACGGCCGACAGCTCTGGGGCCGCTACTGGGGCAGCCACGAGGAGATCGATTGTCTTCACTTCGAAGTCTGTTACTACGCTCCGATCGAATGGGCCCTGGCCAACGGCATCGTCAGCTTTGACCCTGGAGCCGGTGGCAGCCACAAGCGCCGGCGAGGCTTTGTGGCCTGTCCCCACGCCAGCCTGCACCGCTGGTATCAGCCCCAGATGGATCAGTTGATCCGCGCCTGGTTGCCCAAGGTGAATGGCTTGATGCTGGAGGAGATCGAGGCCATCAATGCGGAGCTGCCCTTCAAAGCAGAACCTCCGGCCTTGGTTTTGTAGGTTGAAGCCATGACCACAACCCCGGAAGCACCGGCATCCACTGCTTCTGCGATGGATGCTCTTGATCAGCGCCTGTCCCAGCGGTTCATCGCTCTGGATCCCAGTGGCTATTTCTTGATCAAACTGGATCGTGATGCGGCCGAATTGGTGCTTGAGCACTACGGCAACACCATTGATGACAAGGGTTTGGCCCGAAATTCCGAGACAGGTGAGTTGTTGCGCTGCGACGGGGGCAATGCTCCTCGGCGCCCTTCAACGGTTTACCGCGGCAGTACGGCCAAACAGCTGGGCATCCAGCTCACGGAAGGGGAAGCCCCACACCCGGTCAGTCGGCTGGACCATGCCCTTTATTTGGGGCGGGAGTTGCAGAAGGCTGAGCAGTGCCTGCGTGACGGCACGGTCTATGTGCAGGACTGAGGATCAGGCCGCTGCAGTTCTTCGGCTGCTGTGGGTTCTTCGGGGGGCAGTGATTCCAGCTGTTCGCGGATTTCCGGCTGAACGATCGAGCGGTATTCGAGGAAGTGCTCGTTGTGGGCCAGCACCGATAGGAACTGTTCAAACAGGGCAGGATTGTTGCGTGCCATGCCTAGCAGGTAACGCCAGAAACGGGTGTGGGTGTTGCGCTTGATGCCCTGCCGCCATACCACGATGCTCAGCGCCTTGAGATCCACCAGAAAGATCGAGCGACGCCAGCCCAGGCCGTGCAGATAGCAGTTCTGCCACCAACTGCTCGGGGGTCTTGGTGTGGGGCTTGCGGCCGTAGAGGACGGTGATGTCGCAGAACTCGCAGTTAAGAGGGCAGCCCCGCGAGAACAGCATGCTCATCGAGTCGTAGGCCTCGAGTTGCAGCAGGTCGAAGCGTGGAATTGGGGTGGCGGTGACGTCTGGCTTGTCTCCCTCGGCGGTGAAGCGAACAGGGGTCTCCCCCCGTGCCATGGCATCCAGGAACATCGCCAGGGTGATTTCCCGTCATCAAGGATCTTGAAATTCGCCAGATCCAGTTCCGGTGCATCCTGTGTGGAGCTCGCGAAGGGGGCCACCCACGGCCACAGGAAGGCCTCTCTGCTTGGCCTTGCTTATCTGCAAAGCCATGTCGTCCTTACTCCAAAAGGTCTTCGGGAACTCGGGATAAACGAAAAGCGTGCCAATGGCGTCGGGCGTTGGTGGATGAACGTCCGGTCAGCCCGATTGGAGATACCTATCAATCGGTATCAGCTATTCACAAACCCTAAGCGCAATGGCCTGAACTCAGGCCGGTGTCTGATCTAATAGTGGTCACCTCCGTACTTGCACATGGGCGTCGGCATCTATCTCGGCCTGGTTGGTTCCGGTCTGGTGACGGCTTTTGTGCTCACCAAGCTGCTGAAGGGAATCAAGCTCATCTGAGCGGCTCTAACGTCTTCCCTCCTCGCTTTCGTATCCAAAGCACAGCCACAGCAGCGCTGAGGCTACCCGTGATTGCGAAAGCCGTGGAGAGATTGGTGAACATCACCATCAGGGCAACGATCAATCCACTGAGCCCGCCACCGCCGAGGAAGGCGATCTGGCTGAGCCCAGCCATCCGGCCTCGCATTACCTGTGGTGAGCCGATCTGACTGATCAGGTTGCAGCTGCTCAACAGTCCGGCTGTGCCGGCGCCTATCAGAAAGGCCATGGCCAGACTGAACACAGGCCCTGGAGTGCGGGCCATTCCCAGCTGGGCCACTGCGGTAATCAAGCCAAAACCCCCGAGAGTGAGGAAAGGGCGCCGGCAGAAACGCTGGCTGTTGCGTTGCAGCACCAGCCCGCCCACGATGCTCCCGCCCGCCAGCACGCTTGTGAACAGCCCCAGATCCGTGGGATTCGGTCCCAGTTGATCGAAGGCGATCAACGGGGCCAGTCCCGGGTGATAGAACCCGATCAGACACAGCACAGCGGTGAAGCTGAGCACCCCTTGAAGGGTGCTACCGCAGTGGCGCCAGGCGTTTAGCAGGCTGGCGTCTTGACCGATGCTGCTGCGCACTTCCCGATCCCGATTCGGGTTGAGCAAGAACATCACACTGGTGATTGGCAGCAGATAGCTGGCCGCATCAATGCCCAGGGCCCAGGCCGGGCTAGTGGCCGCCAGCAACAACCCGCCGATCGGCGGGCCTACCAGTTTGCCCACGTTGAAGACCACCGAAAAGCTGGTGAGGTAGCCCGCCAGCTGTTCCGGCCGCTCCACCAGGATCGAGCAGTATTTGTTGCGTGCCGTTAATTCATAGGCACCGGCGATGCCCACCAAAAGTGTGCTGCAGAGCAGCAGCAGCACCTGGGCTGTGCCCTCCAACAGGGGAATCGCTAGGGCCCCCAGGCCAGAGGCAGTCAGCAGTGCCCATTGCGCGTGCACCAGCACCCGCTCACAGCCCACCCGGTCGGTACGCACCCCTGCTGGACCACTCACCAGCAAGCTTGGAAGTGAAAGAGCGGCGAAGTTCAACGCCAGCACGAAGGGGTCCACGCCTCCCTTCATCAGAATCCAGCCCTTGGCGGTGATGCCGGCAAAAGAACCCGCAGTGCTCACGCCGGAGGCGATCAGAAAAAGCTGGCGTTGCTGCTCGGCCCGCAGTTTATGAAGGATCAACCCTGGCGTTTCGCTGCGGCCACCATGGCGCGGGCACCAACAATCCTCCCGCTGAGGTCGTAGATGTCAGCCCCGGTGATCTCCACCGGCACCAGGCTGCCCGGCGCGGCCTGTTGATCATCGGCGCCGGGTTGCACCCGCACTTCACCATCCACTTCGGGCGCAAAGCGGGCGCATCGCCCGATCATCTCGCCGGTTTGCGGGTTGTGTTGTTCGATCAGCACGTCAACAGTGCGCCCCACCCAGCGGCTGTTGCGTTCCTCCGAAATGGGTTGTTGCAGGGCCATTAGGGCATCCTTGCGGGCTTGGGCCACCTCGGGATCGACGCGATCGGGCAGTTCCGCCGCTGCTGTGCCGTCCTCCGGAGAGAAGGTGAATACCCCAACATGATCGAAGCGTTGGCGCTCGAGGAAGCCCATCAGGTGCTGGAAGTGCTCCTCTGTTTCGCCAGGGAACCCCACGATCAACGTGGTGCGCAGCACTGCATCGGGGAGTTGGTCGCGGATCTGATCCAGCAGGCGGTCGTTCACATCCGCCTGCCAGGGGCGGTTCATCGCCCGCAGCACCTCCGGATGGCTGTGCTGCAACGGCAGATCCAGATAAGGCACCACATTGGGCACCTCCCGGTAGGCCGCCAGCACGTCTGGGGTCAGCCCGGTGGGATAGGCGTAGTGCACCCGGATCCAGGGGATCTCTACGTCGCCGAGGGCTCGCAGCAGTTCTGCCAGCTTGGGTTTGCCGTAGAGGTCAAGGCCGTAGTTGGTGGTGATTTGGCTGATCAGGATCAGCTCCTGCACCCCCTGTTCCGCCAGTTGGTGGGCCTCGGCCACGATTGATTCGATCGGTCGACTGCGCTGATCCCCTCGCAGTTTCGGAATGATGCAGAAGGCGCAGCGGTAGTCGCAGCCTTCGGCCACCTTGAGGAAGGCCACCGCCTGGTCGGTGGTGCGTTGGCGTGGCAGGTGTTCGTCACCCACAAAGGTGGGAACGGCGCTGACCTGGTTGACCCGCTCCCCCGCTTCCACCCGCTGCAACACATCCACTATGTGCTGGTAGTCGCCGGTCCCCACGATGGCTTTGGCCTCGGGGATCGACTCCAGCAACTCCTCCTGGAAATGTTGGGCCAGGCATCCCGCGATGATCAATTCCTTGCCCTGTTCCGCCAGTCCCACCAGGGTGCGCACCGATTCTTCGCGGGCGTCCTGGATGAAGCTGCAGGTGTTCACCACCACCACGGCGGCATCCCGTTCATCGGTGCTGACGCCATAACCCGCTTCTGCCAGCAGCCCCACCATGTGTTCGGTGTCCACCCGATTCTTCTCGCAGCCCAGGTGGGCAAAGGCGACCGTCGGTTTCGTCGGGGTGCTGGTCATCACGTCGCCGGCAGGCCAAAGATCAGCCTACGAAGCGGCCTGATCATGCCGGAACTGACAGAATCCGATCACTTGAAGTTCAAGGATGGGCACCACCCGTCTCGTCAGCCGTCGCCGTCAGGATTCCGGCGCTAAATGGGCCCGCATCGCCATGGCGGTGCTGGCCACCGCTGGGCTGATCGACACCGGTTCGATCACGTTGAAGCGATGGGGTCTGCTCGGTAACCTCACCTGTCCGATGGGAGCCGACGGTTGCGACAAGGTGCTTAACAGCGCCTGGGGCACAGTGTTCGCCGGGATTCCGCTCTCCTTGGTAGGGGTGCTGGCCTATGGCGCTGTGCTGCTGATGGCGCTGCTGCCACTGTTGCCAGGGCTGCAAGAGAACAAGGGTGACCTGTCCCGCCGCACCTGGTGGGGGCTGTTCACTGTGTCCCTCGGTATGGCCGTCTTCAGCGGTGTGCTGTTGGGGGTGATGCTGCTCAAGATCCAGGCTTTCTGTTTTTTCTGCGTTCTTTCGGCTGCGCTGTCCCTCGTCCTGTTTGTGCTGTCCATCGTTGGTGGTGGTTGGGACGACTTGGGTCAGCTGCTGTTCCGCGGCGTGCTTCTGGCCCTGGCGGTGCTGCTGGGGGGGTTGATCTGGGCGTCGGTGGTGGATCCAAACCGGCCCGACGCTGTGGCCAGCGGATCCGGCGTTGCACCCGTTGTCACCACCGAGAGCACGTCCGCTTCGATCGCTTTGGCTGAGCACCTCGCCAGCAGCGGCGCCCTGATGTATTCCGCCTACTGGTGCCCCCACTGTCACGAACAGAAGGAGCTGTTCGGCAAGCAGGCCTCGGATCAGCTGAACGTCGTGGAGTGTGCGCCGGACGGTGAGAACAACCAGGCCGATCTCTGCCGAAGTAAGGGATTGGAGGGTTTCCCCAGCTGGGAGATCAACGGCAGCATCGATTCCGGGGTGAAGGGGCTCGACACCCTTGCGGAACTCAGTGGCTACAAGGGCGACACCGACTTCTGAATCAGGACTGCCCTCAGTCCCGGACGGCACGGGTGACGATGCCCCGTTGCCGTTGTTGCCGGGAATGCTGCCTCCATTGCGGTAGCGGCGCAGGAGCATCGCTGCGGTAATGGCCTCCCCGGCTTTCTCCGCGAAACAGGCAGGCCTCCAGCATCAGACGGCTGGTTAGCAACCTGTGGTGGAGATCCAGCAACAGGTTCAGATCGCGTCGGCTGCTTTCGGCCAACCGTCTGGGGGCACAGGGGTCTTGCCGTAGCAGTGCCTGGAGCAGTGCCTGCTGCTCCAGATGTTGTTCGTCGGCTTTCACCTTGCCGATGGCCTGGCGCAGTCCGGCGGCGGATCGTTCCACCCCCGCCCGTCGCCAGCAGAGCTGCCGCAGTTGCTCGATGGCGTTGATCAAGTGCGAACTGCTGCAGCCGTCGAGGTCCAAGGCAAGCGGTTGCGTTGTGTCGCTGGCGAGGGCCGCTGGGGCAGGGCCGAGCTCGATCTCTTTGAGGCGATGGGCGAACACCAGGCACTCCATCAGGGAGTTGCTGGCCAGTCGGTTGGCGCCGTGCAGGCCTGTGCAGGCCACTTCTCCCACGGCATAGAGCCCCGGCAGTGTGGTGGCGGCCTGTAGGTCTGTGGCCACCCCTCCCATCCAGTAGTGGGCGGCTGGGGCCACGGGGATTGGTCGTTCCAATGGATTCAGTCCGAGTTCGTCGCAGCGGTCCAGGATCGTTGGGAAGCGTCGCTCCGCTTGCTCTCGCGGGATGGCGGCAAAGTCGAGCCACATCTGTTTCACCTGCTGCCGCTGCATGGCCTGCATCAAGGCTCGGCTCACCTGGTCCCGCGGTGAGAGGTCGCGTTGGGGCAGGTGGGCCACAGGGCTGCCCCCGAGGGCATCCACCAGCACGCCGCCCTCTCCGCGAACGGCTTCGGAGATCAGAAAGCAGGGGGCGTCATCCAGGCGGATGGCCGTTGGATGAAACTGAACGAATTCCAGATCTTCCACGGCTGCGCCCGCCTGCCAGGCGAGGGCGATGCCTTCGCCACAGGCCTGGGCTGGGTTGGTGGTGTTGGCGTACAGATGACCACCACCGCCGCTGGCCAACACCACGGCGCGGGCTTCGATCCCGTGAAGATGCGGCCCATCCAGCACCTGTACGCCGCAACAGCGCCCATCGCGCACCAGCAGCTGCGTCACGCGAACGCCGCGGCGGTGCAGTAACCCCGGTCGTTGCTCAACACGATCCCGCAGCACATCCACCAGGGCTCTCCCTGTGCGGTCTTGCACATGCAGCACTCGTCTGTGGCTGTGGGCTGCTTCCAGGGTGGTGGCCAGACCGTCCTGATCCCGGTCGAAGGCCATGCCCAGCTGCTCTAAGCGCTCCACGCAATGGGGTGCCTCTTGCACCAACAGCCGCACCGCATCGCCATCGCAAAGGCCGGCTCCAGCTAGAACGGTGTCCTTCGCATGGCTGTCGGCGCTGTCCTCCTTGCGGGTCACCGCGGCAATGCCCCCCTGGGCCCAGCGGCTGGAAGAACGCTGGCCCGTGTTGCGGTTGAGCAGCAACACCTTGAACTCCGGCGGCAGATCAAGGCAGGTCATCAAGCCAGCAGCCCCGGCACCGATCACCACCACGTCCCAGGGACCTGAGGGAATGGGATCAGAGCTGCGGGGCTGGGCCATCACGGGGACAAAAAAACCGCCGGTGGTCCGGCGGTTCAAGCAGTCACAACCAGTGTGACGGGGTCAGGAATCAGCGGTATTGGCCGTCGTTGATTCGGTCGTCTCCCTCGTTTAGAGCAATGGAGGGAGGAGTGACGGTGAAGTTGTCGCGGTACTTCGCGAACAGCTCCTGCTGACGCTCGGTCAGATCAAGAGACAGCACATCGTCAACGCTGTCGTAAGGGCCACCCAGCACGATCTTGCCGGCCATGGTCGGGTACATCCCGGGGAACTGCTGGAAACGTCGCACGGAGGAATTGTTCAAATCCACCTTGCCGTCGCGTGCGGCAATTTTGTCGTCCGCAATGTTGCGGATCTCATTGCCGGAATACTTGTTGCGAAGGTCGTCGTCGGCGTAGACGCTGCTCGGAAGCACGAGGCCTGCCATCAGGCTCGCCATCACTAGTACGCCGGTCAGCCAGCTCAGAAGCCGCTTCATCTCAACTCTCGATCAGGGGTCGGAACGGGTCGACCGGCAGTGCCGGCTCCGGAAGACTACAAGTCGTTGCGCCGTTCAAGCCCTTGAACCGGTGCAGCTTTTGCAGTTCGTTTCACTCGATCAGGCCACTGAGCCCGGGCTGCAGCAAGGACGAAAGCAGGAACAAGCCGTCCACCCAAAGGGTGGTGATCAAGACGGCAGCGGCCATGGATCCCGCATCACCGGTGAAACCGCTGTCGTTCCTGCTCAGGCGACGTCCAGCCAACAGAACGAGGAATGCTGAGATCACCAGAGTGACCAGAGGCAAGGGCTGGAGTAGATGCGTCCCCGCTTGATGCAGCAGTAGCGGCGCTTGATCGAGGGAGGCCGTCACCACTGCGGGCCAGAACTGCATCACGCCGGTGGCCGCCATGGCCAGGTCAGTGCAAGCTGTGCCCACCAGGGACGACAAATAAAACGTCGCCGCCAGGCGCCAGCGCCCCTGCAGGCCACCCAAGGCCACAGGTACGGCGAAGGCTTCCACCGGTAAATGCAGAACGGGATGGGCCCGCAGCCAACCCCAGAAAATGCACCCTGCCAGCCAGCTGCCGCTGAAACCCACAAGCAGGGAACCCAGGTCGGATGTTGTTTGGGAGCGGCTCTGATGCATCACCAGTCCCGCTGCAACCAGAACTCCGGTGAACAAGGTGGCTGAGAACGGATCCAGCCTCACCCAGGGGGCTTGCAGGAAGACCGGCAGCACCACCATGGCTGCGGCGATGCGGGCCACGGGAAAGGACCACGACCGAGCGGGGGCTGATGTTTGCCAGGTGCCGCCGATCAAATGTCCTTTGTGAAGAAAGTCACGGAACCTTAGAAGACATCCTCAGGTGACGCGGCTGACATGCCCGGTTTGCCTGCCGGAGATACCGTCAGAGCGATACCCACACGTTGATGGCGGACACCTCTGCATCCCTCACCCTGCTTGAGGCCTGCTGGCGTGATCTGGTGTTGGGGGTGGTTCAAGGACTCACTGAATTTCTGCCAATCAGCAGCACCGCCCATCTGAAGGTGGTTCCTGAGCTCCTGGGTTGGGGCGATCCGGGTGTCTCCGTGACCGCCGCTATTCAGCTGGGCAGCATCGTTGCCGTTATCGCCTATTTCCGCACCGACTTAAGCCAGGTGCTGCGGGGCATCAGCCGCGCCTTTCGCAATGGCCAGTGGCGCGAACCCGAGACGCGCCTCGGGTTCGCCATGGTTGTGGGGACCTTGCCGATCTTGCTGATCGGATTAGGGATCAAATTCGCCTGGGCCCAGGGCTACGAACAGTCAACCCTGCGCAGTGTTCCCTCGATTGCCATTGTCTCGATTGTGATGGCTTTGTTGCTGGCCTTGGCTGAACGAGTCGGCGCAAGGCGCAAGCAGCTTCAAGGGGTTTCAGGCCGCGATGGCCTGCTGGTGGGGCTGGCCCAGGCCCTCGCATTGATCCCGGGGGTCTCGCGTTCCGGCAGCACCCTTACGGCGGCCCTGTTCGGCTGTTGGCAGCGTGCTGATGCAGCCCGCTTTTCCTTTCTTTTAGGCATTCCCGCCATCTCCATCGCGGGTCTGGTGGAGCTCAAGGATGCTTTAGCCGCAAGCCCTGGCAACGGTCCCCTGCCGTTGCTGGTCGGAATTGGTTCGGCTGCAGTGGTGTCGTGGCTCGCGATCGATTGGTTGCTGAAGTTCCTGCAGCGCAACAGCACCTGGGTCTTCGTCGCTTACCGGCTGCTGTTCGGGCTCCTGTTGCTGGTCTGGTGGGGCGTTCACGGCGCAAACTGAGTTCAGATGAAGTTCGGCTTGTGTGGAATGAGCCATCCGCCGGGGTTGCTGTTGCAGCTCTGGATCCAAGTGGCAGTGGTCGTCAACCGCAGCCCGCGGTGGTGGCGTCCGTGGAGCCCGGCTCGATCGGGGAGGAGCTGGGTTTTGAGCCGGGTGATCAGTTGCTCAGCATCAATGGCATTCGCCCTCGCGATCTGATCGATTACCGCTACCTCTGCGTGGAGGAGGAGCTTTGCCTTGAGGTGCGTGATGCAAATGGTGCGATGCATCTGGTGGAGTTGGAGAAGGATGCCGATGACGGCCTTGGGCTGGCTTTCACTGAGGCTCTGTTCGATGGCTTGCGCCAGTGCAACAACAACTGTCCGTTCTGTTTCATCGATCAGCAGCCTCCGGGGCGGCGCGACAGTCTCTATCTCAAAGACGACGATTACCGGCTGAGTTTTCTCTATGGCTCCTATCTGACGCTCACCAACCTGGGCGAGGCCGACTGGCAGCGAATTGAAGAGCAGCGTTTATCGCCGTTATTTGTGTCGGTGCATGCCACGGATCCCGAGCTGCGTTCACGACTGCTGGTGAATCCGCGTGCTGCCCAGGTGATGGACCAGCTCGCCTGGTTTGATCAGCGCGATCTGCAAATCAATGCCCAGGTTGTGGTTTGTCCGGGACTGAATGACGGTCCTGTCTTGGAGAGAACGCTGAACGACCTCGCCTCCTTCGCGGCTGGCCCCTGGCCGGCGGTGCTGTCTGCGGCGGTGGTGCCGGTTGGGCTCACCCGCTTCAGGCCGGCTGACGATGGCTTGGTTCCTGTGGATCCTGACTGCGCGCGCAGGGTGATTGCTCAGGTGGCACCGATGCAGCAGCACTTTCGGGAGGTTTTGGGCACCCGTTTCGCCTGGCTCTCCGATGAGTGGTACCTGGTGGCGGGATTGCCCTTGCCGCCCCGGGACAACTACGAGGATCTTCCGCAGCAGGAAAACGGCGTAGGCAGCATCCGTGCCTTCCTAGAGGAGTTGGATGCCGCAACTGAGGATTTGCCCAGCGCGGTCCCTCATCCCCGTCGTTGCAGCTGGGTGGTCGGTCAGATCGTGGCTCAGGCGTTGCAGCCTGTGGCTGAACGGCTGAATGCTGTTGATGGCGTCGAGTTTCACCTGATCGGGTTGCCGAGTCCTTATTGGGGGCAGGATCAAGTGGTGACCGGATTGCTGACTGGACAGGATCTGCTGACTGGCTTACAGGGCCAAGAGTTGGGCGATGAGCTGCTGCTGCCATCGGTGATGTTGCGGCAAGGGGAGCCCGTCTTTCTCGATGACATGACCCTGGAAGCCCTGGCCGCGCAATTACCGGTTCCCATTCAGATCGTGCATGGGGCGGCTGACGTCGTGGACTCAGTTTTGGGTGCCGTAGAGGAAAATCCCTAAGCTCTTAAAAGATTTTTATTTGCTGTGCGCCGGTTTTCCGCGGGTTTTTGTCTCGTAGCGGGCGTTGTCTCTTCCGGTGTCCCATCTGCGCTCAGTCAAGACGCTTCACGAGCTGAGTCGGCATTGATTGACCAGGCAAATCTCCGGGATGCGATCGATGTCAAGGGTGCTCGTCCCAAGTCTGATCCTTCTGTGATGGCTCCAGCAGTGAATGCTTTGCCGCCGTCCCTTGAAAATCTGGTTGCTTCTCCACCCTTGGCTCTCCCCGATGCGCCATCCCAGGTGCGCACCCATCAGCTGCGCCCCATAACTCTGGAGGAAGCAATTCAGCTGGCCGAATTCAACAGCCCCAAGCTCAAAGCTGCTGCCAGTCAGGTTGATCAGGCCAAGTCTTCGTTACGTGCAGCCATTGCGGCCTGGTACCCCACCGTCGACCTTTCGGCCAGTGGTCTCCCCGAGTATTTCCAGTCCTACACCAACCGAAATCCAGATTTTGGATCTGACACATATGCCCGTATTTGGACAGTCAATGGTGCCTTAAGTGTGAGGTGGGATTTGATTAATCCCGCAAGAGTTCCGCAAATTGCTGCGGCTCGGGATCGTTATGAGCGAGCCGGTGACTCCTACTTGATTGCTCTTAGGGACCTCCGTTTGCAGGCGCAGACGGCCTACTTCGCTCTCCAGAAAGCCGATGAGGGGGTGCGCATTGGCCAAGACTCTGTCAAAGCATCGTTGGTCAGCTACCGCGATGCGCGGGCGCGCTTCAACGCAGGCGTGAACACCAAGTTGGACGTCCTGGAAGCGGAGACCCAACTCGCTCGTGACCGCAACCTTTTGACATCCAATCTTCGTCTTCGGGACGAGCAGCGACACCTCCTAGCCAGGGTGCTTGACCTTCCTCAAGACGTCACTCCGACCGCCGCGACGCCCTCGCGACCCATGGGCCTCTGGGATTCCTCCCTGCAGGAAAGCATCGTTGCTGCCTATAAGTACCGAGAAGAACTTGATCAACTGATTCTCGATATCTCCATTAACAACAGCCAAGCGAATGCATCTTTGGCTGCTGTTCAGCCTGTTCTTAGCTTTGTGAACTCCACCACGGCGTACCGATCGGAAGGTCAATCCGCCAAGGCATCGTTGAGCGAGATCGACATGGGCGATTTCACCAATGGGTTTCAGAACAGCACGGCTCTGACGGCAAGTTGGCGCTTGTTTGACGGTGGTCGAGCTCGTGCTGAATACCAGCGTTCCAAGCAGGTTGCTCAGCAGATCCGCTTCGATTTCGCCAATCTGCGTAACCAGATCCGTTTTGAGGTGGAGCAAAGCTTTTTCGGCTTGCGAGCAGCTATTCAGGGCATCGACACCACAGCTGCTGAGGTCCTTGCATCACGCGAATCCCTGCGTTTATCTCAGCTGCGGGTTCAGGCCGGCGTTGGCGTGCAGAGGGAAGTGGTTAACACCCAGCGTGATCTCACCCAGGCTGAGCTGAAATATGCCAGCGCCGTCAGTGACTACAACACCAATTTGGCGCAGCTACAACGCCGCACAGGTCTTGATGCCTTGCTGGCCTGCAATGCGGTTTCGTTATCGGCCACAAAGCCGGAACTTGATCAACCATCGATACCGATTGAGCCCACGCCGCTTAAGACTGCGTGCCCACCGGTGGCCACTGCAGGTTCGTCGGTGAATCAAATTGATCCCAGCCCTCTTCAGCCTCTGTGGTGACGTCGGTGCTGAGTGACGATCAACTGGGCGCAGTCCATCTGTTGCTGGATCGCATCCGTGCTCGTCAGTTGCAGGACTTTGGTCAGATCGGCTCTGACGTAAAGCCCGATGGCTCCCTAATTACGGACTGCGATCGCTGGAGTGATGCCTCTCTGGTGGAGGGTCTGGCCAGCATCGCCCCTGGTGAAGGTGTCCTTAGTGAGGAAGGTTCGAAAACAGTTCCGAAAACGCGGGCCTACTGGGTTGTGGATCCTTTGGACGGGACCACCAATTTTGCTGCGGGCATTCCCTATTGGGCGATTTCCGTGGCTCGCTTTGTCGACGGCCGTCCCAGTGAGGTTTTCCTGGATGTGCCAGCTCTGAACCAACGCTTTGTCGCTTTGCGTGGTCGGGGTGCCACTCGAAACAATCAGCCTTTGACCTCGGAGACTCGAGTCCTGGCCACAAGTGCATGCGTCTCTCTTTGCAGTCGCTCCATTCGCGTGCTGCAGCGCAAACCGGATCAGCGTTTTCCAGGGAAGATCCGTTTGCTTGGTGTCGCCAGCCTCAATTTGGTGAGTGTTGCGATGGGACAGACCATCGCCTCACTTGAAGCCACGCCCAAGTTATGGGATCTGGCGGCAGCTTGGTTGGTGCTGGACGAACTGGGTTGTCCGATTCGCTGGTTGGATGCGGATCCTGCCCGACTCACTCCAGGAGAAGACGTTTCCGAGCTCGGCTTCCCCATGTTGGCGGCCGGTTCATGGGCTCACCTAGCGCGTTTTCTCCCCTGGGGAGAAGCTCTGGTTCAGCCCTGAAGAGTCTCTGTTGCGACAGCGGGGGATGTGGTGTTATGGTTTTGTCTTGCGCGGGAGCCGAGAGGCTGTTGCGCAAGCCGAAGCGCTTGAGGCGAAAGTCTTGATGTGTCTGAGGCGACTTACGAGACCAAGAGGGAGCGATCCCACGGTGTTGTAAGTTCTTCAAGCGGTCGCGAGAGGCCGCGCTGACCAACCAACCGATCTCCTGAGAGGGAGTGAGGAAAAGTTTGGTCGCACCTGGACAATTGAAAAGTTTAGGAACTGACGCTTTCATCGCGTTTAGTTCTGAGCCGAACCGAGAGGTGAGGTGAGGAGCTGAATGAAAGAGCGATGAAGGTGTGAGGTCCCGTCAAAAAATTTCGTTGCGCTGAAGCAATTCGCTGCAACGGGAGAGTTTTCACGAACTCTCTTGTTGTCGGTGTGCGAATTGTGGAGCAACAACCGGATCTGAGATCCCGGAAAGTCATTGACAGAGAAATCTAGAGATGCACTCTTAAGAACCCTTTTGTGTCAGCGAAAGGAGGCCTCAACTGTTGCCAGTTTTCACTGAGCGATGGGTGACGCAAATCATTTTGAGGAAGCGAAAGTTTCTAAGAGGAAATGATCTACAACGGAGAGTTTGATCCTGGCTCAGGATGAACGCTGGCGGCGTGCTTAACACATGCAAGTCGAACGAACCTTCGGGTTAGTGGCGGACGGGTGAGTAACGCGTGAGAATCTGCCCTCAGGAGGGGGACAACAGCTGGAAACGGCTGCTAATACCCCATATGCCGCGAGGTGAAATGAATTTCGCCTGAGGATGAGCTCGCGTCTGATTAGCTAGTTGGTGTAGGTAATGGCTCACCAAGGCATCGATCAGTAGCTGGTCTGAGAGGATGATCAGCCACACTGGGACTGAGACACGGCCCAGACTCCTACGGGAGGCAGCAGTGGGGAATTTTCCGCAATGGGCGAAAGCCTGACGGAGCAACGCCGCGTGAGGGATGAAGGCCTCTGGGCTGTAAACCTCTTTTATCAAGGAAGAAGATCTGACGGTACTTGATGAATAAGCCACGGCTAATTCCGTGCCAGCAGCCGCGGTAATACGGGAGTGGCAAGCGTTATCCGGAATTATTGGGCGTAAAGCGTCCGCAGGCGGCCCTTCAAGTCTGCTGTTAAAAAGTGGAGCTTAACTCCATCATGGCAGTGGAAACTGTTGGGCTTGAGTGTGGTAGGGGCAGAGGGAATTCCCGGTGTAGCGGTGAAATGCGTAGATATCGGGAAGAACACCAGTGGCGAAGGCGCTCTGCTGGGCCATCACTGACGCTCATGGACGAAAGCCAGGGGAGCGAAAGGGATTAGATACCCCTGTAGTCCTGGCCGTAAACGATGAACACTAGGTGTCGGGGGAATCGACCCCCTCGGTGTCGTAGCCAACGCGTTAAGTGTTCCGCCTGGGGAGTACGCACGCAAGTGTGAAACTCAAAGGAATTGACGGGGGCCCGCACAAGCGGTGGAGTATGTGGTTTAATTCGATGCAACGCGAAGAACCTTACCAGGGTTTGACATCCTGCGAATCTCTTGGAAACAGGAGAGTGCCTTCGGGAACGCAGTGACAGGTGGTGCATGGCTGTCGTCAGCTCGTGTCGTGAGATGTTGGGTTAAGTCCCGCAACGAGCGCAACCCACGTCTTTAGTTGCCAGCATTTAGTTGGGCACTCTAGAGAGACTGCCGGTGATAAACCGGAGGAAGGTGTGGATGACGTCAAGTCATCATGCCCCTTACATCCTGGGCTACACACGTACTACAATGCTACGGACAAAGGGCTGCAAGTTCGCGAGGACAAGCAAATCCCATAAACCGTGGCTCAGTTCAGATCGTAGGCTGCAACTCGCCTACGTGAAGGCGGAATCGCTAGTAATCGCAGGTCAGCATACTGCGGTGAATACGTTCCCGGGCCTTGTACACACCGCCCGTCACACCATGGAAGTTGGCCACGCCCGAAGCCGTTACTCCAACCCTTGTGGAGGAGGACGTCGAAGGTGGGGCTGATGACTGGGGTGAAGTCGTAACAAGGTATCCGTACCGGAAGGTGCGGATGGATCACCTCCTAACAGGGAGACAACACAATGATTTTGATGCCTGAGTGTTTTTATTCTTAGGCCGAAATCCTGTCACCTTAGGTCGATCGGTACCTCAGCTTTGAAGTTAAGAATCAGCAGAAATGTTGATTGCTTAATGGAGATTTTCAGTTCCTAAACTTTGTCTAGGTCACACCCCAAAAGGGATGAGACTCCTGGGCCATTAGCTCAGGTGGTTAGAGCGCACCCCTGATAAGGGTGAGGTCCCTGGTTCAAGTCCAGGATGGCCCATTCGGTGTTGGGGGTTTAGCTCAGTTGGTAGAGCGCCTGCTTTGCAAGCAGGATGTCAGGAGTTCGAGTCTCCTAACCTCCACTGACCGAACTTGATTCCCATCTCCAATTCTTTTGGAGTTGAGCTCGATTGGAGTGTGATTTAGATGTGTCCGCTGGATGACCCCAGCTTCCTGTCATTCCAAGTTTTAGGTTAAAGCCTTGAATTTGGTTGATAAGATGCTGGGCTCGGATCAAATAATCAAGAAATTGATGATTTGATTTGAAGTTCTAGCAGAACCTTGACAACTGCATAGGTGAGTCTGGAAAAAACAAAGCATCTTACAGATGCATTGTTTTGAATCTGATCTTCTGAAAGGGAGATTGGATCTAGAACAATGAAAATTCTTTTGAGCAAGAGCCGAGACTCTTGAATGTTCTTTGATTCGTGTCGAGCGAATCAGAGTTTGATCTTGTTTTTAGCAATAAAAACTTGAGAATCTGCTTTCAACGGCGGTAAGCGTTCAGGAGGTTAATTGGTCAAGCTACAAAGGGCTCACGGCGGATACCTTGGCACACAGAGGCGATGAAGGACGTGGTTACCTGCGATAAGTCTCGGGGAGCTGGAAGCACGCTTTGATCCGAGAATTTCCGAATGGGGCAACCCTTAATACGGCCAGCTGAATCCATAGGCTGGCACGAGCCAACCCAGCGAACTGAAACATCTTAGTAGCTGGAGGAAAGGAAAGTAAAAACGACTCCCTAAGTAGCGGCGAGCGAACGGGGAAGAGCCTAAACCGATACTTTCGAGTATCGGGGTTGTGGGACAGCAACGTGTATCAGGAATGTTAGGAGAAGTGCTTGAATGGCACGCCACAGAGGGTGAAAGCCCCGTAACCGAAAACTGAACTGAGCTAGCTGTATCCCGAGTAGCACGGAGCACGTGAAATTCCGTGTGAATCCGCGAGGACCACCTCGTAAGGCTAAGTACTACTGTGTGACCGATAGCGAAACAGTACCGCGAGGGAAAGGTGAAAAGAACCCCGGGAGGGGAGTGAAATAGAACATGAAACCGTGAGCCTACAAGCAATGGGAGCCCTACTTATAGGGTGACCGTGTGCCTGTTGAAGAATGAGCCGGCGACTTATAGGCACTGGCGGGTTAAACCGGAAATGGTGGAGCCATAGCGAAAGCGAGTCTGAATAGGGCGTTTGTCAGTGTTTATAGACCCGAACCCGGGTGATCTAACCATGGCCAGGATGAAGCTTGGGTGATACCAAGTGGAGGTCCGAACCGACTGACGTTGAAAAGTCAGCGGATGAGCTGTGGTTAGGGGTGAAATGCCAATCGAACCCGGAGCTAGCTGGTTCTCCCCGAAATACGTTGAGGCGTAGCGTCTCGTGCTCCAGCAGGGGGGTAAAGCCACCATTTCGGTGCGGGCTGCGAGAGCGGTACCAAATCGAGATGAACTCTGAATACCCTGTGTGTAGCGAGGCAGTCAGACTGTGGGGGATAAGCTCCATGGTCGAGAGGGAAACAGCCCAGACCGCCAGCTAAGGTCCCCAAATCAACACTAAGTGATAAAGGAGGTGGGATTGCATAGACAACCAGGAGGTTTGCCTAGAAGCAGCCATCCTCAAAGGAGTGCGTAATAGCTCACTGGTCGAGCGATCCTGCGCCGAAAATGAACGGGGCTAAGTGTTGTACCGAAGCTGCGGATTTTTATGGTAGGGGAGCGTTCTATGTGGGGCGAAGCGTTAGCGTGAGCGGGCGTGGACTGCATAGAAGTGAGAATGTCGGCTTGAGTAGCGAAAACATGGGTGAGAATCCCATGCACCGAAACCCTAAGGGTTCCTCCGGCAGGCTCGTCCGCGGAGGGTTAGTCTGGACCTAAGGCGAGGCCGAAAGGCGTAGTCGATGGATAACAGGTCAACATTCCTGTACCGGTCATGTTTTGGGAAGAGGGACGGAGAAGGCTAGCCAAGCCAGATGTTGGTTACTGGTTCAAGCGTTCGAGGCGTTGAGGAGCGGTGAAAACGTTCCGAGCTGAGGCGTGAGTACGAGCTGCTACGGCAGCGAAGTTGGTGACGTCAAGCTTCCAAGAAAGCTCTATACCCGTTAAGCATGACTGCCAGTACCCGAAACCGACACAGGTGGGGTGGTAGAGAATACCGAGGTGCGCGAGGTAACTCTCTCTAAGGAACTCGGCAAAATGGCCCCGTAACTTCGGGAGAAGGGGTGCCACCGCAAGGTGGTCGCAGTGAAGAGGCCCTGGCGACTGTTTACCAAAAACACAGGTCTCCGCTAAGTCGCAAGACGATGTATGGGGGCTGACGCCTGCCCAGTGCCGGAAGGTTAAGGAAGCCGGTCAGCGTAAGCGAAGCTGGCGACTGAAGCCCCGGTGAACGGCGGCCGTAACTATAACGGTCCTAAGGTAGCGAAATTCCTTGTCGGGTAAGTTCCGACCCGCACGAAAGGCGTAACGATCAGGGCGCTGTCTCGGAGAGAGGCTCGGCGAAATAGAATTGTCTGTGAAGATGCGGACTACGTACACCTGGACAGAAAGACCCTATGAAGCTTTACTGTAGCTTGGTATTGTGCCCGGGCTCTGAATGCGCAGGATAGGTGGGAGACGTTGATCTCATGCTTGCGGGTATGAGTTAGTCACTGGTGAGATACCACTCTTTCAGAGCTAGGGTTCTAACGTTCACCCGTTATCCGGGGAGCGGACAGTATCAGGTGGGCAGTTTGACTGGGGCGGTCGCCTCCTAAAAGGTAACGGAGGCGCACAAAGGTTTCCTCAGGCTGGTTGGAAATCAGCTGACGAGTGCAAAAGCAGAAGGAAGCTTGACTGTGAGACCTACAAGTCGAACAGGGACGAAAGTCGGTTTTAGTGATCCGACGGTTCTGAGTGGAAGGGCCGTCGCTCAACGGATAAAAGTTACTCTAGGGATAACAGGCTGATCTCCCCCAAGAGTTCACATCGACGGGGAGGTTTGGCACCTCGATGTCGGCTCATCGCAACCTGGGGCTGAAGTCGGTCCCAAGGGTTGGGCTGTTCGCCCATTAAAGCGGTACGCGAGCTGGGTTCAGAACGTCGTGAGACAGTTCGGTCCATATCCGGTGTACGCGCAGGAACATTGAGAGGATTTCTCCCTAGTACGAGAGGACCGGGAGGAACGCACCTCTGGTGTACCAGTTATCGTGCCAACGGTAAACGCTGGGTAGCCATGTGCGGAGTGGATAACCGCTGAAAGCATCTAAGTGGGAAGCCCACCTCAAGATGAGTGTTCCCATGGGGTAACCCAGTAAGGTCACGGGAAGAACACCCGTTGATAGGCTCTACGTGGAAGTCCAGTAATGGATGCAGCGGAGGAGTACTAATAGACCGAGGGCTTGACCAACATTTTGGTTCTTGCCTGAAGACTAATTTCTTTGTTTGATTCAGACGTGCAGCGTTAGCTGCAGATCCTATGCAGTTCTCAGGGTTCACCCCTTGAGAATGTTTATCTATCCTGGTGTCCATGGCGGTGTGGTCCCACTCCGATCCATCCCGAACTCGGTTGTGAAACGCATCAGCGGCGACGATATTTGGGGGGTAGCCCCCTGAGAAAATAGCTCGATGCCAGGTAAAACATTCTCTGAATAGGTTGATGATGTGCTGATTGCTGAAGCAATCACCATCGCCACCCGCGAAGAAGCCACCTCATCATGAGGTGGCTTTTTTGTTGTAAGGTTTTAGTGGTCTTTTGCGCTCATCTGTGCCGAGACGTTCAATTGCTCGACGTTTAAGTGGGCAAATCTGGCAGGCATGTCAGCGTTGGAATAACGCTGAATGTGTGGATTTAAGTGCCGCTTTTGCGTATTTCGTTCTTCAGTCGTTCTTCCCGCTTCTTCTGATTGCGTTGTCTGTCGCTGCACGGGTGTTTGGTAGAACGGATAGTCTCGATAATGTGTTGGCATCCGTGACGCAGGTCTTACCGCCATCAGCAACCAGCCTGGTTGATTCAACTTTGCGTGGCTTGGTCGATCAAGGCTTCGGGGCTGGAATCCTCGGTGTTGTTGTTTTACTTCTCACGGCTAG
This sequence comes from Synechococcus sp. WH 8109, assembly GCF_000161795.2. Taxonomy (NCBI): domain Bacteria; kingdom Bacillati; phylum Cyanobacteriota; class Cyanophyceae; order Synechococcales; family Synechococcaceae; genus Synechococcus; species Synechococcus sp. WH 8109. The sequence goes on along the minus strand of NZ_CP006882.1, from coordinate 1,808,683 downwards.
TAACGCTTACTTGACGCTCCAGCGTGGAGCTGATCGGCTGTGGTCCGAGATTCTGCCGGAGTCATCAATTGGTTTGTCTTGGTGGCAACAAGTTGTGCAGTTTTGTCGAACGCGTGTTGAGGCTTTTCTGACGGTTTTTGCAATATCTGTTTTGATTATTTTTCAACAGTTAGTGCTTAGTGTCGGGCAGCTTCCAGAAGAGATTCTTGGTGTCTTGGATGGAGTTATTCCAGGCTTAATGGGATTTGTGCGCTCAAGTCCCATTCTTCCCCTCGGGCGGATAATTGTCCCCGCCTTGATCTTGTCCTTGATGGCCTGGCTGCTTCAGGTGGTGTTGCCCAGTCGTCGTGTTCCTTCGATTCCTCTCATTCCAGGCTCGTTGTTGATTGGATTTGGTCTGGCTTTTCTCAACAAAATTCTGAGTTTGAGTATTGTTTCTCTGGGTAATCGCTATCAGGCCTATGGCGTAATTGGTAGTGTTTTGGTCTTGACGCTTTGGGTTTGGTTGGTGGGTGTAATTCTTTATTTTGGACAGTGTTTAAGTGTGGAATTGGTTGCAGTTCGTCTTGCCAAGCCTCGGCTCGGAGAACCGAACAGTGTGACGTCTTGAACTTTGATTCAATTCTGCGAAGCTAATTCAACGGACCTTCTCCGTTGAAGCCAATGAATCGACCACCAGCAGTGTTGTGGATTGCAGTTGTTTTGCTGCTGCTTGTGCCAACCGCTGCCGGTCGTCTCTTGCTTGATCTCGCCGGTGGTGTGCTGCTGGCTCTTTTGGCGCTTCCTTTGATCCTCTCGGGGCTTGGCTGGATTGGTTGGAAACTTTTGCAGTCCAGGATGATCAGCTGTACCGCTTGCGGTGCCACCGGACTGAAGGGGGCTGGAGTCTGTGCGGTCTGTGGAACGCCCTATCCCAGTGCAGGTGAAAATCCTGCCAGTGCAGCAGCCCCATCTACTCCCGCCAGCGATCTCACCATTGACGTGGTCGCTCAGGACGTGGATTCCGATTCTTGAGCCTGCAGCTGTCGTTCCCGCAGGAACAAGAAAAACGGAGCAGCACAGGCAAAGGCCACGCCAAAACTTAAGGGGATGGCCAGCCACCAGCCTTTGATCTTCTGACGTGGGCCTTCCACGCAGATCCATAGTGTGACGGCACTGGCTCCCACCAGCAGGTCAGCGCTCAAGGAGCGTGAGGCGGCTGTGGTGCTGGCGTCGGCGATAAATCGCGCCAAATCAAAGGCCTGTCCACCTCCTTCAGCGATGAACTCCAGGTTGGCTTTCCAGGGCAGGATCGCTCCCAACACAGCCAGAAGCAGATAGATCCAAGGCAGGGCTTTACGCATTGTTCGTGGCTTTAAGGGTTGTGGGATCGAGTTCGATAATTGATTGTTCGACGCTGTCGAGCAGGTTCTGGCAACGGCTCAGATAAACCTCGCCGTGGAGAACTTTTTGCTGCAAGTCCGCCAAGGGAACATTGTCGTTCTGCAGCTCAGCAAGCAGCAGATCCAGAGCCTGCATGGCTTCTTCGTAGCTCAGGCTTTCGGCATCCTTTCGCCACACTTCGATGCGATCACGGTGCACTTTGTTGACTTGGCGCTTGCTCATCAGGAGGTGGTGTTGGGGTCACTGCGCTGGATCTGATCGACCCGGGCCTCAAGGTTTCCGTCGCTCACTCGAATGTTGAGCTGATCACCGATCTTGACGGATTCCAGGCTTGAGATGGACTCGCCGGCTTCGTTGCTAATCAGGGCCAAGCCGCGTTTCAGCCAGCGTTCCGGCGAAAGTGCCTTGAGCAATTGGTGCTTTTGGGCCAGCTCCTGGCGAAAGCGCCTGATCTTCTCCAGTGGAGACTGTTGCTGCAGCGCAATGGCCCGATCCTGGAGCCGCTGACGCTCGCGATGAATCCTCCCTAGCAGTGCCTCTTTCAATCGGCTTTGCCGTTGCACAAGTCCCTGGTGTTCCGCCTCGCGGTCGGGCAGCAGTGCCACAATCGCCGCCGTTGGCGTGGCTGCGCGATGGTCTGCCACCAGATCGGCGACGGTGAGATCGTCCTCATGCCCCAGGCCTGTCACGACCGGTATGGGGTAGTGCGCCAGGAGGCGGCAAAGGACCTCGTTGTCGAACACTGCTAAGTCTTCTCGGCTGCCACCGCCGCGGGCGAGCACCAAAGCTTGAAGTCCCAGCTCGGTGGAGCGTTCAGCCAAGCTTTCCAGGGTGCTGATAATCGTCGGAGCCACGGACCCCTGCACAGGAATCGGCACCACGATCAGTTGGGTCAGGGGCCAGCGTTCCGCCGCGGTACGGAGCATGTCGGCCAGGGCGGAGCTGGGCACGCTAGTGAGCACTGCGATGGAGGAGGGTTGGCTCGGAAGCGGCCTCCGACGCCTGGGGTCGATCACCTCTTCCTGTTCCAGCAGCTGACGCACCCGTTCAAAGTCACGGAGCACCGTGCTGAGGCTGGGGCGGATGTCCAGCGCCTGAACCGTAAGGCTGGCTCGCGCTGCCCAGAAATTGAGCTTGCCCACAACGGTGACGCCGTCCCCGTCCTTGGGCTGGTAGCTCAACTGCGCCAGTTTTGAAGCCCACACCACACTGGAAATACTGGCGGAGCCATCGGTGAGCGTGAGCCAGAGGTGACCCTTCTTGAGTTGAGGGCGTGAGACCGTTGCTTCCAGCAAAAAACGCGGCGCAAAGCCGCGTTCCAGCAGGCTTCCGATGGCTGTGTTCAGCTCAGCAACGGAGTAGGTCGGAAGACGATCAACGCTCAAGGCGGCTGTAGGCGTAACCCCAGTAAACGCAGACAACGGCCGAGATGGTGGTCAGCAGAACGCCCCAGTGCTGGTGGATTTGGGTGGCACCAATTGTGCAGATCACCAAGGCGCTGCTGAGCAGCCTTGATCCATCACGTCTGTTCTGAACGTAAAGCGGTGCCAACGACAGCCTCGGCGGAATTCTTCCCACTGTGCTGCATCAGCGGAGGCTGGTGGAGAGACAACAAAAAACCCCCCGACAGGTCGGGGGGGTCTATGAATCCGCGAATCGGAATCAGCCGAGGCCGATCTGAGTCAGGATGCCTTGGCCGGTCAGGAGCTCGGTGCCGAGGCCGATCACAAAGCCCATCATGGCCAGACGACCGTTCCAGGTCTCAGCGAAGTTGACGAAGCCGAAGCGTGCATTGTCGGACATGGGTTGAATCGTTTGGATGTGGACCAATGTAACAAAGGTTGGAGTTTTGTTGCATGTGCTAAGGGCTACTCAATTGGGCTTTTGCCTGTTTTTCAAGGTTGTCATCCGTCCGACCGGCGCTTGGTCCGGGACGTCGGCAGCGCCTGTCGAGGGTCTTCGGGCCAGGGGTGCTTGGGGTAGCGCCCTCGCATTTCCCGGCGCACCTCCTGGTAGCTGCCTTCCCAGAAGCCTTTGAGGGCGCGGGTGCGTTGCAGGGGGCGTCCGGCTGGTGAGAGCAGCTCCAGCGTGACGGGGATACGGCCGTTCAGCACGCGGGGGCCGTCGTCAGATCCGAACATCTCCTGCAATTTCACGGCGAGGATCGCCTCGTCGGCGGTGTAAAGCAGCGCGGCTTGCCGGCCGGAGGGGATTGGGATGCGGCGCGGCAGCAGGTCATCCAGCTGTTGCCTGAAGCTCCAGTCCAGATCGCCCCAGAGTGCTTCTTCTAAGGCTGTCGCGCTGATGTCGCTCCAGCCCAGACAGCCTTCCAGGCTTGGACCAAGCCAGGTGTCAGCCTGCTCCAGCAGGGTTGTCAGATCGCGATCAGGCCAGGGGACGCCCACCTGTTGGTGCATCCATGCCAGCCGTTGGCGCAGCTGATCGCTGCTGTCCGTCCAGGGCAGGACATCAAGACTGCCATTCTTCTTCAGCTGCTCGATCAGCAGGGTGCGGCACAGCGCTGCGGCTGGCGAAGGTTGTGGCGTTCGGTGCACCACCAATGCCCCCAGTTTGAGCTGGCGTTCGGCACGGACCCGCTGGCGTTCGGGATCCCAGCGGGCCTCGTCCTGCCAGTAGCCGTCCCGCTCAGCGATGCTTTCCAGGGTGCCCTGGCTGAGGGCCACCGCCATCTGGATCCGCGTGTCACGGCCGCCCATGTCGACCCTGGCGACGGCCAGGGCTGGACTGCCCTGGAGCGGATCCCAGGGCAGCAGGGTGGCTCCGCGGCCCTGACGCAGCCGATAGCGACCGACCTGGCCTGGACGCTGTTGAGCCAGCCATTCCGGAAAGGCCGCCAGGATCAGATCGCCAGCATTGACGGAAGCGTCTCGCTTCTGGGGTGAGGTACCCAGTCGCTTCAGCTGGCGGTGAAGTTGCTGACTGAGCGTTCGTAGGGATGAATGGCGCTGGATGCTGTTGAGACGAGCTTCGAGATCGCTGCCGACCTGGCGGCGATCGAAGGGATCCCGTTCGCTGAGGATGGCCGCCAGATCACAGCCCAGCTGGGGGACGCCCTGTTCGTGGGCCTCCACCAGCAGCATGCCGAGACGAGGGTGAACGCCGAGGCCGCCGATCAGCCGTCCCCGATCGCTGATCCGGCCGTCGTGTTCCAGCAGACCGAGCTGTTGAAGGCCGTGCTGCCCCTCCTGCATGGCTGCTGAGGGGGGAGGGTCCAGCCACGGCAGCTCTTCACCCAGCCCAGCCCCCCACTGGGCCAGTTCCATCAGCACGGGCTGGGGATCTGCTAACAGCAGTTCAGGGGGGTGAAAGGGGGGGCGCCGCTGTTGCTCTGCCGGAGACCAGAGGCGGATGCAGTGGCCCGGGCATTGCCGGCCTGCCCGGCCCCGGCGCTGCTCTGCACTGGCCAGGCTGGAGACGGTGGTCTCAAGGCCCTCCATGCGGGTGTTGGGGTCGTAACGCAGTTGACGGCTGAGGCCGCTGTCAATAACCAGGCGCACCCCATCAATCGTGAGGGAGCTCTCGGCAATGGCGCTGGCCAGGATGATGCTGCCGTCCTGGTTAGGGTCGCAGCGCTGCAGGGCTAAACTCTGCTTCTGCAGGGGCATTTGGCCATGCAGCGCCTGAATCTTCCAGTTCTGCAGGGAATGGGCTGCTGTCAGGGTTTGCATGCAGCGTTCAATCTCCGTCAGCCCCGGCAGGAAGACCAGAACACCGCTGCCTTGCGGTTGGTCGAGGGCGTGTTGCTCGATGGCGCGTAACACCTGCTTCGGCAGGGGTTCGTCCGGCCGTGGTGGTTGGTGGTGGGTGTCCACCGGGTGACTGCGGCCCGGGCTTTCCAGCACCGTTGCTTCGGGCAGTCGTTCCTTCAGATCGGATAGATCCAGCGTGGCCGACATCAAGATCACGGCGAGATCTGGATTCAGCAGAGGCCTCGCCTCGCGCAGCAAGGCGAGGGATAGGTCCGTATCACGCCCACGCTCATGAAATTCATCGAAGATCACGCACCCCACTCCATCCAGCGAGGGGTCGCTCTGCAAGCGCCGCAGGAAGAGGCCGTCGGTGATCACCTCCACCTGGGTGCGCTTGGATCGCTTCTGTTCCCCGCGCACGGCATAACCGATGCGCGCGCCGATGTCTTCTCCAAGGCTCTCGGCAAGACGGGCGGCGGCCGATTTGGTGGCCAGCCGCCGCGGCTCAATCATCCAGATTTTCCGATGCTCTGCAAAAAAAACGCCCTCGCCTTCTGTTAGGGCTCCGATCAGCGCCAGGGGAACCCGTGTGGTCTTGCCCGCCCCGGGCGGTGCCTGGAGCAGAACCGTTCTCCCCGGGCGGACCGCAGAACAGATCTGCTTCAACAGGGCGTCGATCGGGAACTGGCTCAACGCGGTGTTGCCGCTCGATTCACGGGATGAGATTCATCAGGCCTAAAAGCACCAGGCTGCTGATGGCGCCGACGGCCGCCAACAGCCGCACAAGCGGGCCGATGGAAACGACAAGGGAGGCCATGAAGACTTTCTTAAAGGCCGGATTGATTCCGGTCTAGCCCCCTTGTCAGTTGCATTGCTGCATTCATTCGCACGCCTTTACACAACCCCCGTGCTGGATCAGCGCACGTGGCGGGTCCCATCCACGGGGTGGTACTCCTCTCCTGTGAGTTCTTCAAACACGATGGCCGGGAGACCGGTCTCGAACATGGTCTGCAGGGCTTCCTTGAGATAAGGGTTCCAGCCTCCGGTGCTCACCTGGCCGTGGCGGACGGTCCAGTCCCAGGTGCCCTGAAGGTCGCGGGGGATCCGGCCTTCCCGGTCACGACGGGCCACCAGATCCAGAGATTCCACAAGTCCCACGGTGATGGGGTCCTTGCCGTAGGCCGGCGTCAGGCTCAATTCCAGGCGAACGGGGTCCTCTTTCATCAGCCGAAGCCGAAACCGTGGGGGCAGCTTGAGGCCTTTGATGACTGCTGCAACGATGCGTGTTCTCTGATCCACTCAGGCGACCCCTGTCGACTTCAAGCGCCCAATTTATTCAGTGCCGGGTCCCGCGGCCGTCGAGGCTTCGTCATCGTCACCGCCGAAGCGCACCGTCAGCAGGGCCTCTTCCGTGATGCGTCCCTCGCTGTCCAGCAGTTCTGGGTGGACGGTTACCTGGCCTGTGCGGTCGTTCGGAGCGTTGTTGGGCGAGCTGTTGATCGGACCGCTGGCAGCGCGGAAACCCTTGCTCATCACGCGGAAGGCCTGCCACAACAGGGCCACGAATAGCGCTCCGTAGATGAGGGGAAACAGCGAACCGAGCATGACCCTCCGACCCAGCTGAATGTCTGCATTCTCACGCTATCGGCACCCCGGTCGCATGTGGTCACAGCTTTGAAATTGAACGTGGCTGTTTTTGGATCTGCTCTGCGTAGCGTCGAGGCAGCCGATCGCCCTGAAGCTGTGGTCAACTCCTCGTCCCGCTCGTTTGTCGCCTCTGCTCTGGCGGGGGGAGTTCTGGTGGCCGGCGTGTTGTCGCTTCCCTTGATCGTTGGTCCTCAGCAAGCAGAGGCGCGCCCGGAGATCTGTCGCGACTCGTTTGTGGCTGCCGCTGTGAAGCGCAGTGGTCCGGCAGTGATCAGCTTGGAGACGGCGCGGACCGTCAAGCAGTCCAGTGTTGCGGGTGTGCCGCCGGCCCTGATGCAGGACCCTTTGTTTCGCCACTTCTTCGGCATCCCACGCGCCAAAGGTCCGCGCTCCAGGGTGCAGCGCGGCCAAGGCAGTGGAGTGATCTTCGATGCCAAGGGCCTGCTGCTCACCAATGCCCATGTGGTGGAAGGGGCGGATCAACTCAGCGTGGAGCTCTCCGATGGCAGGAGGGTGCTCGCCCGAATAGTTGGCAAAGATAGCCTCACTGATCTCGCGGTGGTGCGCCTGGAGGGCGCCGGGCCCTGGCCGGTCGCGGATCTGGGGGATTCCGACCGGCTCAGCGTGGGCGACTGGGCGATTGCCGTGGGAAATCCCTTTGGCCTGGAGAGCACGGTGACTCTGGGAATCATCAGCAACCTCAACCGCAACGTTGCTCAGTTAGGAATTTCCGGCAAACGTCTTGACCTGATTCAGACCGACGCGGCGATCAATCCTGGTAATTCGGGCGGGCCACTGCTCAATGCCGACGGTGAGGTGATCGGCATCAACACCTTGGTGCGATCAGGGCCTGGGGCAGGTCTGGGTTTTGCCATTCCGATCAATCGGGCTCGAACCATTGCCCAGCAGCTGGTGGACAGCGGCAAGGCCCGTCATCCGGTGATCGGCATCCGTCTGTCGCCGGTGCCCCGGCCCACCCCCACATCCCCGGTGCCGCCAGGTGCGGTCATTCGCGCTGTTCAACCTGGAGGGCCGGCGGACCGCGCCGGGCTCAAGGTGGATGATGTGATCCTTCGCTTGGATGGCCAGGCGGTTGAGGGCCCAGCTGCGGTGGTCAGTGCCATTGAACGCCGCGGTGTGGGTGCCTGGGTTGCGCTCGAGGTGCAGCGAGCTCAGGAGCGGGTCTCGATCAACGTCAAGCCCGTCGATTTGTCGGCATTGGCCCCTGGCTGAAGCTTTTGGCTCAGGCGTCGTCGGCGTCCCTCAGTTGTTCGACGCATTGGGTGATGCAGTCGCCATCGTCCAGCGAACAGGTGGTGATGCACTGGAAATAGGTTTCCACTGCATCCCAGGTCTGCTCATGGGGGGCCGGACCGGGGGCTGTTGAACCACCAACGGGTTCGCTGTTGCCGGGGCCGGGAACCATGCTCATCGGGGCTGGAAGGTCAGTTTTGTCAGCCTATGCAGATGAAAACAGCAGGTAAAGAGAAATAAGTCTTCCTGCCTAAACCTGTGTGAAGTTTTCGTTGCCGTCGTCTGATGTCAGTCAGGCCGCCTTTTTACGGCGGGCGTCGCGTGCCTTCTGCTTCTCCTTGTTGGCCTTCCGCTTGGCCTCCCGTTCCGAAGCCAAGTCTTTCTCTTTCGCAGCTGCCCTTTCTTCCTCTTTTTTCTCGAGGTAGTAGTTGTAATCGCCGCGATACATCACCAGTTCTCCGTCCCGCAGTTCCACGATGCGGTTGGCGACGCGGGAGATGAAATAGCGGTCGTGGGAGACCAGCAGCGCGGCTCCCTCGTAGGCCATCAAGGCGTCCTCGAGCATCTGCTTGGCGGGAATGTCGAGGTGATTGGTGGGCTCATCCAGGACCAGCAGATTGCAGGGGGTGAGCAGCATCAGGGCCAGGGCCAGACGGGCTTTCTCTCCGCCGCTGAGCTTCCCGACGTCC